>JBDKFR010000057.1:0-3248 GCA_039798645.1 Bacteroidota bacterium
GAATAATTATCAAATGAGATCCCAAAATCAATAAAGGATTGACGGATAATTCCATCATATTTGTCAATTACTTGTTGCGGTGAAATCCCTTCTTTTTTAGCTTTCATGGAAATGGCGACCCCATGTTCATCACTACCGCATATAAAAGCCACATCCTTTCCTTGCAAACGTAAATAACGAGCATATATATCGGACGGTACATAAACGCCAGCCAAATGACCTATGTGTATAGGACCATTTGTGTATGGTAACGCAGCAGTAATGGTATATCGTTTTGGATTTGTTGTCATAATCATTAAAATAGACCACAAAAATAACTTTTTAGGGATGAAAACCCGAATTAATTTTTGATTTGTTTACTTTTGAAACAGCCAATTATAGTAACTATAAAGGATTAATGCGAACACTTTTTATCTTAATATATTTTAGTGCTATTTTTTCTTATTCTCAAAAAAAGATGATTACACCACCGTATCTCAAAAAGGGCGACACTGTCGCTATCGTTTCGACAGCTCGTAAAAATATTGAAGACAATTTAAAACCAACCATAGATTTATTAGAGGGTTGGGGTTTAAAAGTTAAGCTAGGTAAAACTATTGGATTAGATTATTACCAATTGGCTGGGACAGATGAGCAGCGTGCTGCCGATTTTCAGGAGCAATTGGATAATCCGAATATCAAAGCAATTTGGTGCGTGCGCGGTGGGTATGGAACTGTCAGAATTATAGATGAATTGGATTTTACAAAGTTTAAAAAAAGCCCAAAATGGATTGTAGGTTTTAGTGACGTAACCGTTTTACATAGTCATTTAAATAGATTAGGATTTGAGTCTATTCATGCTATTATGCCGGTAAGTGTCGCAAGAGCAACAGATGAAGCTAAAGATTCATTTTGTAAAGCTTTATTTGGGGAACAAATCGAATATTCATTGTCCTGCGATGCATTAAATCACATAGGTGTTGCCAAAGGTGAATTAGTCGGGGGTAATTTATCTATATTGTATAGCTTATTAGGATCAGAATCAGCAATCGATTGCACCGATAAGATATTGTTTATAGAAGATTTAGACGAGTATTTATATCACATAGATAGGATGATGATGAATTTAAAACGAAATGGCTGTTTGTCAAGTTTAAAAGGCATAATTGTAGGCGGAATGACTAAAATGAACGATAATGAAATACCTTGGGGTCGCAATGCGTTGGAAATTATTGAAGAGTCAGTAAAAGGGTTAGATATTCCAATAATTTATAACTTTCCAGCGGGACATATTCAAGATAATCGTGCGTTGATTTTTGGACGTCAAATTAGAATGCAAGTTACAGCAACCGAAAGTAAAGTTTTTTTTGAGTAAATGGCAAAGCATAATGATTTAGGGAAACTGGGGGAGAACTTAGCTGTGGAATTTTTAAAATCCCATGGTTACGAAATAATAGAAACTAATTGGACCTTTCAAAAGGCCGAAATAGACATTATTGCTCAAAAAGAAAATACACTTGCAATTATTGAAGTTAAAACAAGGTCAAGTATTGCTTTTGGTCTACCACAGGATTTTGTAAAACCAAAAAAAATACAACTTTTGGTGAAAGCAGTAGATGAATATGTAACTTCAAATGCTTTAAACGTCGAAGTACGTTTCGATATTATTGCGATACACAAGGAGGGGGGAGAATTTAAAATAGAGCATATTGAAGATGCATTTTATCATTTTTAACCGAATTGCATCGATAGAAAAAAGAATTGACATAAACTGAATTTCAATAACTTTATAGAAAAAAAGGCTATGAAAAAATATGTAATATGGTTTGTACTATTAAGCTTTGTATGTCTAACGGCACAAAACAAAGTAGCTCAAAAAATCACAGACCTTCAAAACGCAAGGACAAATTTTAGTCGCATCAGTATATTTAATACAGAAAGTGAAGTTGATGAAGGCATAGCAAAAATTGTTAGAGAAGCAACAATAACTTCATATAATAAGGATAAGGGAAGCCAATTAATGATTAATAAAAGTGAATATCTTGAGTTGGAAATTCCGTTTCAAGATCAAATAGTTTCTTTACTGCTATACCAAGTTAATCCAATGGCCGAAGGATTTCATGTCGATACCGATAAAAGAAAAAATATAGGCTATGAAAAAGGACTTTATTACCGTGGAATAATTAAAGGGGATCCTAAGTCAATTGCCTCGTTTAATTTTTTTAACGGCGAGTGCAATGGAGTTTTTTCAAATGCAACTTTTGGAAATGTTGTGGTAGGAAAATTAAAAACCCCCGGGAATAGTAGCCGATATATAATTTACTCCGAATCAAAAATGAACGTTGTTAATACATTTGATTGCCATGTAAAAGAAAGTGAATGGTTGCCAAATTCCAATTTTTCTTCTTCGAAGAGTGCTCTCAGTAATCGCTGCGCAAGTATTTATTTTGAAATAGATTATGATTTGTACACCACAAATAACAGTAGTGAATTAGAAACAACTAACTGGTTAACATCTGTTTTTAATAACATCCAAACTTTATATGACAATGATAGTATTTCCGTCGCGATTAAATCGGTTTTTATTTGGACCTCGCAAGACCCTTACAATGGAATAGGTACAACTTCATTTGAATATTTAAGTGCTTTTGGTACTAATACTCCGATTTTTGATGCAGATTTAGGTCAGTTACTTGGGATAGATCCAGGAGGGTTAGGTGGTGTTGCCATTGCTATTAATGGGTTATGTTCTCAAAATAATTATAGCTATTCGGATGTAAATGTTGAATATGAAAATGTTCCCACATTCTCATGGACAATACAAGTAATGACACATGAATTGGGACACTTATTGGGGTCTCCACACACACATGGTTGTTATTGGAATGGAAATAGTACGGCAATTGATGGTTGCGGACCTACAGCCGATGCTGGGTATACAGAGGGTAATTGTGATATAGGTCCTCTGCCTGCTGGAAGTGAAGGTGGAACAATTATGAGTTATTGTCATTTGGTGTCTGGAATTGGAATAAATTTAGCAAATGGATTTGGACCTCAACCAGCTGCATTGATCCTTGATACGGTAAACAGTGCAAGTTGTTTAAGCACGGATTGTATCAATACTTGTATTAATATGATAACAAATGTAGAGGTGTCCAATATTACAGATGACGGAGCTTTAATTGTATGGAATGAATCCGGAGATGCTTTATCTTGGCAAGTGTCGGTAACTCCTTTTTCTTCAACCAACATTGTATGGAATACAGTTA
>JBDKFR010000058.1:0-3340 GCA_039798645.1 Bacteroidota bacterium
CCAGCCGTGGCAAGCTACATTAAAGAAAATTTTATTTTGGTTTCCTTATATGTTGATGACAAGGAAATGTTACCTGTTGATAAGCGTTTTAAATATATTAGTAAAGCAGGTACTGAAAAAGAAATAAACAGTGTTGGCGATTTATGGGCAACTTTCCAAGCTGAAAACTTTAATCAAGTAACACAACCTCTTTATGTTGTGATGAGTCCGGATCAAAATTTATTATCAAATCCGGTTGGATACACACCTGATATTAATGAGTATTTGCAGTGGCTTCAATGTAGTGTAGCAAAAGGAAAACAATAGTATCTTAATTAGCTATGTTATTATGTAAGCATAAAAAAAGGCTCCGAACTCGGAGCCTTTTTTTATAAATAGTTAAAAGCTTATAAACTCATTCCACGCTCGTTCATCATTTTTCTTAAGTTAATTAAGCCATAACGCATTCTTCCTAAAGCGGTATTAATGCTGCAATTGGTCATTTGTGCTATTTCTTTGAAACTTAAGTTAGCGTAGTGTCTTAATACAATTATTTCTCTTTGTTCTTCAGGTAATAAATCAACCAACTCTTGAATATCACGATGTGTTTGAGAACGTGTCATTTTATAATCAGCAGGATGATCGGCATGCTTGATAATTTCAAATAAGTCTTGATCGTCGCTAGTTTTAATCGTTGGGGTTCTTTTTACTTTTCTAAAATGGTCAACGCAATAATTATGTGCAATGCGTAAAGCCCATGGTAAAAATTTTCCTTCGTCATTGTATTTACCCAACTTTAAATTATCGATAATTTTTATAAATATATCTTGTATTAAATCTTCAGCTAAATAACTATCCTTCACCATGAAATTAATGGCATTGAATATTCTTTCTTGGTGACGGTCAATTAAAACATCAAAAGCGCGGGGATTGCCTTGTTGGAAAAGTTGAATTAATTCGTTGTCTGTGAGTTGTACAGTTTTGTTCATTTTTGTTTTTTATAGGTGTTCGAAGGCTAAGTATGGGTGTACTTAGTTGGGTTAGTATTGGAAAATTACTTCCTAATACAATCGATTTTTCATTTGTTGAAAACGAAAATTATATTTCTAGGATATCCACATTCCAATTTGGGTGCTATTTGGAAAAGTTTATCGCATTTGGTACAACCAATTCACAAGGAATCTGTTATTTTGCTGTATGGCTGTAAGTAAAAAAGGAATAGATGCTATTGAAGTTGTTGGAGCAAGGGTACATAATTTAAAAAACGTATCAGTAGCATTCCCGCGTGACCAGTTTATTGTGGTCACTGGTGTTTCAGGAAGTGGAAAGTCCTCTTTGACAATTGACACTTTGTTTGCCGAAGGTCAAAGACGTTATGCCGAGAGTTTGTCCTCCTATGCCAGACAGTTTATGTCTCGAATGGGTAAGCCCGACGTGGATTATATCAAGGGTCTATGTCCAGCCATTGCCATTGAACAAAAAGTAACCACTAGGACGCCGCGAAGTACTGTGGGGAGCATGACCGAGATTTATGATTACTTCAGGGTATTTTTTGCTCGAATTGGTAAAACTTATTCTCCCATAAGTGGTGAGCAGGTAAAAAAGCATGATGTACAGGATGTACTTGCATATATGCAAAAAGGGAAGGCGGGTGATAAAATGGTTTTATTGGTTCCATTCAAACAACAAGCTAAAAGAGATATTGCAGAGGAGTTGAACATATTGGTTCAAAAAGGATTTACGCGTATATATTTAAGAGCTAATAAGACCGAGTCCGAAATTCTAAGAATTGAGGATGCTTTGGAACTATCTAAAACCAAGTTGACTAAAAAAATAAAAGCACATGATGTTTACGTGCTTATTGATAGAATTGTAGTTAAGGATTTTGACGAGGATGATATTCACCGTTTAACAGATTCCATTGGCACTGCTTTTTATGAAGGTGAAGGCATGTTATGGGTTGAAAAAAACAACGACACATTACAAGACTTTAATAATAAGTTCAGTTTGGATGGAATGGAATTTGACGAGCCTACGCCTAATTTATTTTCTTTCAACAATCCATATGGCGCATGTCCTACCTGCGAAGGGTATAGTCAGGTGTTAGGTATTGATGAAAACTTAGTCATTGCTAATCCGTTTTTATCAGTGTATGATGGAGGTGTAGCTCCTTGGAAAGGTGAAAAGTTGAGTTGGTGGAAGGATCAGTTTGTAAAAGAAGCGAGCAAGACAGGGTTTCCCATTCATCAACCAATTAATAAATTAACAAAGGCGCAGTATACACAACTTTGGAAAGGTACCGGCAAGGCATTAGGTATCGATGATTTTTTTAAAGATGTTGAAGCGCATTTATACAAGGTTCAATTCAGGGTGTTGTTGAGCAGGTATCGAGGTCGCACCAATTGTCCTGAGTGTAATGGATACCGAGTGCGTAAGGAAGCCTTGTATGTAAAAATCGGCGACAAGCATATTGGTGAATTATGTGCGATGCCAGTAAGAGAGTTGCAACAATGGTTTAAAAATTTAAAATTGTCAGCACATGATGCTGAAATTGCAAAACGTATTTTAGTTGAAATCGAACAACGTATACAAACCTTAATGGATGTTGGGTTAGGGTATTTAACTTTAAGCCGTTTGGCTAATAGTTTGAGTGGTGGTGAAAGCCAAAGAATTCAATTGACAAGATGCTTAGGAAGTAATTTAACCAACTCATTATATATTTTAGACGAGCCAAGTATTGGCTTGCATTCAAGAGATACGGAAAGGTTGATTGCTGTTTTACAAAATTTAAGAGACCTCGGTAACACAGTGGTGGTAGTGGAGCATGATGAACAAATCATGCGTAAAGCCGATCATATTATTGATATGGGGCCGCTAGCTGCACATCAAGGAGGTGAAGTAGTGGCAGTGGGTAATGCAGCAGCATTAATAAAGGATAAAAAAAGTTTAACGGGTAAATATTTAAAAGGCGAGTTATTTATTCCGATACCAGCAAAGACAAGACCTGCAACTAAATTTATAAAATTAGAAGGGGCTCATTTACATAATTTACAAAATGTAAATGTTGATTTTCCATTACAAAGTTTATGTGTTGTGAGTGGAGTTAGTGGAAGTGGGAAAACAACTTTAGTTAAAAAAGTATTGTATAACGCTTTATTAAAGGCAAAGCAACAACCTACTGAAATAGTGGGAGGTTATGCGGATATTAAAGGCGACTTACATTTAATTGATGCCATTGAAATGGTGGATCAAAACCCAATTGGTAAATCATCAAGAAGTAATCCTGTTACTTATATCAAAGCGTATGATGCGATTAGGGATGTATATTCTAAACAAGCACTCTCCAAAATAAGAGGCTTCC
>JBDKFR010000059.1:0-3149 GCA_039798645.1 Bacteroidota bacterium
TTATGGAAGGATTGAAAGAGTTGATTGCGTTAGATAGCAATTGGATTCCAAGTGAAGATGGCACTTCTTTATATATTCGACCGTTTATGTTTGCTACGGATGAGTTTATTGGAGTTAAACCAGCAGAGCAATTTACATTCATGATCATTACCAGTCCAGCAGGACCCTATTATAGTAAACCCGTTTCTATTTATGTGCATGATGAATACACGCGTGCATTCCCGGGTGGAATAGGGTATACTAAAGCTGCAGGTAACTATGGCGCTAGTATGTATCCTACAATGAAAGTGCGCGAAATGGGTTATGATCAAATCCTATGGACCGACGCTGTAGAACATAAATGGGTTCAAGAAATTGGCACCATGAACGTGTTTTTTGTAATTGGCGACAAGGTAGTAACTCCAGATTTAGTTGGTGGTACTATTTTGGCAGGAGTAACGAGAATGAGTGTGCTTACTTTGCTTAAAGAGAAGGGTATTGCAGTAGAAGAACGACCAATCAGTATTTTAGAACTAGAAGAAGCATACAAACAAGGACAATTAAAAGAAGCATTTGGAACAGGAACGGCAGCATCTATTGCTCCAATAGGCTCGCTTACTTATCAAAAGAATTTAATGGAATTACCAGATGTGGCTACTTGGGAAATCGCAAATTGGCTTAAAACGGCCCTAAACGATATACGATATGGTAGAGTAGCCGACACACACAATTGGGTGGTAAAATTGTAATTTATTCATTTTTAAATATTTAGAAAGGCGTTTTGATAAAAAACGCCTTTTTTATGGTCTTTTTAAAATAAAAATCAAAAAAAGTGCTCATTTTAAGATAAATATGTACCTTTGCAGTCCAAAAATTCACTCAAAAGGAGGACTTTAACATTGCAAGAAAATCAAAATCTTAACATGCAAACCGCTCACGATGATTTCGACTGGAGCGTTGACAAAAGAAACGTAGCTTCTTATTCACAAGAAACGCGCGTACAAATGGAACAAGCTTATGATAGCACGTTCAAATCAATTGAAGAATCAGAATTAATTTCTGGTGTAATCGTTGGTGTAACCAAAACAGATGTAATCATCAACATTGGTTTTAAATCTGACGGACTTATTTCTTTGAATGAGTTCCGCGACATGTCCGAAATTAAAGTAGGAGATGAAATTGAAGTTTTAGTGGTAGAAAAAGAAGATCGTAATGGTCATCTTCACTTAAGCAGAAAATTAGCTCGTCAAGCTCGCGCTTGGCAAAAAATTGTTGATTTCTTCAAAACTGGAGAAATTGTTACAGGTACTATTACATCTAAGACTAAAGGTGGTCTTATTGTGGATGTATATGGTTTGGAAACATTCTTACCAGGTTCTCAAATCGATGTTAAACCAGTTACTGATTACGATCAGTATGTTGGTAAAACTATGGATTTCAAAATCGTTAAGATCAACGAACAAATTAGAAATGCAGTAGTTTCTCACAAAGCCTTAATCGAAAGTGATATCGAAGCACAACGCTCTGTTATCATTGGTCAATTAGAAAAAGGTCAAGTTTTAGAAGGAACCGTTAAAAACGTAACTGACTTCGGTGCATTCATCGACTTAGGTGGTGTTGATGGTTTACTTTATATTACCGATATTAGCTGGGGCCGCGTAACACATCCTAACGAAGTATTAGAAAATGGCAAAAAATTAAATGTCGTAGTTCTAGACTTTGATGATGAGAAAAAACGTATCAGCCTTGGTTTAAAACAATTAACTCCTCATCCTTGGGATAGCTTAAACATCGACATTCAAGAAGGTGCTAAAGTAAAAGGTAAAGTAGTTAATATTGAAGATTACGGAGCATTCTTAGAAATTTTACCAGGCGTAGAAGGACTTGTGCACGTATCAGAAATCACTTGGTCTTCTCAACCAATCAATGCTAAAGAATTCTTCAAAATGGGAGATGAGTATGAAGCATTAGTGGTTACGTTAGATAAAGAAGAGCGCAAAATGAGCTTGTCTATCAAACAAATGACAGAAGATCCTTGGGATACTATCGAAAACAAATTCCCTCTTGAAAGTCGTCACAATGGTGTTGTTAAAAACATCACTCCATATGGCGTATTCGTAGAATTACAAACAGGAATTGGCGGTATGATTCACATTAGCGATTTAAGCTGGATCAAACGTTTCAATCACCCAAGTGAATTTACTAAAGTAGGCGAACCAATCGAAGTAACAATCTTATCTATCGATAAAGAAAATCGTAAATTAGCTTTAGGACACAAACAAATCGAAGAAGATCCTTGGAATACATTTGAATCTGTTTTCCCAATCGGTTCTACTCACGAAGGTAATGTTACTAAAAAAGACGATAAAGGTGCAACTGTTCAATTACAATATGGCTTAGAAGCTTATGCTCCTGCTCGTCATTTACGTAAAGAAAATGGTTCAACTGTTGAAGCTGATGAAATTCTTCCTTTCGTTATCATCGAATTCGATCGCAACGATAAACGTATTGTAGTTTCTCACACCCGCATTTGGGAACAAGAAAGAGCAGACGAGAAAGAAACATTGAAAAAAGAAGCTAAAGCAGATGCTGAAAGCACTAAAAAAGCAGTAAAAAATGTTCAAAGCAAAGTAGAGAAATCTACCTTAGGCGATATTGATGTTTTAGCAGCTTTAAAAGATAAAATGAAAAAAGACGAAGAGTCTAAATAAGAATATCTTTTTAAAATATAAAAAGGAGCCATCTGGCTCCTTTTTTATTTAATACTTACGTACTGAATTATGATTTTCAATTGTGCGATTTAAAATTGAAAAACAGATTGTATGCTTATCGTATTTATTTTTGTTGTTAACCTAGCTTGCTTGCAAAGCTTGGTATAAAAGAGTTTCAGCCATTTTGTATAAACCTATAATGGTTAATTTTAAAGATAAAAAAATACTTCCGCAAAAGT
Organism: Bacteroidota bacterium; assembly: GCA_039798645.1. Lineage (GTDB taxonomy): Bacteria > Bacteroidota > Bacteroidia > Chitinophagales > Chitinophagaceae > Sediminibacterium. Next base: position 2,930 of record JBDKFR010000059.1, read on the forward strand.
TTTGAAGTATAAGAAAAGGATTCTATCTTTGCGCTCCCGAAAAGCAGTTCTTAAAGTAGTAGTGGATATCCAAAAGGGATTTGAGTAATTAGGATTTTAAAAATAAATTTTAAAAAAGATTACAAAAAGTTTGGAAGAATAAAAAAGTAACACTACCTTTGCACTCCCGTTGTAAGAACGGCATAACAAGTTCATAAGTAATAAGATAGGTGACAGCCAG
>JBDKFR010000060.1:0-15753 GCA_039798645.1 Bacteroidota bacterium
ATGAAACCGCGATATTCAATACTATATTATTTAAGTTGGGAAGTAAGTGAACGATTAGAATTAGCGTAATCATTAAAACAACAAATAGTCCATGCTTCCAAGTGTATGGCTGAAGCTTAAATTTTTTGTATAAAAACCCAAAACGAATACTGTTATATAAGGTAAGAGCAATTAAATTTGAAATAGCTAATCCAATTAAATCATAATGCTGGATTAAGTAAAAATTCAAAGGCAAAGAAACGATAACAAATAGCACATTGGTAAAGAAATCAAATTTCCAATAGTTGGATGTGCCAATAATTTGTGCATTTACACCAGTGCCCAAATCAATCAATTTAGCAATACCTAATATGAAACTAATATTAACTAGCGCGTCATATCCGCCACCTTGCTTATGACTTACCCAGTTTAAAAAAGCCACCAAGTTTTGAATGTTTAACCAAATAAGTCCAAACAGTAAGAACCCTACTACTAATAAATTGGAAACACTTTTATGATATATGTGTTTGATGTTTGCAAAATCTTTTTCCTTCCATGACTTTGCTAAAATTGGTATACTAATAGAATTTAAGCTGCGTTGTGGTATTTCAAGTATTGCTGACACATAGGTAGCAATAGCAAATATACTCGCGTCGCTTAATCCTTTTATGGTCACAATCATGAACGTATCATTGGTTCTTGCTATTAAATTAAAAAGCTGACCTGCGAAAACAAATAAAGCAAAGCTGATCATTTTGCCTTTTAGCCTTTTTGTAACACTACTTATGCTAAATGTATTAAATGACCATTGGTTTGATTTGATTAACAAATAAAATAAAACCAACATGGGTATAAGGTAAACGCAACTGAAAAGGGTTATGAATTGATTAAAATTAATTAAATGAAAACCAAATAATAAAATTAAAACAGTCGTTATGATACGTATAGCTGTTTCTCTTAAAAAATTTGTAGTGACACCTTTATGCAAGCCCCATGCAAAAGCTTCGAGCCAATAAAATAAAAGTAAAAAAAAGGTATATGGGTATACGTAATTAAAGTACTGACCTAAGCTTGGGGATTTGCCTAAATTCCGAATAATAAAATCTTTATTGGCCCATCCAATTGCAATTAATATTCCAAAACCAATTAAGTTAACAATCAAAGTCAAAAAAGGAAGTTCATTTTTCTTACTTCCTAAATAGTGGTTGTAAAATGGGAAAAATTTATAAACTACAGGTAGGGTACCCAAGGTACAAAACACCGAAAGGGTAGCGCCAATATCAATCATGGCTCGAACTAAACCTTGATCTTCTTTTGTGAAAAATAATGGGAATAAAACTAACAAGTTGATTGCTCCAATCAGGAATCCTAAAAAAATAAAATAGGATGATTTTATGCCTTGTTTTTGAATAATACCCATAAGCAAATATATCGTAAAACGTGTAAATGTGGATATGTCAAAAATTGGGTTTATTTTTACTTATGGAACAATTGTCAGTAATTACCATATGCTTTAACAATTTAAGCGATTTAATTGCAACTTGTGATTCCGTTGATAACCAATCCGAGTTGCCTTTTGAGCATTATATTATTAATGGTTCCACCAATACTGAAATTGAAAATTGGTTAAATCAAACACCTCAGCCGCCTTATAGAAAATGGGTAAGTGAACCTGACAATGGCATTTCAGATGCTTTTAATAAAGGGGTGCAAAAAGCGAGTGGCACCATACTTCACTTATTGAATTCCGGGGATTGTTATTTTGATCAAAATGTTCTAAATAAAGTGCATACTTGTTTTAATAATCACCCATCTGCACAATGGATAAGCGGCAATATTTTTATGAATAGAAATGGCAGCTGGGTTACAGTAGGTGTACCTTTTGATCCTAGTCAATTATATAAAGGAATGAGGTCGGTTTCACATCCTACATGGTTTTTAAAGAAAGAAGTGTATGACCGTGTAGGTGTTTTTTCTTTGTCTATAAAAATCGCAATGGACTACGATTTACTTTGCCGACTTTCTAATGAAAAATATTTCTACTTAAACGAGACCATCGCCCGCTTCGATGATAAAGGAGTAAGCACAACACAATATGTAAAGTCTTTGAAAGACAATATAAAGGTTTATGAATTTTATTTTGGCTTTTCTTTGAAATCAAGAATTTGGCAAACAAGATTAAAACTTATTTTTTATCTGATGCAAAGCGGGTTTGGAAAATGGCTTTATAAATTAATGTCAAAAATTTAGTCGGTTCTTTTATTATTACTGAATATTTATTTTCGAACTTCTGCTTGTTTATTGATAAATGGGCTTGTTGTATATGCGCTTAAATTGTAAAAACAGCCAAGACAGGAGTTTGCTTTTTTCAATAATTTGTGCTATGCGAAATGATTTTATAGATGCTGGATTATAATCAACGCCTACCTCATTTGCCTTAACTGATAATTTGTCGACTATTTCATTAATCGTTAGGCCTTGCCTTAAATCAACAGGCGTTCTTAAAAGTCTGTGCGCAATAGACTTGGTGGTTTGTTCTAAAAATGCGCCGGTATGCTCGTTTATAACCTGCTTATAATTTGCCGATTTATTTTTCAAATTCGTTAAGTAGGTGATAAATACCATTAATGCCTCTATTAATATTTTATCCTTCGAGGTCTTCGTAGTGGAAGCGTGAAGTCGAAAATTAAAACAGATTTCAGGAGAAGAAACTAAATACTTTAAATCAATTAAGTCAATCCATAATTGCAAGTCAGCATAAATCAAATTAGGGTAACGCGTATCTATTCCTCCAATTTTTATATAGTCCTCAGTTTTAAATACATAGCCTGTTGCCATTATACTAATTTGATCATTTAGGCTCATGCTTAAATAATCAACCGAATTTAATTTTAAAGGCAATGGTTTACATTTACTAAGTACTTTCCCGTTACTGTCAATGTATTCAAAATGGGTATGGTATAAGCTAGCATCATTATGCTCGTCAATTAGCTGGTTAATGGTTGCCAAAAAACGGGGATGCAAAATATCATCGTATCCTAAAATGGTCATGTATTCGCAATGGCTAGCTGTTAGAATCCTTGACCAGTTTTCTAAAATATTAAGGGTGCCCTTGTCCGTGATAACCTCAATTTTAGGATTGTTTAAAGCGTATAAATAATCAATTGATCCGTCTTCGTTACTTGTGTGATCCGTTAAAACAACGATTTTGTAGTTGGCGTAGGTTTGCGCTAATACCGATTCAATGCAAGTTGATAAATAGTGTTTACCAGTTTTAAATGGAATTATAATTGAAAATGATCGCATTGTGCCATGATATATTACTACAAGATAAATATTTATGTTGAAATTGAGTTATTTTCGTGATAACTAAAATGTAAATAAACAAATGGTTGGTGTTGTAATTTTATATCATCCTGACGCGGTAGCTTTGATTGAAAATATTAAAACCTACCTCAATCCACTTGATACATTATTAGTATATGATAACAGTGAAACATTAACCAAGGAATTAGAAATTGCTGTTTGTGCAATAAGTAGCAAAGTTATATTTAAACATTTTGGACAAAATGAGGGAATTGCAAAAAGGCTAAATCAAGCTATTGAATATTCAGTTCAAAAAGGCGAGAAGCATTTATTAATGATGGATCAGGATTCTTCCTTCAAAGACGGAGACATTGAAAAATATATTGAATACATCAGCAAAAATAATATTCCTAATGTTGCTCAATTTGGGGTTAACTGCCAACCAGATTTTACACCAATATCATCAAATCCCGAAAAGGTTATTAGTTTAATTACTTCGGGTTCTGTTTTAGCGATTGATTGCATTCAGCAAATAGGTATGTTTGATGAAAATTTATTTATAGATTTTGTAGATACTGAGTTTAGCCATCGAGTAACAAATAAAGGATATGTTAATTTACAGTTCACCAATATTGTGTTGAATCACAGCATAGGAACAAGGGTGTATGGAAGGTCATTAGTTACTTTTAAAAAATCACTAAGAATTATACATAGTCCTATTAGGGTTTACTATATAATTCGAAATGGTTTATATTTATTTTTCAGCAATAAGGAGTTAACAAACATCCAAAAAAAGGATATTAAAAGAACCTTGATGGTTGTGAAAAATGACTTTATTTATAACCCCCAACTTTTTAAAGTATATAAATATGCTTTGTTAGGGATTTGGGATTTTTTGACAAAGAGAATGGGCAAAAGACAATAAGTAAACTAGTGCTTGAAATTTAGCTCCATCATTTTATTTACAAAAATAGCTTTCAATTTAAATATCCTCAAAAGCTTATTTATTCTAATTAAAGCATGGTATTGTACTTTTTCAAAAAAGGTTTTCTTAACTGCAATGTATTCGAAGGATCTATGACCCGTCATTTTTGAACTGGGTGGAACCATTTTCGCTTTTTCAATGACTACAATACTATCATAATAGTGAATGGAATTTGCAGTCCTTGTAAATTCATCCACTTTCAAAGACGCTTCTTCAGAATGATGTGCATTTAATTTGTCAATTAAATTTTTCGTGTATTCAATGTAACTGCCATTACGTTGATGACCGCCACCATAAACATTCATATAGGAAGTATGCACATCCTCGCATAAGTATACACCATCTTCTTTTATATGATTAAATAACTCTTCAAAACTAACTATTTGCTGGTTTTGAGTATGTCCTCCGTCATCAATCAAAATATCAATGGGGCCAATTTTTTCTAAAATGGATTTCAGGAAAGTGGGATCTTCCTGTGAGCCAATTAATATATGGGTATCTTTATCTTCTAATGTTTTACAATCTGGGTCAATATCAATTCCCCAAATGGTAGCGTCGCTTCCAAAATAGTCTCTCCACATTTGAAGGCTTCCACCTTGGAACACACCGATTTCAACAATGGTCGCTTTTTTACCTTTATATTTATTAAAATGTCTTTCGTAAACGTCAAAATAATGATTGAATTTATTGATTAATCTTTTATCGTTGTTTTCAAAATAATTACGCAACTGATTCATTTTATTATCTTTTTAATTTCAATTAAATATTTTTTTATAATAAGCCTTTTAAAGCGTCAATTCTAAATTGAATAACTGGCCAAGTTTTAGCCGGGGATCCCTGCAAAGCATATTTACAACCTAAAATTATAGATGCAGCTAATTTAAATAGGTATTCAACAATTTTCATTAAATATGATTGCAGAGATATTGCTTTAGTCCTGGCTTTTTCACCACGACCTATACCACTTGCCACGCGGTACATATATTCGCTTGTTAACTTTTTTACTTCCACAACATGATGTACACAAATGCTAGGGTCATAATATATTTTATGTCCAAGGTCCATGATTTTATAAAATAGTTCCTTGCCTTCGCCACCAATTCTTAAAGTACCGACAACACCAGGTAGGGAGGTATTAAATCCTCCAATTTGTTCGTAAACATCCTTTTTGACGATCATATTAGATTCTAATGGATACTTGCCATTTTCAAATGCGCAAGCAACTGGTGCATAATCAAAATTGCCTACTAAGGAGGATACATAATGACTCATCCACTTAGGTTCTGATGGAATATATTTAGGAATAATTCTGCCGCCAAAACCAACTACAAAAGGTTGATCTTGGATATGTCGAATAATATTTTTTACATAATGCTCCGTAGCTACTGCGTCATCATCCATAAAACACAACCATGCACCATTTGCTAATTTTGCACCCGTATTGCGCGCGTAGGATGCTCCTTGTTGCTTTTCAGTGGTATAGGTAAAGTTACCTAAAGGGTGAGTGGCTCGCCAATCTTGAAAAACTTGATTTGTATTATCAGTTGAATTATTGTCAACTATGATTGCTTCAAATGAAGTTAATCCACTGGATTGTTCATACAAGCTAGTAAGTGCATCTCCAATATAGGAAGCCCTATTATAACTACATATGACAATACTTAAAATCATTACTTGCCTTTAGTTTTAAATACAAATGGACTTATGATTAATCCAATGATGGAAATCCATAATAACACAGAACTTGTAGCGCTTGCCATTTGTGCTGATGAAATGGAACTTGGCTTAAATTCAAATCTTATATCATGTTGGCCACTAGGGACAACCAATCCTCTTAAAACATAATTTGCTTTAATAATTGGCGTTTCCTTATTATCGATATAGGCTTTCCATCCTAATTTGTAATATACCTCACTGAAAATAGCCAATTGTTTTACTTGTGCATTGCTTTTATAATTAACAATATCATTGTTATTGTTAATTAGTTGAATGCTTGAAGTACTATCGTATTGTATGTCGTTTAAGTCAGCAAGCTTGTCCTTTTCTTCAATAACTGCAGTGTCTTTTGGATTGAAATAGCTAAGATGTTTCATTACTTCAGCTGGCCCTTTTTTGATTTCAACACCTTTTACAAACCATGCGTTACCCAATGCATTTGGATTTGGAATAGTGTCTCTTGATATGTCACCTGAAATAATATATTTAGTGTTCATCATATTCAAGGTAGGCAAGCAATTTGGAAAATTATACCATTGATTTTCAATAAGGTCTTGGTAAATACTCAACTTTGCTGGATTGTAACCACCCACTGAATTATGATGATAGGCTACTATGGCACCTGCATTGAATGAACTTTGGACGCCAGCACGAACATCAAAAACGCGATAATTACTTTTGTCATTATCCAATGCGATGTCTAAAGGTGTTTTTGTAAATGCGTTATCATTTTCAACTGCTTCTACAAAACTATCTGAATTTAAATATTTTACATTTAATTGAAATAGGTCAAATAAAGCAATGACACCTAAGGCGCCTAAAAGAATAGACTGATTAATTATTTTCTTAAATGAAATAAACAATAATATTCCGATCACCACTATGTACATAATAGCATGTAGTAAGTCGGATTCGATTAATGATTTTCTGTCTGTTGCAATAGCGTTTACTAAATCATTAGCTGGTGCTTGGAAGGCAGCTTTTTGATTTGGGTCTGGAAGGCTAGAGATGGTCGTCAATAATTGCTTTTCATTTTCACTTTTAAAATCGTTAGTCATATAAATGTAAACGACTGATGCAAAAATGATCCCTAATACTATAAAGCTTGGCTTATATTTATTAAATACTTCTTTCCAGTTTGATTCTTCTGATAAAGCCTTCATTCCGTATAATGACATGATGCCAATAAGTAAAGTTGGTACTACTATGATCATACTTGGAGCTCTAAACTTATTGTAAAAAGGAAGATGCTCTAACATAAAACTATTAAACGCAATAAAGTAAGATCCCGCTGCAAGTAAGATGGAAAAAACAATAGCTGCCGAAATCCACCAACGATGAACATTTGATTTTACACTCAATCCCATGATGGCAAATAAGCAAATTATGATACCCACATAAGGAGGGCCTGCTGTGAATCCAATACCGCCCCAATAAAACTGTAAGAAAGATTGTAATTGCTGTCCAACCTGAGGTTGCATTTGTTGTAATACTTCAATTGCTTTTGATTTTGTAGGATCAATAGCGTTTGGATCACTTGAACCCCCGTAGATATTTGGGAACATCATAACCAATGGCTCGGATAAAAACATACTATAACTTAAAGCATAATCTTTATTTAAACCAGTTGAAGTGGTTTTGCTGTCTTTTGTTGTTAAGGCGCTGCCACCACGGATTGATTCTTTTCCGTATTCGTAAGTACTTATTAGCATTGGCGCATTCACTGCCAATCCTATGATACCTGCAATAAGCCCAAGTCCTAAAGTTTTTAAAATGTGGCTAAAGTCTTTTGCTTTTATCCAAGTAATTAAAAAGTAAATTGACATAAAGGCAATGATAATAATGCCATAATAAGTGATTTGTAAGTGATTGGCTTGAACAAACAATGCAGTTGAGATGGCCGTTAAAACAGTACCTGCAATATATTTTTTCCTAAATAATAATAAAATGGAAGCTAAGAAAAATGGCAGGTATGCGATGGCATGCATCTTTGTGATGTGGCCCACTATAACAATGATAGGATTATAGGTGGCATAGCTATAGGCTAATGCACCAACTATAGAAAGGGTAGTATTGAAACCCAATACCTGCGCTAAAAAATAAAAACAGATGCTCGCTAAAAAAAACAATCCAATGGGCTCTGGTAAATTCAAGGTAAATAAATGATCAAGTTGACCTATTGAAAAATTATTTCCAGGCACACCCGTAATTTGATAGGCAGGCATACCTCCAAACATATTATTTATCCATAATGGAGTTTGCCCATTTATTTCTTTATAGGCTAAGGCATTTTGCGCCATGCCTTTCCATTGCGTGATATCGGACTGTTGAAGAACTTTGCCTTCAATTGCTGGTTTGCAATAAATAATGGCAACAATTGCAAAAATGGCAATTGCAATTAAATGAGGGAGTGCCGTCTTAAATAGGTTCTTTACCATACAAATAAATTATAGTCACAAACCTACGATTAAAAAGGCTTTTTACGTAATTTTCTTATCTTGTATGCAATAATTAAGCATGAGTAAAATAGTCAATAATTCAATTTTAGCGTTTATAGGCAGATTGGCGATTATTTGCAATTTCTTCACCCTTATTTCACTATTAATCATGTTTGTTAAATGGATACATTTTCCGGGCATTTTAGCAAGTTATATTATTGGTCTAGGTATTGTGATGGGCCCCATTGTCAACATTAGTTACTTGATATATTGGGTTATGTTTAAGTTATTTAAACTGGAAATTATTATTCCCAAATGGCAAACTATTGTCATTGTTTTAATGTTATTGATTCAAATTTTATCTGCCTTCGTATAATTTAAACTTTCATTATGATCAATGCTATTCTTAAAGACAAACCCACAAAACTTTTTTTAGGGATAACTGCTTTTTTTGTCGCGAATGCCTTAATTGCAGAATGTATTGGCGGAAAGATATTTTCATTAGAAGGGGTGTTGGGTATACCGCCTGCCAATTTTACCATTTTCGGCGAAACAGGATTATCCTTTAATTTAACCTGTGGCGTTTTGTTATGGCCATTGGAATTTGTCATTACAGACATTGTAAATGAGTACTATGGACCTAAAGCTGTAAGAAGAATTAGTATTACTGCTGTAAGCTTAATTTTATATGCGTTTTTGATGTTTTATTTAGCTATGCGCATATCACCTGCTTCTTTTTGGGTTGGTTCAAAAGTGGATAATGGAGTCCCAAGTATGCAAGCTGCTTTTGAAGCTATTTTTGGACAAGGCATGTGGATTATTTTAGGAAGTTTAGGTGCCTTTTTAATAAGTCAATTTATAGATGTGATTGTTTTTCATAAAATCAAAAAGGTAACAGGGGAGAAGATGCCTTGGCTCAGGGCCACTGGTTCAACTTTGGTATCTCAATTGGTGGATAGTTTTGTAGTATTGGTCATTGCATTTAAATTAGGCAATAATTGGACATGGAGTTTTGTAATTGCAGTATGCCTTGTTAATTACATGTATAAATTTGCGATGGCTATTATTTTGACACCCGCAATTACTTTTATCGAAGCTAGAATTGAAAATTATGTAGGACATGAAACAGCCAAGAAGATGAAACTGGCTGCAATGGGTGTTGAAAATGAAATCTAATAGAAAAGGCTAGATTTTTAATTTCTCAATTTTTAAAACTTTGACTTGCTTAATAAAAGTTTGACAGCAACCTTATCAATAGGAAGTGTCATGGTTTCCTCAGTTAGTTCACTAAGTGGCACCCATCTTAAATGCTCGGCAGTTCCTTTTACATCAGCAACCTGTTCGGGTAAAAAATCAAATGCTTTCACTTTAGCATTAATAGTTTCTGTTTTGTCAGAATGTACTAAATAGTAAATTGAAATAATTTGATCGGTATTATTAAATGCAGATATCTGAAAAAAATCGGTAGTGTAAAAATGTTCCCCCACTGTAATAGGTAAATTCGCTTCCTCCATAAATTCTCTTGCTAAACCATCTCTCGTTCCTTCGCCAATTTCTAAACCACCTCCAGGTAATTTTGTGATATAGGCGCCTCTAATAAATTCGTCACTAACTAATAGCCGTTCTTGATGATCAATTAATATTCCATAAACCCTCACATTAAAAAGAGCCATAATAAAATTATTTTAATTCAATACTTGCTTTATAAACAAATGTACCTGGACCTTTTAGCCAAATATTTGTGTAATGGCCGTCACCTTCATTATTAAACTGAACTGCTAAATTCCCACCCTTTGTTTTGATGGCAATATCATTAGCACCCTTATTTTCAAAACGAGAAATGATAGCTGCAGCTGTTACACCGGTACCACAGCTATAGGTTTCATTTTCAACACCACGCTCATAAGTACGAACAAATAAATGATCTTGTTTTTGCTCAACGAAATTAACATTGATGCCTTCTTTTGAAAAACGATCATTATATCTAATTGATTTTCCTTCATTGAAAACTTCATAAGTCTCAATACTTGTAACAAATTTTACAAAATGAGGCGAGCCCGTATTTGTTACAAAAAAATCTCCTCCATTTTCAATCGAGACAACATCAGTCATTTTTAAATGAACCCATCCATTGCTATGAATAGCAGCTTCATGCGGACCATCAATTGCAATAAATAAATATTTTTCTTTCACTATTCCATTGTCATGCGCAAACTGCACTAAACATCTACCGCCATTTCCACACATGGTGCCTTCTGTTCCGTCGGCATTAAAATAGGTCATTGAAAAATCGAAACCTTCAGCTGAGCCCAATAACATTAGACCATCACCGCCCACGCCAAAACGACGATCGCATAAAAAGGCAATTTGTTGTTCTGACAATTTGATATCTCCTAAACGGTTATCAATGATGACAAAATCATTTCCAGTGCCTTGGTATTTTGAAAAGTTAATGGTCATTTCAATTATATTTTATAAATTATATACCTGCGATAATGCCCAACGTTTTTTGGATCATATTATCAACAGCAGCACCCATGTTTTTACTATATTCTTTTTTTACTCTATTGGCAATAATTACATTGATACTTAAACACTGGTGCCCCAGTAAATTGCACAAACCATAAATAGCACTTGTTTCCATTTCAAAGTTGGCGATATGGTGTTGCTGGTATTTAAAACTAGTCATTTGATCCACTAAGTTTGGCATACTCAACGGCAAACGTAAAATACGACCTTGTGGCCCATAGAATCCAGGACAGGTAACAGTTATGCCATGACTATATCCTTCGCTAAAGTGTTTAATTAATGCTTCACTTGCGCTGGCAATATAGGGTTGAATTTTAAAAGCAGTGATTTGTGTATGTTGTTCAAAAGCGGAAAGAATTGCTTGCTCTTCCTCGTTATTCGTAAGCTTATAAAAATGTAATAAGTTATCAATCCCTAAACCATGTGTGCCAGCCACCAATTGGTCAACGCCTACTTCTCCTTGTAAGGATCCACAGGTGCCCATTCTAATGATAGACACTGCTTTCTTTTTATCCTTTATGGTTCTAGTATTAAAATCGATATTGACCAAAGCATCTACTTCGTTTAAAGCAATATCAATATTGTCGGGACCAATGCCCGTACTTAGAACTGAAATTCTTTTGTTACCAATATATCCAGTATGCGTAATAAATTCCCTGTGTTCGCATTTGAATTCAATTTTATCAAAGTATTTACTTACTGAGGCAACACGTTCAGGGTCACCCACTGTAATAATTGTATCTGCAATTTCCTCGGGTCTAACATTTAAATGGTAAACAGCTCCGCGGTCATTAATAATAAGTTCAGATGCTCCAATTGACGACATATCTTGGTTATTTGTATAGCAAATGTCGTTTAATTCGTAATAGTTGGAAAATTCTTTTATAATTAACTTCTTTGTGTTATTTTCGCTGTCCCAAAAGGGTCCTGTGGCCGAGTGGCTAGGCAGAGCTCTGCAAAAGCTTCTACAGCGGTTCGAATCCGCTCGGGACCTCGATACAAAGCCTCTTCACGAAAGTGAAGAGGCTTTTTTAATGTAAGACCACGAATCAAGCTTGCTTGTATGAGTGGGCGAGCATTAAAAAAGCACAACAGCAAACTTCGTTTGCTGTTGAAAAGGCTTTGGGTAAAAAGAGACGAGAGCGGAAGCCAATGCTTCGCATTGGCAATCCTAAAGTCTTTTAAGTAAGTCGAGTATACCGAAGCGGAAGCTAGCGAAGCTAGCAATCCTAAAGTCTTTTAAGTAAGACGAGTATACCGAAGCGGATGCTAGCGAAGCTAGCAATCCAAACTTGGCTTTGGTTACTGCTTATTATTTTCACTATTTTTGCCCCATGAAACATTCTCAAACAATTGGTATAGTACTTTGCCTTATTCTATTTTATTTCACAACACAACCGTTGGTAATAATTGAGTCAAAAAATTTAACCATCACAGGATGGAGTTCAACCGGTACTAATTTCGGTTTACCTGGTAAATTCATAATGTATATTGGAACTTTAGCATTAATATTTTTCGCTTTACCATTTGTTTGGGCAAAACGATTTAATATGGCGTTTGCTGCTTTATTAATTGCTTGGTCATTTAGAAATTTCATGGTTTTATCTACCTGTCAAATGGGGGAGTGCCCTCAAAAGCAATTCGCTTTGTATGCTTGTATTGTTATTTCTATAGCCATATTGATAATGACGTTTTTGCCAAAAATTAAATTACCCAAATCAATTAATGCATAAATAAAAAAGCCTCGTAAAACTACGAGGCTTTTTTTATAGGTTTTAAGACAGTCTTTTTAATGCTGCTCCAATAATTGCTACTGCTTCTTTTATTTGAGCTTCCGTTATAATCAAAGGAGGTGCAAAACGAATTTTATCTCCATGTGTTGGTTTTGCTAATAATCCTAAGTCTCTGAGGTGTAAACAAAGTTCCCAAGAAACTTCAGGGTCTTTATGATTGATGACAATGGCGTTTAATAATCCACGACCTCGTACTAATTTAATAAGTGGTGAATTTAATTTTTCTAATTCGGATCTCAATAATTGACCCATGGCTTCCGCATTCTCCGCCATCTTTTCAGTCTTTAATACTTCTAATGATTTCATGGCAACGGCACAGGCCAATGGATTTCCGCCATAAGTTGAGCCATGCTCACCTGGTTTAATTTGCATCATTACAATATCGTCGGCAAGGACTGCAGATATAGGTAAAGTGCCACCACTTAATGCTTTACCTAAAATCAATATATCAGGTCTAACACCTTCATGATCACATGCTAACATTTTACCGGTTCTAGCTAATCCTGTTTGTATTTCGTCGGCAATGAATAACACATTGTATTTTGTACATAAATCACGAACGCCTTTTAAATAGCCGTCATCAGGTAAAACAACACCCGCTTCTCCTTGTATAGGTTCAACCATGAATGCTGCAACGTTCGCATCTTTCAATTCATTTTCTAAAGTCACTAAATCATTATAGGGTACCAATCCGAATCCAGGCATATAAGGCCCAAATCCTTTAAAGCTACTAGGGTCTGTTGAAGAAGATATGGCAGCTAATGTTCGTCCCCAAAAATTACCCTCAGCAAAAATAACACGGGCTTGATTTTCAGCTATGCCTTTAACATTGTATCCCCAGCGGCGCGCTAATTTAATTGCAGTTTCGCCACCTTCAACACCTGTATTCATTGGCAATACTTTATCATAACCAAAATACTTTGTGATATAGGCTTCATATTCACCTAATAAATTATTGTAAAATGCTCGAGAGGTTAAGGTTAATTTAGAAGCCTGGTCTTGCAAAGTTTTTATGATTGCTGGATGGCAATGACCTTGATTAACGGCAGAGTATCCGCTTAGGAAATCAAAATATTTTTTCCCATCTACATCATATAAATAAACTCCTTCGCCTTTTTCTAACACCACTGGTATTGGATGATAATTGTGCGCTCCGTATTGATCTTCTAGTTCCAAATACTTTGCAGCATTGGCACTGACATGATGATTATTAGTCATTATTAAAAATTAAATAAAGTGAAAAAGAAATTCAAACATCAAAATGAATGTTCAAATTGAATTAAATACAAATAAAGGTTAGTGCAATTACCCCAAGGGATGATTGAGTAAATCTAAGTTCAAAATAAGAATATGCACTTTTTTCATAGTGCTAAGTTAAGTTTTTCTGCTTAAAATCCCATATTTGGGCTTACATTCGCAAAAATCATTTTCGTTTGAAACCTTTCGTGTCTATAGTTATTCTTAATTACAATGGTGTAAAATACTTACAACAGTTTTTACCATCAGTTTTGGCTACTCAATACGAAAACTTTGAAGTGGTAGTTGCCGATAATGGATCTAACGATGATTCCATTTCTTTTATTAAATCAAATTTCCCAACTGTAAGGTTAATTACATCCTTAACGAATGAAGGCTTTGCTGGTGGTTATAATTGGGCTTTAAAACAAATTGAAGCCGACTATTATGTATTATTAAATTCTGATGTTGAGGTGTCGCCTAATTGGATTAGTCCAATGGTTGAACTACTTGAATCAGATTTTAAAATTGCAGCTTGTCAGCCAAAGTTATTAGCACAAAAGCAACCTAATATTTTTGAATATGCAGGGGCTTCAGGTGGTTGGATGGATGCCTTTGGTTATCCTTTTTCTAGGGGGAGGGTTTTTGATATTTGTGAAGAGGATTTAGGTCAATACAATGATGCCATACCCATTTTTTGGGCATCTGGTGCATCACTTATGATTAGATCCAGTGTTTTTCATGAATTAGGCGGATTTGATGCACAATTTTTCGCGCATCAAGAAGAGATTGACCTTTGTTGGAGAATCCAATTAGCTGGATATAAAATATACTGCAGCCCAGCTGCTGTGGTTTACCATGTTGGAGCTGGAACCTTACCAAGAGGTGGCAGGAAAGTATTTTTAAATTTCAGGAACAATTTAGTGATGCTCTGCAAAAACCTTCCTTTTTCAGAATTAGCTTGGAAATTACCATTCCGACTTGCTTTAGATGCCATTTCCGCGTGGAAGGGCTTATTAAGTGGGGATCTTAGTTTTTTCATAGCCATTATGAAAGCCCATTTTGCTTTATTTGTTTTCATTTTTACTGGGAAAGTGAATAGAACTAAACACCTTAAAAGTTTAAATACGCTCAATGGGGTGTATACTGGGTCGGTGGTTTACCAATACTTTATAAAAAAGAAGCAATATTTTAATAAAATTGTTCACTAACTAGTTCATTATTACTACTTAGTTGCTATTTTTGTATCCGTAATAACTTAATATGTCACAAGATTTAAATCAACCAGAAGTTTCTAAAGATATTAACTCAAATTGGGTAACATCTTCTAAATTCTTATTCTACGTTACTATTTTTGCAATTTTATCATTAGTAGTAGGTAATTGTTCTAAGTTGTTTAGCAGCGGTTTTAAGAAGCCAAATCCAGAAGTGCAAACAAGCTCTCAATACAAGCCAGAATATAAATAGAAAAAAATTTTGTTAGAGTGCTTCGAATCCTTATTTTTGCACTCCTAAAAATAGTTCTTGTATAAGCGAAAGTAGCTCATTTGGTAGAGCACGACCTTGCCAAGGTCGGGGTGGCCGGTTCGAGCCCGGTCTTTCGCTCAAAATCCCGAATTTCGGTTCGGGCTTTTTTTTAAGTCTTTGAATAGACGCCTTGGTGGTGGAACTGGTAGACACGCAGGACTTAGACATTGTTCTTTGGATGAACAAAATTTGAGTGCACTTCGAGAAATTGAAGATGTAGAACTCCGTAAATTCGGCGAACCCT
>JBDKFR010000061.1:0-6853 GCA_039798645.1 Bacteroidota bacterium
GGCTTGTTGGTTAAAGTAAACCAAATTGGTACTTTAACAGAAACTATCAATGCGGTTAGTTTAGCACAACATAATGGTTACAATACTATCATGTCTCACCGTTCAGGAGAAACAGAAGACACTACCATTGCTGACTTAGCAGTTGCATTGAATTGTGGTCAAATCAAAACAGGATCTGCTTCACGTACCGATCGTATGGCTAAATACAACCAATTAATCCGTATTGAAGAGCAATTAGGTGAAACAGGTGTATTCCCAACAAAAGGTAAATTGAAGTTTGGTAACAAATAATCAATTTGATTTTTATACATAAAGGCCCCAATTGGGGCCTTTATTCTTTTTGCATATTAGGATAACTATATTAATTTTACTTACTTTAATATCAATGAATCTAATGAAGAAAATTCCAGCCATATTGATAAATCGATATTTTTTAGTATCAGTTGTATTTGTTGTATGGATGTTATTTTTTGATCAACGTGATTATTTTCAGCGAAAAGCGAGTACAGAGGAGTTGAAAAAAATTCAGAATTCTACGAAGTATTATAATGATGAAATTAATAATACAAAAAGTCAGCTTAATAATTTACAAAGCAAACCTACTTCCATTGAAAAATATGGTAGGGAAAGATATTTATTAAAAAGAGAAGGGGAGGAATTGTATTTGTTTGAAGATACTGCTGAAAATAAAACCTCACCTGAGGTAAAGAAATGACAAAGAAAGAGCGCTATGTAATGGTGTTGGATTATTTCCAAACGCATATGCCGGTGGCCGAAACAGAGCTTGCATATAACAATCCATTTGAGTTATTGGTAGCCGTCATTTTATCAGCGCAATGCACAGATAAGCGTGTTAACTTAACGACACCTAATATATTTAAAAAGTATCCTACTCCTCAAAAAATGGCCAAGGCTAGTTTTGATGATTTATTTCCGATCATAAAAAGTATTTCTTATCCTAATAATAAAACCAAACACTTAATTGGCATGAGTCAATTATTAGTGAATGATTTTGAGGGTGAAGTGCCTATGACCATTGAAGATTTAGTAAAGCTACCAGGCGTAGGACGCAAAACGGCTAATGTAATTACAAGCGTTTGGGATAATCAACCTAATATGGCGGTGGATACACATGTTAATAGAGTAAGTAAAAGGCTAGGTCTTGTTCCAATGACCGCAACCACTCCATTAGCAGTTGAAAAGGATTTGATTAAAAACATTCCAACACAATTAGTACATACAGCACATCATTGGTTAATACTACATGGCCGTTATACTTGTTTAGCGCGAAGTCCTAAATGTGGGGAATGTGGCTTGCAAGCGTTTTGCAAATATTTTGAAAAAAACAATAAACATAAACAGCAATAAAATTCCTACAACTAAAAAGGGTTCCGAATTCGGAACCCTTTTTTATTTCTTGAGTAAAACGATCACTATAAGTATTGATTAATTGAATCAGTCAATTCTTGCTTTGTGATAGGAATACCCATCATTTTATTATATCCTTTAGCATCCACAAAATATTGATCACGAATAATTTTAATTAATTGACCGTTATTAATTTCAGGAATCAATACCGTTTCAAAATTCTTTAAAATATCACCTAGGTTACTTGGGAAAGGACGCATGTACTTTATGTGCGCGTGGCTTACTGATTTTCCTTGTGCTTGTAAATCCTTTACAGTGGCTTTAATAGTGCCGTAAGTTGAACCCCATCCTAATACCAATACTTTACCTTTTTCAGCACCGCTGTCAATGGTTTGTTTTGGAATATAGTCAGCGATTTTATCAACCTTAGCTTCTCTCATTTTAATCATGAACTGGTGATTCTCAGCTTCATAGTTTACGTTACCAGTTTCATGTTGTTTTTCCAATCCACCAATTCTATGTTCTAAACCTGGTGTTCCTGGAACAGCCCAAGGACGTGCTAATTTTTCGTTTCTAGTGTATGGCTTATATTTTAATTCTCCTTCATCCAACTTCGTTTTAAAAGTCACTTCTATTTCAGGAAGGTCTGCCGCTTTAGGAAATTTCCAAGGCTCAGCTCCATTCGCAATATATCCATCACTCAATAAAATGACTGGCGTCATATGTTGTAAAGCGATTCTAACAGCTTCAAATGCCATTTCAAAACAATCACTAGGAGTTGAAGTTGCTAAAATGGGGATAGGTGCTTCACCATTTCTTCCATAATATGCTTGCAACAAATCACTTTGCTCTGTTTTTGTTGGTAAACCAGTTGATGGCCCACCTCTTTGAATGTTTACAATGACTAATGGTAATTCCAACATCATTGCAAGTCCCATAGCTTCTGTTTTCAATGCCATACCTGGGCCGGAAGTAGTGGTTAAACCAATTTGCCCGCCATAGCTTGCACCAATTGCTGAAGCAATACCTGCAATTTCATCTTCTGCTTGGAAAGTTCTTACCCCGAAATTTTTATACTTACTTAATTCATGTAAAATATCAGTTGCAGGTGTAATCGGGTAGGAGCCTAAAAATAAAGGCAATTTAGATTTTTGAGAAGCCGCAATTAAACCCATTGATAAAGCTTGGTTACCCATGATGCTACGATAAGTACCAGGCTCCATTTTAGACTTCTCCACTTTGAATCTAGCGGCATTAAATAATTCAGCAGTTTCTCCATAAAAATAACCCGCTTTTAAAACAGCGATATTACTATTTAAGATTGATTCTTTTTTCCCAAATTTCTCCTTTAAAAAAGCAAGCGTAGTATCTAAGTCTCTATTATAAACCCAATAGATAACTCCTAATACAAACATATTTTTAGCACGATCTCTTTCTTTATTTCCTAATTCAGGGAAATCTTTTAATGCTTCACGTGTTAATTTAGTAACATCAATTTTTGTTAATTCAAATCCATCTAAACTTCCATCTTCTAATGGATTGATACCATCTGGGTAATTAGCAAGACGTAAATTTTTAACATCAAAACCATCTACATTAGCGATGATCTTTCCGCCTTTTTTCAATCCTTTTAAATTTACTTTCAATGCAGCAGCATTCATTGCAACCAATACATCACATGCATCACCGGGTGTGTATACCTTATCAGAACTAAAGTGAACTTGGAAACCACTCACACCTGGTAAGGTTCCAATAGGAGCTCTAATTTCTGCAGGGAAATCAGGAAAGGTTGCAAGATCAATACCTAAAATAGCAGTATTGTTGGTGAATTGTTGACCAGTTAATTGCATTCCGTCTCCGCTGTCTCCTGCAAATTTGATGACTACATCTTGTAAAGTAACTTCGTTCTGCATATAGCTATGGTTTATATCGTAAAGGTACATAGACAAGCGCCTAAATGTTATTTTTTTATTGTTTTTTTTATATTTTCTTAGCTAACTTTGCGGACTAATTTTTAGGCATAATGATCCTGGCCCCTGTTTTTTATATTGTTGTCCATTTTCTTACTTCAGTACTTCCTCAAAATGCAATCGTTGCCAATACAGCAAAGCCTGCCAATCAGCTTAATAAGAAGTATATTTATTTGAGTTTTGACGATGGTCCCTTGAATGGAACTGCTAATTGCATTGACATATGTTTAAATGGACAGACACCCGCTACTTTCTTTGAAGTGGGATTGCATCAATCAAAATCCGCTTATACCAAAAGACAATTCCGACGTATTTTAAAACATGATTCGTTGTTTGTTTTAGCAAATCATAGTTATTCTCACGCATATAGCGAATACCTTTATTTTTATCATAATCCTAAAATGGCCTTAAATGATTTTTTAAGAGCAAAAAGAAAATTAGCGTTTAAAAATAATATTGTTCGTTTACCTGGAAATAATGCTTGGAATACGGCTAATGTAAAATATGCAAGTAATTTAGTTAAGCCTTTAGTTCGAAAACTTGATAGTGCAGGATTCAATATCATTGGCTGGGATGTGGAGTGGAAATTTAATCAATTTGGAAGACCGTTGAATTCTCCACAGTATGTATTCAAAATGATTGACTCTGCTTTTATTAAGCATGAAACTAGGACAAGAAATCATTTAGTGCTTTTAATGCATGATTATATGTTTGGCAATTCGGTCGATTCCATTAAGTTGGTAAAAATGATTGGAATGTTGAAGTCAAATCCTAATTATGAATTGCGTAAACTGAGTGAATATCCAGGTTTAATTAACGGTGGACGTTAACATTTCATTTACATCCTGTAAAATAATTTTTTTGTATATTTATACTAGCAATTAAAACAACATTTATGGCAACATTTAATTCAGGGAATCCAACCCTAACAGAAAAAATTTTTGATAAAAGTTTAAATGAAAATGCAAAAGCATTTGGTGTAATGACAGTTCGCGGAACCATTAATAAATTTGGTTTCATGTTATTAATGCTAATGGGATCAGCTATGTATATATGGAGTATTTATAACCCAGAAACAATAGCAACAGCAACTGCTTTAATGTTTGGCGGTGCCATTGGTGGTTTTGTATTGGCATTGGTA
Organism: Bacteroidota bacterium; assembly: GCA_039798645.1. GTDB lineage: Bacteria > Bacteroidota > Bacteroidia > Chitinophagales > Chitinophagaceae > Sediminibacterium. The sequence continues at coordinate 4,480 of JBDKFR010000061.1, forward strand.
ATGATGTTTAAGCCTAATTGGGCTGGTTATATAGCCCCGGGTTATGCAATATTAGAGGGTTTTTTTATTGGAGGAATCAGTGCTTATTTTAATACGGTATTTGCTAAGCAATATCCAAATATGATTATTCATGCCGTTGGTTTGACAATGGGCGTTGCATTAGCTATGTTTTTATTATACAATTTTAGAATAATCAATGTGACCAATCGCCTTAGGTCAATTATCATGTCGGCGACTATGGGTATTGCATTATTTTACTTAATCGTATGGATTTTAAGCCTATTTGGTATCAACATGGGATTTGGTCCAAATGACGGTAGCTTATTGAGTATTGGAATTAGCTTATTTATTGTTGGCATCGCTGCATTTAACTTGCTTCTTGATTTTGATTCTATCGAAAAAGCCGCTGAAATGGGTGCTCCTAAATTTATGGAGTGGTACGGTGCTTTTGGTTTATTAGTAACCTTGGTTTGGTTGTATCTAGAAATTCTGAAATTATTAAGTAAGCTTAATTCAAGAGATTAATTGTAATTATCTATACGCTTAAAGTCCCGATTCCATCGGGACTTTTTTTATGGAAAACATTTTTCGTTATATAACCGGGCTTTTGTTGACTATAAAAATGGTAAATTTGGGATATTAAACGGAATGTGATGGAATACCACCAAGGTGATTTAGAAAATCAACAACTAATTGAATTATATCAATCATTATTACTACCAAGGATGATTGAAGAAAAAATGTTGATACTATTGCGTCAAGGAAAAATTAGCAAATGGTTTAGTGGTATTGGTCAAGAAGCCATTGCGGTAGGTGCAACTTTAGCGTTGGAACAGGATGAATGGATTATGCCATTACACAGAAATTTAGGTGTTTTTACATCACGCAATATGCCATTGACGGAATTATTTAAACAATGGCAAGGTGATATAACGGGCTATAGTAAAGCAAGAGAAAGAAGTTTCCATTTTGGATCCAAAGCACACCATGTTTGCGGGATGATTTCACATTTAGGTCCACAATTAGCTATTGCGGATGGAGTAGCATTAGCATATCAACAAAGAGGTCAATCAAAAGTTTCCTTAGCTTTTACGGGTGATGGAGGAACAAGTGAAGGTGATTTTCATGAGGCACTTAATGTTGCAGCCGTTTGGAATTTGCCAGTCATATTTATCATTGAAAATAATGGATATGGATTAAGTACACCAACTAATGAACAGTATAAGTGTGCTCACTTAGTGGATCGTGCTAAAGGATATGGCATGGAAGGTATACGTATTGATGGGAATAATATTTTGGAAGTTTATAATACAGTGAAAGGCGTTAGAGAATATTGCATTAAAAATCAAAAACCATATTTAATTGAATGCGATACTTTCAGAATGCGAGGGCATGAAGAAGCAAGTGGTGTTAAATATGTTCCAAAGGAATTATTTGAATTGTGGGAGCAGAAAGATCCTATTAAAAACTTTGAAAGTTATTTAATCTCTTCCAATATTTTAAAGGAAGAAGAGGTTGTAAAAATAAGAGGTACTATAAAAGATAAAATTGAACTTGATTTAAAACAAGTCATGGAGACCACTGAATTTACGCCCTCCATTGAAAATGAATTATCAGATTTATTTGCACCATTGGAAGCACATGATATCCCTTCATTCGATGAATTAGTACAACCTGTGTCACATCAAAAACGTTTTATAGAATCCATCAGTGATGCAATGCGTGCTTCTATGCAGCGTTATCCAGAAATGATTATTATGGGACAGGATATTGCTGAATATGGTGGTGCATTTAAAATGACGGAAGGTTTTGTGAACGAATTTGGAAAGGAAAGAATTAGAAATACTCCTATTTGCGAGAGTGCCATTGTGGGAGCGGCGCTGGGTTTGAGTTTAGAGGGAATTAAATCCGTTATGGAAATGCAGTTTGCTGATTTTGTTACAGTTGGATTTAATCAAATTGTAAATAATTTAGCAAAAGTACATTACAGATGGGGGCAAAATGCTGACGTCGTTGTTAGGATGCCGACTGGTGCTGGCGTGGGTGCTGGTCCTTTTCATTCTCAGTCTAATGAAGCATGGTTCACACATGTTCCTGGATTAAAAGTAGTATATCCATCTAACCCTGCAGATGCTAAGGGTTTAATGATTGCAGCGTTAGCAGACCCTAATCCAATTTTATATTTTGAACACAAGGCTATGTATCGAAGTATAGAAGGGGAAGTGCCAGATGCTTATTATCAAGTGCCCATTGGTAAAGCAAATTTCATAACTAAAGGAACCGATGCAACAATCATTACTTATGGAATGGGAGTGCATTGGGCAAAAAAATATCAAACAGAAAATGAATCCATTTCATTAACTATTTTAGATTT
>JBDKFR010000062.1:0-3856 GCA_039798645.1 Bacteroidota bacterium
GGAGCTAGTTTGAATCCTTCAAGTTTAAATGTTGTGACGCAACCTAAAAATGGTACGGTGGTAGTTAATACCGATGGGACAATTACCTATACACCAACAAATGGTTTTGCAGGTAAGGATAGTTTAACTTATAATGTATGTGATAATAGTATTCCAACTCCAATTTGTAAAACAGCAGTAGTTTATTATAATGTAAATGCTTCTACAGCTCCGCCTGTGACGGTTGCTGCAGACGATTATGCAAATGTTATTGCAGGAAATACTATTTCAGGCAGTGTATTAAGTAATGATAAAAATACACAAGGCGCTCCTTTAACTGTGACGGCCGTTTCAACAGTGCCTGCAAGTAAGGGTGCATTTATTTTAAATACAAATGGCACATTCAACTTTACGCCTGCTCTAGGATTTAAAGGGCCGTTGGATATCGTTTATACTGTTTGCGCAGGAACGCCAGCAATATGTACAAACGCAACTATACATATTTTAGTTGAGCCTTTAATTCCAACTAAGTTTTTAGAAATTACTAAAACGGCGAGTACCGCTAAAATGAATTTAGATGGTAGCTTTAATATTGATTTCACTATTAAAGTGCAAAATTTAATTGCAGAGTATATTGATAGTGTTTTAGTAAAAGATGATTTAGCTAAAGTATTTAATAATACAAATGGTATTTCAGTTGTATCAGTTATTACTTCAGGTAAATTAGTTAAGAATAGTATTTATAATGGTGTATCGAATACAGATTTACTTTCGTTATCATCTGCTTTAGATGCATTTAAAACTGATTCTATCATTTTGACAATCAACATTGCAAATAATGAGTCAGGTTCTTTTGCAAATACAGCAATTGCCAATACGCCAACATCATATGGGCTAGTAAATTTAATGTCCACTGATCCAGCTAAAATCATTTCAGGAGACACCAGTCGACAGTCAACAGTATTTGAAATACCTAAAGTAGATGTAATTATTCCTGGTGGATTCTCGCCAAATAATGATGGAATCGATGATGCATGGGTGATTAAACATCCTTTTGGAACGATTTTATCAGTTAAAGTCTTCAATCGTTGGGGTAATGAAGTATATAGCAATTCAAATTATCAAAATGATTGGAGAGGAAAGGGAATCCGAAATTTTGCTGGGGAAGATGTTCCAGAAGGCACTTATTATTACATTGTTGAAGCAACAGATATAAATAGTGTTACTCGAAAATTTGCAGCATCCTTAACATTGGTTAGATAAGATATGAAAATGAAAAAACTGAAAATATATTTATTAATCTTTACGCTGATATGTTTGAGCAAGCAATTATTTGCTCAAACCGAACCGATGTATTCGCAATACATGTTTAATATGCTAGGCGTAAATCCAGCATATGCAGGTAAAAGAGAGGCTACAAGTTTAAATTTTTTCCAACGACGTCAATGGGTAGGACTAGCAGGTGCACCTCAAACTACTTCGGTTAGTTTAGACGGCTCCCTTAATGACCAAAAAATTGGATGGGGTATACAATTTTATGACGATCGATTAGGTGTTGAAAAAGCCGATGGAACGAATTTGACGATGTCTACGCATGTTCAAATATCAGATGAGGGAATTTTATCAGGAGGTTTAAGTGTTGGTTTGATGAACTATCGAATTGATTTATTGAATGTACAAGGGCGATATACACCAAGTGATCCAGCATTTTATTCAAATTTCAACAAATGGTTGCCTAATGTAGGTTTAGGACTTTATTATAGTACAGATAAGTTTTATGCAGGCATTTCAATACCAAATGTTTTAAGGTCGAGATTAAGTGCATTTGATGTAATGAATTCAGGGATACAAAAAATAAATAGTACACATTTATTTTTTAATACTGGTATTGTATTCGACGTGAATGATGACGTTACAATCAAACCTTCAATGATGCTTAAGGCAGTGGGTGGTGCGCCAATACAAGCTGATTTAAATACCAATATTTGGTTAAAAGATATCATTGGGCTTGGATTTTCTTATCGAACTGGTGATGCAATGGTGGGGATGGTTGAAACACAAATAACAGAAAATTATAGAATGGGGTATGCTTATGATATGACCTTATCACCTTTAAAATACTATAATAATGGTTCCCATGAATTAATGATAAGATATGAATTTGGTAATTTAAAATCAAAAGTTAAATCAACTAGATATTTTTAATAATCAACATCAAATTGGGTCAACGTTTAAATAATTTAATTAAAGTTAATGAAAAGAATTTCCTATATATTTTTACTCCTGTTAGTGTCATTTCAATTAGAGGCACAATTTAAATTCCATTTTAATCGAAAAACTAAGGTTGATAATCCTAAAGTGGCGGCTAAAAAAATGAAAATTGTTTTAAGACAAGCTAATAGGCAGTATGATTTATTGAAGTATGCATATGCTATTCCGCTTTATAAAACTTATTTGAAATTAGGTGGAAAGGATAGTATCGCATTTAAGCAGTTGGGTTTTTCGTATAGAATGGTGAATCAAATTGATAGTGCCTTATTTTATTATCAAAAAGGAAATTTAGCTGGAATAAAAACTGGAAATATTATCCCAGAATTGGAGGCTCAATTAGGAAAATATGATAATGCAAAACAAAATTACAAGGACCTTATTGCTGAAAATAAAACGCCCTTAAATGAATCAAGATTAATTGGTTTTTCAAAAATTGATGATTTTTATGAGGACTCACTTGATTACACAATTTATAATACAAAATTTAATACCCCGTATAATGATTTAAACTTAGTACCCTTAAATGCTGGTTATGTTTTTGAATCAAATCGGATTAATTTAAACGGCCGTCAAAAACCAAATACAAATGAATTTGCTTGGGATGGCAATCCGTTTTATAGTTTGTATTATGTTTCTAATGCTAATAATATCAGGGTTGATAGTATTCAAAAAGCTTTATGGAAAGAAAAAAATATTGGTATAAATACAATCAATGATCAATCTGTTAATGATGTTAGAAAAGTTTCCAAAAGTATTGATTTTAATATGAAGTCATTTATTAATGATACTAGTATTAAACTTTTTTCAGACTGGGTTGGAACAAAATTAAATGTAAGTTCAGTATGCTTTACACAAGATTTTAAAACTGCTTATTTTACTCGAAATGGCCGTCGATATAAGCGTAGCTATTTGCTTGAAATTTGGGAAGCAAAATTTATCAAAGATAAATGGACTGCAACCCGTAAAATGTTCTTTAATAAAAAAGGGTATAATTACTTCCATCCAACCATTACACCCGATGGAAAACGTTTATATTTTATTTCTGATGAGGTAGGTAGCTTTGGAGGAACTGATATTTATTATACTGATAAAAATCAAGACGGCTCCTGGAAGAAAGTGCAAAATGCAGGTTCAACTGTTAATACTTCAGGTAATGAACTATTTCCTCGCATTGTAGATGGTAACTTTTATTTTAGTAGTAATGGTCACCCTGGATTGGGTGGGTTAGATATTTTCAAATTAGTAATGAATGGAAGAGGGGATTTAGTGGTGAAAAATATTGGGTATCCATTAAATAGTAATAACGACGACATGTGCTATTCAATTAATAATAACACAGGATTCTTTAGTTCAAATAGAATTGGAAGTGATGATATATTAGCATTTGATTACAAAAAGGTTTATTCGACTTTAAAAGGTGTAGTGAAATTTACTAATAAGGAAAATGCTACGAATAAAATACTTTTGACACAAATTAATGAAGTAGGTAAAAATATTATTGTTGATAGTGCTATAATTGACACTTTAGGGAATTTTAGTATTTCGGCACGTCCTAATAAGAATTTCAATTTAATCGTATTTAATAAAATTCGCAACAAAATTGAAA
>JBDKFR010000063.1:0-12462 GCA_039798645.1 Bacteroidota bacterium
TTCAAAATGTTCATGCAGCACCTGATCGATTATGGGCTTATATGCAACAATATGAAATGCATGGGCAGGAAGTAAAGGAAGCGGCATTTGCACAAGGTCTTTATGGATATACAGCTTATGATGCAATTCCTTTTTTTGATACCATTCAATTTAAAGAAGGCGCACCTGTTGTTCCATTGATGCGTTATCGTTTATATCAATACGTAATTGCATTTAATCATTTTAAAGACGAGATTTTCATTTGTGAAAATAAATTAGAAGGAATAGCGTCTGAATTGGATGCCCTTGTTTCTTATATAAAGAGTAAGGATGTTCCTCAATATCCTTTTAGTTTGGTTGGGGGTGAGTCATCCAATTTAACAGATGAAGCTTATCGAGAAGCAGTGAAAAAGGGAATACAACATTGTATGCGTGGGGACGTTTTTCAAATAGTCTTAAGCAGACGTTTTCAACAGTCCTTTAATGGTGATGAATTTAATGTTTATCGTACCTTAAGAAATATTAATCCTTCGCCATATTTATTTTTCTTTGATTACGGAGATTACAAATTAATGGGTTCTTCACCTGAAGCGCAAATTATTATCAATAATGGAAAAGCAATCGTTCATCCAATTGCAGGTACCTTCAAAAGAACAGGAGATGCTATTGTTGATGCAAACATGACACAAAAATTATTAGACGATCCTAAGGAAAATGCAGAGCATGTGATGTTAGTTGATTTAGCGCGTAATGATTTAAGCAGAGTTTGTACCGAGGTGCGTGTAAAACAATATCGTCAAGTTCACTATTACAGCCATGTAATACATTTAGTGAGTGAAGTAGAAGGTAAGGTTGCGGAAGGTTCGAATCCTTTTCATTTAATAGCAAAAACATTCCCTGCAGGCACTTTGAGTGGCGCGCCTAAGTTTAAGGCAATGCAAATAATTGATGCTATCGAGCCTACAAAGCGCTCCTACTATGGTGGTTGTATTGGTTTTGTGGGATTTAATGGCACTTGCAATCAAGCCATTATGATTCGTACTTTTTTAAGTCAACAAAATACACTTACCTATCAAGCTGGAGCAGGGGTAGTAGCTGCTAGTGTTCCTGAAAGTGAATTGCAGGAGGTGAATAATAAATTGAATGCATTAAAAATGGCTATGGTATTAGCCGAAAAAATACACGATTAAAAAAGAATAAATGAAAATATTAGTTTTTGATAATTACGATTCTTTCACATACAACTTGGTACAGTTGATTAAAGAAATTGCTACTGATGCAAAAGTGGAAGTATTTCGTAATGATGAAATTCCATTGGAGCAGGTGAAGGGATATGATAAAATTTTATTATCACCAGGTCCTGGAATACCATCAGAATCAGGTTTGTTATTGCCATTGATTAAAGAATATGCTGCAACAAAATCAATTTTTGGTGTATGCTTAGGTCAACAAGCCATTGGAGAATCCTTTGGCGGAACTTTAAGTAATTTGAGTAAAGTATATCATGGTATTGCAACACCTATACATTTAACAAACCCATCTTCCTTATTTGAAGGGTTGCCCAATACATTTAACGTTGGAAGATATCATAGTTGGGTAGTGAATGAAAACGACTTGCCAAGTGAGTTGATTATTACTTCAAAAGATGATGAAGGTTATATTATGTCCTTGGAACATAAAACTTATGACGTGAAAGGAGTTCAGTATCATCCAGAAAGTGTTTTAACACCTGATGGCGCTAAAATAATTTCGAATTGGTTGAAAAAATAATACTTACAATTTGAATTGAAAAACTAGTTTGATATTTAAAAATGAAATGAATTGATGAAAAAGTTATTACAATATTTATTTGAACATAAAACCTTGACAAGGGAACAAGCAAAAGAGGTGTTGGTACAAATCTCACAAGGTGTTTATAATGAACACGAAGTGACTTCGTTTGTAACCGTATTTTTAATGCGAAGTATTACCATTGAAGAGTTGATGGGATTTAGAGATGCCTTATTGTCTCTTGCGGTAAAAGTGGATTTGGGAGTTGATAATGCAATTGATATTGTTGGAACAGGGGGTGATGGGAAAGATACTTTTAATATTTCAACACTAGCCTGTTTTATAGTTGCTGGCGCAGGTCAACCGGTCGTAAAACATGGCAACTATGGTGCTTCTAGTGTGAGTGGTTCTTCCAATGTAATGGAGCAATTAGGATATACATTTAAAAATGATCAAACTCAATTAAGCAAGGAAGTGAAGGAAGCGGGTATTTGTTTTTTACATGCACCATTGTTTCACCCAGCCTTAAAAACAGTTGGACCTATACGCCGAAATATTGGGGTACGCACCTTTTTTAATATGTTAGGGCCCATTGTTAATCCTGCACAGCCCAAATATCAATTAATTGGGGTGTATAATTTAGAGATGGCAAGAATTTACAATTATGTTTTACAAAGTTTAGGAAAAGAGTTTACGTTAATTAATAGTCTGGATGGTTATGATGAAATTTCGTTAACAGCTGATACTAAAATTGTAACCAACAAAGGGGAGTTCACCATGTCTCCTTATGCTTTAGGAAAGAAAAGGGTTATGCAAGAGGATTTAAGTGGCGGTGAGACAGTACAGGAAGCTGCAAACATTTTTAAGAATATTATACAAGGGAAGGGTACCTGGTCGCAAAATGCAGTGGTATTAGCGAATGCTGCGATGGCATTAAACTTAACGGGTAAATTTGAAAATTATGAAGCAGCTTATCAAGAAGCTGTTAAAAGTTTAGAGTCAGGTGCGGCCAATAATTGTTTACAAAAACTAATAAGTCTGCAATAATGAGTACCAATATTTTAGCAAAAATTGTAGAAACTAAGTTTGGAGAAGTGGCCGAACGTAAAAAGCAAATTAGCATTGCTCAATTGGAAGCGATGCCGTTGTTTGAACAAAAAGCGTATTCCTTAAAATCTAATTTATTGGATGCAACTAAAACAGGCATTATTGCAGAGTTTAAAAGACAGTCCCCTTCAAAAGGAATTATCAATGCCCAAGCCAAAGTTGCAGAAGTAACAAAAGCCTATACGCAGTTTGGCGCAGCAGGCGTGTCGGTATTAACCGATGGTCCATATTTTGGAGGAAGTTTAGATGATTTATCAATAGCGGTTCAAAATACTATACCCGTTTTACGTAAGGAATTTATCATCGACGAATTTCAGTTAATTGAAGCGAAGGCCTTTGGTGCTTCCGTTATTTTATTAATTGCTTCCTGTTTAACACCTGCTCAAACTAAATTATTAGCAGTAGCGGCCAAAAAATTAGGGATGGAAGTTTTACTTGAATTACATGATGACACTGAATTAGGACATATTTGTGAAGAAGTTGATTTTGTGGGCATCAATAATAGAAGTTTAAAATCCTTTGAAGTGAATATCGAACATTCACTAAAATTAAAAGACTTATTGCCAAAAGGGAAGTTGAGTATTGCCGAAAGTGGAATATATGATTTGGAAACTTTTAAGTTATTAAAAAAAGAGGGGTTTGATGGTTTTTTGATGGGTGAATTTTTTATGAAACAGGATCATCCAGCAAAAGCATTCGAGGAGTTTAGTAAATTAATTAAACAAGAAAGTAGTATATAAAAAATGTCAAATAAGTTGCAAATAAAAGTATGTGGAATAACCGACATCTATCAAGCAGTTTCATTGGAAGCGATGGGTGTTGATTATATTGGCTTTATTTTTTATGCACCATCAAAAAGGTATGTACTTTCTAGCATGTCATTGGAAACATTAAATACATTCCAACCTGTTCATGCAAAAAAAGTTGGTGTTTTTGTTAATGAATCGATTGAGGTGGTTGTCAATACAGTAATGGCTGCAGGATTAGATCTGGTACAATTACATGGAGACGAAGACGAGGCTTATTTTGTAGCATTAAACAATAAGTTGAAAGTGCATACTGTAGCAGCAGCAAATCAAAATACAAATGAACCAACTTCTGTTGTTAAATTAATTAAAGTATTCAGAGTGGGAGATAAAATGCCTTTGATTGAATCCTACGATGCTGTTGCTGATTACTTTTTGTTTGATACTGACAGTAAATTGTATGGAGGGACTGGGGCTCATTTTAATTGGGAATTATTGAAAGGCAATGCTATTAATAAGCCTTTCTTTTTAAGTGGGGGAATTGGCCCCAATGATTTAGGGGGTATTGAAGTAATGAAACAAACCAAGGCTGGAAAAACAATGATAGCTTTGGACGTGAATAGTCAGTTTGAATTAACGCCCGGCGTTAAAAATTTAGAAAAAATTAAAACCTTTATAGATGCATTCGTTTAACAAGTCAATTAATTATCAAGCACCAAGTGCTGAGGGATATTATGGTGAGTTCGGGGGCGCTTATATCCCGGAAATGTTGTTTAGCAATGTGGAAACATTAAAAACACAGTATTTAAACATCATGCAGGATCCTCAGTTCCAAAAAGAGTTTCATGCGTTGCTAAAAGATTATGTTGGTAGACCCACCCCTTTATTTTATGCAGAAAGATTAAGTAAAGAAATCGGAGCTAATATATATTTGAAACGAGAGGACTTATGTCATACGGGAGCGCATAAAATTAATAATACCATTGGTCAAATATTATTGGCCCATCGTTTAGGAAAGAAAAAAATTATAGCAGAAACCGGTGCCGGACAACATGGTGTTGCAACGGCAACTGTATGTGCTTTAAAAGGATTGGAATGTGTAGTCTATATGGGTGAAAAGGACATTGAAAGGCAAGCGCCCAATGTTGCAAGAATGAAAATGTTAGGAGCAAAAGTGGTGCCTGCAACAAGTGGCAGTAAAACATTAAAAGATGCAACGAATGAAGCCATACGTGCTTGGATCAATGAACCAAATGAAACACATTATATTATTGGTAGTGTTGTTGGACCGCATCCTTATCCTGATATGGTAGCGCGTTTTCAAAGTGTAATAAGTGATGAAATGCGCAAACAATTAAAAGAAAAAATTGGAACTGAGCTTCCAACTCATGTGGTGGCTTGTGTGGGTGGTGGGTCTAATGCAGCAGGAGCATTTTATCATTTTTTAAATGAAGAAACTGTGGAGTTGGTTGCAGTCGAAGCAGCTGGCCATGGGGTCAATTCAGGGATGAGTGCGGCTACGACGCAATTAGGAACAGCTGGAATTTTGCACGGCAGTAAAAGCATTTTAATGCAAACTGCTGATGGACAAGTTGTAGAACCTCATAGTATTAGTGCTGGTTTGGATTATCCAGGTATAGGGCCGTTACATGCATTTTTATATCAAAGTAAAAGAGGAACTTTTATGAGTGCCACTGATGAAGAAGCATTGGATTGGGCTTTTCATTTATCTAAAATTGAAGGCATCATTCCTGCATTGGAAACAGCACATGCTTTTGCGGTTTTGCCCAGAATGAATTTAAAATCAACTGACAATGTGATTGTATGTTTAAGTGGTAGAGGAGATAAGGATTTAAGCACTTACATGCAAGCAATGGAAACAAATAAATATTAACCAGTAAGTATAAAAGTGATTTATAGTTATTGAAAATTTAAAAATTGAATATGTCAAGGTTATCAGAATTATTTAACAAGCAAACTGAGCGTGTGTTAAATGTATATTGTACTGCAGGTTTTCCTCAGCTTAATAGTACTTTGGAAGTTATGAAAAGTTTGCAAAATAATGGTGCAAACATCATTGAATTGGGTATGCCGTATAGTGATCCTTTAGCTGATGGAGAAGTCATACAATCAAGTGGCAATGTCGCTATCGCAAACGGAATGACAATTGAAACTTTATTCGAGCAATTGAAAACCATGCGTCAAACAATTCATATACCTGTGGTTTTAATGGGATATATGAATCCAATTTTACAGTATGGTTTTGAAGCTTTTTGTAAAAAGGCAAAAGCATCAGGAGTAGATGGGTTGATATTGCCAGATTTGCCTTTGTATGAATTTGAACATATTTACGGCAAAACTATCCAGGAAAATGAATTAGACTTCGTGTTTTTAGTGACGCCCGAAACCCCTGAAGAAAGGTTAAGGAAATTAGATGATTTGAGTACGGGTTTTTTATATGCAGTAAGTTCATCGGCAACCACTGGTAAGGATAAGGATTTTTCAAAAGTGGCTTTGTATTTGCAAAAGTTACAGGCTATGAAATTGAAAAATCCGGTTTTGGTTGGATTTGGTATTAAAGACAAGGAAACTTTTGATGCTGTTGCGGCTTATTCAAATGGAGCAATTATTGGCTCAGCTTATATTAGTGCATTATCAAAAGGAAATGATGTAGAATCGACAACGGCTTTATTTTTAAAGTCAGTTTTAAATTAGTCTGAAATAGTAATCAATAAAAGCCATAACAACTACTTCAGTTAATCAGCATAATAAATGAACATAGTAATTATACAATACAACGCAGGGAATATTCAGTCAGTGCTTTACGCATTGGAAAGAATAGGAGTGACTGCAACGGTAACGGATAATGTTGAATCTATTCAAGCTGCCGATAAAGTCATTTTCCCGGGTGTAGGTGAAGCGAGTACAGCAATGGCCTATTTAAAGGAAAGAGGGTTAGATAAAGTAATTGTTAATTTAAAGCAACCCGTATTAGGTATTTGTTTAGGCATGCAATTAATGTGTGCTTATTCTGAAGAAAATGACACTACTTGCTTAGGAATTTTTGAAGAGCAAGTCAAATTATTCAAACCAACTGATGCGGCAATTAAAGTGCCTCAAATGGGCTGGAACAATATCACCCATTTGAAAACAGATTTGTTTAATGGAGTTAGCGAAAATAGTTATACTTATTTTGTGCACGGCTATTACGCTGCTTTAGGCGATCATACTATTGCCACTACACATTATGTTCAAACGTATAGCAGTGCATTACATAAAGACAACTTTTATGGGGTACAGTTTCATCCTGAAAAGTCGGCAAGCATAGGTGAACAAATCATTCAAAATTTTATTCATCTTTAAATCAATATGACTATATCATATTTTAAATATGCTTTAGTTTCAAATTAATAAGTATGCAAATTATTCCAGCGATAGATTTAATAGATGGAAAATGTGTTAGACTCACTGAAGGTGATTATGCGCAAAAAAAAATATACAATGAGGACCCATTAGAGGTAGCTAAGGCTTTTGAGGGCATTGGGCTAATGAGATTGCATTTAGTTGACTTAGATGGTGCAAAAGCAGGTGAAGTAGTAAACTGGAAAGTGTTGGAGCGCATTGCTAATCAAACAAAATTGAAAATAGATTTTGGCGGAGGCATAAAAAAGGAGGCTACCTTAAAAACGGTTTTGGATACAGGGGCAACTTATGCAACAATTGGAAGCTTAGCTGTAAAAAATAGCAACTTATTTGAGGAGTGGATAGAAAAATATGGAGCGACCATATTTATGTTAGGTGCTGATGTTTTTGAAGAAAAAATTGCGATTGGAGGATGGCTGGAAAAAACGAATATCGATGTATTTGCATTTATGCAATCATACATGGAGAAAGGCTTGCAACAAATGTTTTGTACGGACATTCAAAAGGACGGGAAATTAGAAGGGCCTTCACTCGAATTGTATAAAAAAATAATTACAAAACTACCTACGCTTCAATTGATTGCAAGTGGGGGTGTAAGTAATAAGCAGGATTTAGTCGAGTTGCGATCTATTGGATGTTCGGCAGCCATTGTTGGTAAAGCTATTTATGAAAATAGAATTACGTTGGAGGAACTTTCTAAATTTAATGAAAGAAAATAAAAGTAAATATGTTAACCAAAAGAATCATTCCCTGTTTAGATATCAAAGATGGCCGAACGGTAAAGGGCATTAACTTTGAACAAATACGTGATGCGGGTGATCCTATTGAATTGGGTGCATTTTACGCAGAACAAGGAGCGGATGAATTGGTTTTTTTAGATATTACAGCAACTGTTGAAAAAAGAAAAACATTGAGTGAGTTAGTGAATAAAATCGCACATCGTATTAATATTCCTTTCACAGTTGGAGGAGGTATTAAATCGGAAGAAGATGTAAGTATATTATTACAAAATGGAGCTGATAAAATCTCAGTAAACACTGCAGCTTTCTTAGATCTAACAATCATTAATAGGTTCGCTAAGAATTTCGGAAGCCAATGCGTTGTATTAGCAATAGATGCAAAATGCGAAGAAGATAATAATTGGTATGTGTATTTAAATGGGGGTAGAACAAAAACCGATAAGTTAGTAAAACAATGGGCTAAAGAAGCGGTGGATTTAGGTGTTGGTGAAATTTTGTTAACTTCTATGAATCATGATGGCACCAAACAAGGTTTTGCTTTGGATATAACCGCTGAACTTGCCGAAATTTTGCCAATACCCATAATCGCTTCAGGCGGTGGAGGAAATCAGCAGCATTTTTATGATGTATTTACAATAGGCAAAGCCGATGCCGCATTAGCCGCAAGTATTTTTCATTATAAAGAAGTTGCTATTCCAGATCTCAAGCAATATTTACATCAAAAAGGGGTCGAAATTCGATTATAATTTTTTTTAAATAATATATTAATTTCAATTATGAATATCAATTTTTCAAAATACACTGATGGTTTAGTTCCTGCCATTGTTCAGGATGCAAATACCAAAGTGGTATTGATGATGGGTTTTATGAATCAAGAAGCCATTGATTCAACCTTGTCTCAACAAAAAGTAACTTTTTTCAGTAGGTCAAAAAATAGACTTTGGACAAAAGGGGAAGAGAGCGGCCATTTTTTAAATTATGTAAGTATGTCTGTTGACTGTGATCAGGATACTATCTTGATTCAAGCTGTTCCTGTTGGACCAGTTTGTCATAATGGAACAGATACCTGTTGGGGCGAAAAAAATAATACATCCAATACTCAATTTCTTAATGCATTGGAGTCAATCATTGCGGAAAGAAAAAATGCATCTCCTGATAGCTCCTATGTGGCAAGTTTGTTTGCTAAAGGAATTAATAAAATTGCTCAAAAGGTAGGAGAAGAAGCAGTTGAAGTTGTTATTGAAGCAAAAGATCAAAATGAAAAATTGTTTTTAGATGAATCAGCAGACCTCTTGTTTCATTATTTGATCCTTTTGCAAGCCAAAGGTCATAGTTTACAAGATGTTGTCAAGGTCTTGTCAGATAGGCATACTGCAAAGGGAAATGGCTAGTTTAAATAGGGTAAAGATAATGATAATGGCTTATGGTGTAATTGGGCTATTGCATTTTAGTTCCTATATTTGGACTATAAATCACAGATATTGATAAGTGATAAAAAACAAAACAAATGAAAAAAGTTATTATTGGAATTTTAGCATTCCTTTCCATCTCACAATTACAAGCGCAAAAGCTTCAAATTGATGGTGATATTAAAAATCTACCTGAAGGAACAACTGTTTCTTTATTGGATGGTATGGCAAATAAAATAGTTGATTCTGCCAAAATGGTTGATGGTAAATTTAAATTAAGCACACAAGTAGCTAATCCGAGTATATATGTGCTTAATTTTTCTGCTTTACAAGCAAAAATTCCTGTATTTGTTGGTAATGACCAATTAACAATTACAGGTGATATAAAACAACCAACTGCTATTGAATATAAAGGTTCTGCTACCCAGGACTTATATATGGTTTATATGAAGGTGTTGACGCCTAAAATCGAAAGTTTATTTGCAACAAAATCTTTACAAGCAAGTGCTGCTAGTAATGTAAAAGACTCTTTATCAAAACAAGTAGAAGCAAAGGAAGCTGATTTAATAAATTCCATTACAGATTTATTGAAAGCTAATAATAAGTCACCTGTATCTACTTTATTTTTAATTCAAACCACCAATTTTGTCCCATACATCAAAGACCATATTGCAGATTTATATGGAATGTTAGATGGATTAGCAAAACAAGGTCCTTTCGCAGAATTAATTGAAAAGTCCTTGATAACAGCTGGTATAGGTAAAGTTGGAACAGTGCTTCCAGAATTCAAGCAAAACGACGCTAATGGAAAATTATTTAGCCTGAGTTCAATGAGGGGTAAATATGTATTGGTTGACTTTTGGGCTAGCTGGTGCGGACCTTGTCGTGCAGAAAATCCTAATGTAGTTAAAGCATTTAATGCATATAAAGCTAAAGGTTTTACAGTATTGGGTGTTTCCTTGGACCAAGATAAAAATAAGTGGTTAGATGCCATTAAAAAAGATGGATTAGCGTGGACGCATGTTAGTGACTTGAAGTATTGGAATAATGAAGTTGCAGTCAAATTTGGCATTCAAAGTATTCCAGCTAACTTCTTAATTGATCCTAATGGTGTAATCATTGGAAAAGATTTAAGAGGGGAGGAATTAGAGCGTGTTTTAGCAACAAGCATCAAATAAAAACATATCAATTGTTAAAATAAAAAAAGCCCTAAATTATTTTAGGGCTTTTTTGTACTCCGATTCGTCAAAACCGATTAGTATTACTTTTTCATTTTCTTCAATTAGTGGTCGACGAATGATTGATGTTTTTTCCATCATCAATGCAATGGCAGCCTTTTGGGTAGTAATGGATGCTTGAATTTCTTTAGGCAATTGCTTCCAGGTTGTTCCCTTTTTATTGATTAATGCCTCCCATCCAACTTGTTTGCACCATGAAGTTAAAATAGGGGTGGTAATTCCTTTCTTTTTATAATCGTGAAATTCGAAAGCTACTTTATTGGCCTTTAACCAATCTAAAGCTTTCTTTACAGTATTACAGTTAGGTATTGCGTAAACGGTTTTCATCAAAATTGAATTGAAATGTTGAAATTAAATCGAGTTGACTATTTGAAGGGTAACTATTTAAGGTATTTTTTTCCTAACCAACTTTCACTAATGGGTTGCATCCATTTACTTTCCATTTCAGCTTTATTAGCTACAAGATTATTAAAATATAAGGTATCTTTTTGTAGGATTCCATTTTCTAATGCATAAGGAACTTGTGCCATAGGAATGGTTTGCACTTTATCCTTCACCCAAAATGCTAGAAGCTCTCTGTTAAACATTTGCACACCTGTCATTTTTTCAATTTCCTTAATTACATGTACCGAGCTATCAGTACTGCAACCACCCACTGTTGTATATGATTCATCCGCCATTAATATAATAAACTGGCCATATAAAGCTGTGCCAAATCCTTTAACAGGTTGGCCGTGACTTTTCCATATGGCAGTAAAATTTTCTAGCAATCCTTCAATTTGAAATATTTCACCCATTGTAAAGGTTCTATTTGCTTGGTAAATCCACAATTTCGATTGCGGATGAAAATTGGAAGGCAATATGTTTTCTAATGCTACAGTCATTTTTTTAATATTTATTTATATAAAAATTTATCATTTGAAATACTTTATCTAATGGCTAATAAGGCAGCGACAATTCAAGTACAATTCTTTTGTCAACTAAATTTACTGTATTGCCTTTGCTATAATTTCAGCGATGTCTAATACTTCAACTGCAACTTCTTGTTCCCGATTTTTAATTCCGTCTGTCAACATAGTATTACAAAATGGACAAGCACTTGCTACAAAGTCTGATTTAGTTTCAATGGCTTCGTCGGCACGTTCCATATTTACGCGTTTATCGCCTTTTTCTTCTTCTTTAAACATTTGGGCACCACCAGCTCCACAACACAAACCTTTTGACTTACATCGTTTCATTTCACGAAGTTCCATATCTAAACTTTCGAGTACTTTTCTAGGCGCTTCATAAATATCATTCGCACGTCCTAAATAGCAACTGTCGTGGTAAGTAATTGTTTTGCCTTTCCACTCATTGCTGTCAGTGAACTTGATTTTTCCTTGTTCAATTAGCTCCTGTAAAAATGTAGTGTGATGAATTACGTCATACACGCCCCCCAATGCAGGGTATTCATTTTTCAGGGTATTAAAACAGTGTGGGCAGGTAGTTACAATTTTCTTAATCTCATACCCGTTTAATACTTGAATATTTTGATAAGCCATCATTTGAAACATGAATTCATTACCTGCGCGACGAGCTGGATCGCCAGTGCAAGCCTCTTCCTTTCCTAAAATTGCATAGTTGACACCCGCTTTGTCCAATATAGTAGCAAACGCTTTTGTTATTTTTTGTGCTCTTTGATCAAAACTGCCAGCGCATCCCACCCAAAATAATACTTCTGGTTTTTCGCCCTTCGCCATAAATTCTGCCATTGTACTTACTTTCATACTAACTATTTTAATCCTTTGTTATTTTTATTTTACGTTTAACTTCTATCCTCGCATCTTTTGTTCTTTAATTATTGTTTCGTCCATGCGTCTCTATCATCAGGTGCAAACTTCCAAGGAGCAAAATTATTTTCAATATTACTAAACATACCATTCCATTCTGCTGGCGCGTTACTTTCTTCCATTACTAAAGATCGTCTTAATTCAACGATAATATCTAAGGGTGAAATGCTAACTGGACATTCTTCAACACAAGCATTACAAGTGGTACAAGCCCTTAATTC
>JBDKFR010000064.1:0-5393 GCA_039798645.1 Bacteroidota bacterium
TACTTATGGATGACTATTAGAGTAACAAAAGAAGAGCATAAGTCTTCAAATATTATTAAGAATGGTCATACGATTGAACAAAAAAGAAAAATGATGCATTACAAGAAAGTATCCACTTTAATTGCTAAACATTAAGAAATTATTTTGCATGAATTTAATCCCAACTGATCAATTATTGGCTACTGAACTACAGCATATTAGCGACCGTGTGTCAAGATCAAATCAAGGTTTTTCGTCAGGCTATCCAGCTTTTGATACAGACCTTATGGGTGGATTTAAGGAAGGAAGCTTGTATTGTTTAGGTTCAGTTGCCAGTATGGGTAAAACAATGGTTGCTTTAAATTTTGTAGTAAAACAATTGCAAAATTTAGCATTCAACGAAGTGATTGTATTTGTATCTACTGAGACAAGTCGACCAGTATTGATTCAAAAGTTATTAGCAATAGCCACTGGAATTGAATTGAGAAAGATACAGAGTAGTGCGTTAACTGATTCTGATTTAGAAACCTTGAAAAATCATTCTTTTTTAACCTTGTTAAAATCTAACAACCTAGTCATTATTGAGGAAAATAAGTCCGGCATGATTCAAATTGATGATGTTATGAATATATTAGTAAAGGATGGTAAAATTCCCAAAATGCTCTATATTGATTGTTTACTTGATATGCAAGTGAATATTGAAAACCAAAATACCGAACAAGCCATTTT
Organism: Bacteroidota bacterium; assembly: GCA_039798645.1. Classification (GTDB taxonomy): domain Bacteria; phylum Bacteroidota; class Bacteroidia; order Chitinophagales; family Chitinophagaceae; genus Sediminibacterium. Next base: position 709 of record JBDKFR010000064.1, read on the forward strand.
TTCATTAATGCATAAATTAAAAGTAACGGCAGCTGTTTTTAAGGTTCCGGTTTTGTTTACCTCAAAAGTGAGTAAACGTGTTTTTTATCGAAAACAAGGTCAAGTACCAAAAATAGATGACCTGCTTTTTTCACGCTTCATTGCTGAAATTGCTGACTATGTATTTATGTTACACCGTCCCAATTATTATCAAATTCCAGATGAATCAGTTTTAAATAATGCTGTTGAAGAGCTACACTTATATTGTAGGAAGAACCAAAATCTGCCTTTAAATGTGGTAGTTATGGGAGCAAACTTAAAAACCCATCAAATTTCAGAAGAACCAAATTATAATAAAATGGAGCCAATTAGTGTCAATTTGCCTAAAGAGTAACCTTTTTAATATGAGAAAAATACGTAAATTGTATATCCCCCAAAAACTTAAATAAATAGATAAATGAGTATTAAAATCATCCATACAGCCGATAATCATATTGGAATTTCCTACAATACAGTTAGTCAGGCAAAAGCGGAGTTAGTTAAGGAAAGATTAGAATCGTTGAAAAGAATTGTAGAAGAGGGAAATAAAGAAAATGCAAATTATTTAGTGATTGCAGGTGATTTATTTGATGTTCCTAAATTAAACAAATCAAGAACCACAGAAGTAGCTAAGGTTTTAAAATTGTTTAAGGAGAAAGTGATCATTATTCCAGGCAACCATGATTTTTATATGGATGAAGCGGATAGTTTATGGCAGTATTTTAAGTCAATTGTCGATACTGAAAAAATTATTGTTTTAGATCAATACGAGGTGTTTATTGACTCGGTGGGAGAACAAGAAGTAAGATTTTATCCAGCTGCATGCAGAACATTGCATTCTGAACAAAACATGATAGGATGGGTTGCAAACGAAGAAAAGCCATCGGATGCAATTCACATTGGTATTGCACACGGCAATGTTGTTGGACTTGGCCGTGATGAAGATGGTAAATATTTCAATATGAGAGAAGATGAACTAAGTGGCGCAGGAGTTGATTTTTGGTTATTAGGACATATTCATGTAGCCTATCCAACACAAGAAATTGTTAATACAAACCCTGGCTTTTTTATGAGTGGAACGCACATGCCTGATTCTTGGAAATCAACTAATATTGGAAATGCATGGGTAATTGAGGTTGATGAAGCTAAAAATGTAAAAGCAAAAAGATTTCAACCTTCAAAATTCTCCTATAAAGTAATTGAAAAAGAATTAAGATCAATAGTAGATATAGATCTTGTAAAGAATGAACTATCTAATTGTGATAAAAAGAATACTGCAGTACGTTTGAACCTAACAGGGATTTTAATAGATAATGAAATACAAATATTGGATGATTACTTTAAAGAGTGCATCGACAAAAGCAATGGGTTTATTCATTTTGAGGGTAATAAGTTTATTAAGCGAAAAATTGATCTAGGGGCAATTGATACTGAATTCGTTAATGGATCTTTACCTCATATTTTATTGTCTGAGTTACTGATGGAAGACCCAGATGGGTTGAGTACTCAAAAAGCGTTTGAAGCAATTAAAAAAAACATTTTAAAATAAGATTTTGCAATGAGAATAAAAAAATTACACTTACACCCATTTGCGGGAACGGTTAATAAATCCTATGATTTTGAAGCAGGACTAAATGTGGTGTATGGTCATAATGAAGCAGGAAAATCAACTATTGTCAAGGCCTTGCTATTGTCCTTGTTAACTCCAACCAATTTGACAAAGCCTGAATTTAAAAGTCAGATTTCCAATTTTATACCAATTGGAGGGGATACTATTAATATTGATTTGAATTTTGAAGTTGCAGGTATTGAATATGAATTAAAAAAATCATGGGGTGTAAATAACATAAGTTCTTTGAGTAAGGTTGGTGAAGCAGGTATTAATGATGCAGAAAAAGTACAAGCTGAACTATTCAATTTATTAAAACTAAATAAATCGGCAGTCAGAGATGTAATATTTACAACACAAGCGAAAATTGCATCAACTGTTGATGGTATTGCTAAAGACAAGGATTTGGAAGTTGTAAATAGTTTAGACCAAATATTAAAAGGAGCCATTTTAAATACGGAAGGTATTAATCCCGAGAAGTTGAAACAACAGTTAACAGCCGAATTTGAAAAATTGACAAATAATTGGTTATTGGATTCAGATATGCCTTTAATAAAGTCAGATAATAAGGGGTCTTATGATAACAAGTGGTCTAAAGGGGTTGGAGAAATTTTGGGTATTGCATATCAAATTTATGACAAGGGGGTAGCTCTTAATGAAAGATTACGATATGATCAAAATTACACTACTAATGCAAACGAGATAAATGATTTGAAGGTTTTAGTGAATGCCGACAAAACTTTTATTGATAATAATTCGGCATTAGTGGAAAGTTTAACTCAAAGAAAAGAAATTAAGACTGAACTAGATAAAATAGTAAGTAAAAAAAATGAGTTAAAAGAAATACACTCTGAATGGAATGCTATCAATGCTAGTTTGCCATCAAATAGTGAAAATTATAAATTAGATAGTGAACAATTAGTCAAATTAAGAGAAGAAATTGCTAATGCAAGATTAGCGTCAGATTCCGATATTAAAGTTGCTCAGTTTGAAAATATTACAAACTTAAAAAATAATTTTCAACATGCGCAAAATGCTTTAAATGAAATTAAGGTGGTTTCAGATAAGGATATGGCATCAGTAAAAATGATATATGACCCGCTTACTAAAGCACAGGCTGAATTAAATAGTTTGGAGGCTGCTCAAAAATTTATTGTAAATATTCAACCCAAGTCAAATTTTGAAGTAAGTATTCAGCATAGTGCTGGGGTATCTGAAAAAACCAATTTGAAGCAAGGAGAAAATATTTCTCTTGAAGTAAATAAAGGGTTTTTATATTCATCGGCTGAAGTTACCATTGAAGTAAAGTCATTAACGGATCAGATCAATGAACTTACCACTAAAATAACAGAATTGGATGTGCAATTTCAAAGTGCATTATCAAAATTTAATGTCACAAGTTTTCAAGCTTTAACTGAATTGAATACAAAATATAATGCTGCTTTAAATATTTTCAATAATGCAAAATCAACCTATGAAAACTCAATTGTAGGGACAAGTTATGTACAAATAGAGCAAGAGGCGATTCAAATTAAAAACTTACCTAAGACAAGGTCAGTGGATGAGCTAGATGGATTGATTAATACATTAATTGAGAAAATGGCAACAGTTAAATTATCAATCGATAATGATACAAATAAAGTTGCAAGTTATGTGACAGTCTATCAAAACTTAGATAAAGTAGACGAGTTGAGATTAGATTGTATACAAAAAGAGAAAGATGCGATTGAAAAATTAAATAATTTACCATCCATTGACCCTGCATTTAATATTGATGAATTTAGAACAAAGTATGTTGAGGTAAATAATCGTTTAAAAGATAACGAAGAAACGCTAAGAAAATTAGAATTGCAAAGAGCGACATTAGATGGAGGTCAGCCTGAAGTACTAGCTTCAGAGTTACAGGATGAGATTGAACTTTTGGAAAGACAAAAAAGTCAAAAAGTAGAAGAGGCGAAGGCAATTGAAATAGTAGTGAAAAAACTAGTTCAAATTTTAGAAAGAACACCTGTTAACCCATATCAAGCATATGAACAAAATTTGAGTCAATATTTATATACATTGTCAGGAGGTAAATATGAGGTGACTGCAAACAATAAGTTAACGCCTAATAACATTAAAAATGTAAATACCAATTTAGCATTACCAATTGACTTATTGTCTCAAGGTACTGCTGGCGTGTTAGGTTTGTCATTAAGACTAGCAATGGCAGATTATTATTTGGAAGGACAAAATGGGTTTTTAGCGTTTGATGATCCTATGGTTGATTTTGATGAAAATAGACAAGTATTAGCTGCACAATGTTTGCAGAATTATTCTGAACACAAGCAAGTTTTAATTTTTACTTGTCACCAAACACATGCAAATCAGTTAGGAGGAAATTTAATCAGTTTAAATTAATAAAATGGCAAGATATCTAACAAAATCTAAGTTTAAGTCAGGTTTAGAGTGTGTAACGAAGTTATACTACACTGGTAAAAAGAAAGAATATGCGGATCAAAAAATTGATGATAAATTCCTACAAGCATTAGCCGAAGGTGGGCATCAAACAGGGGCATTGGCATTATTTGAATTCTCAGATGATCCAATAGGAGATGACATCGAAGTTAAAAGTTTGGATTATGATGAGTCATTGCGTATTACAAATGAAAAATTAGCACGTGATGGCAAGGTAGTGATTGCAGAGGCCGCGTTTAAATACAATAATTTGTTTATAAGGGCCGATATAGTGGTTAGAGAGGGTAATGTGATAAAATTATACGAGGTAAAAGCCAAGAGCTTTAATAGTGCTGAAGAAAGTGAACTATCCTTTATTGCAGGGAAGGATGAAAATGAAAGAGTTAATGCAGAATGGGCTCCCTATTTGTATGATATTGCATTTCAAAAATATGTTGTATCTAAAGCATTCCCGGACTACAAGGTTATATCCCATTTGGTATTGGTGGATAAGGCAAAAAAAGCTACCGTAAATGGGTTGAATCAAATTTTTCAAATAGTAACAGATGATCAAGGTAGAGTTTCGGTAGATATTTCAAATGTTAGAAAAGATCAGTTAGGT
>JBDKFR010000065.1:0-10472 GCA_039798645.1 Bacteroidota bacterium
ATTTAAAAAATAAAATATATAAGTAATATTACTTGATATCTGCTTTCTGGGCACGAAAATAAGTAACAATTCTTAAAAGATAATTTAATATTAATGAAAAAATCAGGCAATGTGTATAAAATGTAAACATTAAAAATATTTATAATTAGACTGTTTTCTATAAATCATTGATTTTCAAAGTGATTGAAAATTTCTAGTATAATAACAATTTCAAGGATACTTTAATTCATACACATTAAGGATTAAATATGTTGGTAATTCCATTAAACGCATAGCGCCTCATTTTGTACCTTCGCCACATATTTTAAGTATTAAGACTAATTAAATGGAAATCACTGCCAAAACCGCACAACAGCTAAGGTTAACAGAACAAGAATTTGAGTTAATAAAACAAAAATTGGGTCGTACACCAAACTTCACTGAGCTATGTGCTTTTAGTGGAATGTGGAGCGAGCATTGTAGTTATAAAAACTCCATTAAATGGTTAAAAACATTGCCTCGTGATGGAGGTAGAATGTTAGTCGCAGCGGGTGAAGAAAATGCAGGATTAATGGATATTGGAAATGATTATGGTGTTGTATTTAAAATAGAAAGCCATAATCACCCAAGTGCATTAGAGCCTTTTCAAGGAGCGGCAACAGGTGTGGGTGGTATACAAAGAGATATTTTCACAATGGGTGCGCGTCCAATAGCGTCTTTAAATAGTTTACGTTTTGGTAAATTAGAAGATGCAAAAACAAAAAGATTATTAGCAGGGGTAGTGCATGGAATTGGACATTATGGAAACTGTTTTGGAGTTCCAACAGTGGGCGGTGAATTATATTTTGAAAACTGTTATCATACTAATCCTTTAGTAAACGCCATGAGCGTAGGAATTGTGAAGGCTGGTAAAACAGTTAGTGCCATTGCTTTAGGGGAAGGCAATCCTGTATTTTTTGTAGGAAGTGCAACAGGTAAAGATGGAATTGGAGGTGCAAGTTTTGCATCGGCAGAAATTACAGCGGATAGTGTTGAAGAATTACCAGCTGTACAAGTTGGAGATCCATTTCAAGAAAAGAAATTATTAGAAGCTTGTTTAGAAGTGATTGAAACAGGTGGTGTTGTTGGTATGCAGGACATGGGTGCTGCGGGTATTATTTGTTCTACTGCTGAAATGAGTGCTAAAGGACAAGTAGGTATGCGTATTGATTTAGATAAAGTTCCTACGCGTCAACAAAATATGAAAGCATGGGAGTTGTTGTTAAGTGAGAGTCAGGAAAGAATGTTGATGGTGGTTGAAAAAGGGAAAGAAGCGCAAGTATTAGCGGTGTTTGAAAAGTGGGATTTATCATGTAGTAATATTGGTGAAGTAACTAGCGATGGACTATTAAATTTTTATATGCATGGAGAATTAGAAGCCTCATTACCAGCCTATGAATTAGTTTTAGGCGGAGGTGCGCCACAATATACACGTGAATATAAGGAGCCAGCATATTTAGCGCAAGTAAATGCATTTGATATGCATTCAATTGCGGATACAACTAATTTAAAGTCTACTGTTAAAGAATTAGTGAACCTTCCAAATATTGCATCAAAGCGTTGGATTTACAATCAATATGATAGCATGGTAGGTGCAGCGAATACAAGCACAAATGCACCAAGTGATGCTGCTGTTGTTTTGGCAAAAGGCACAGGAAAAGCTTTAGCAATGACGGTGGATTGTAACAGTAAATATGTTTTTGCTAATCCTGAAAAGGGGGCAATGATCGCTGTTGCAGAAGCAGCAAGAAATATTGTATGTAGTGGTGGTGAACCTATCGGTGTTACGAATTGCTTGAATTTTGGTAATCCATATGATCCAGAAGTTTACTATCAATTTGTAAAATCTGTGGAAGGTATGGGCGCTGCATGTCGTAAATTTAATACACCTGTTACCGGAGGTAATGTAAGTTTCTATAATCAAAATCCTGATGGTCCTGTATTCCCAACGCCAACAATTGGAATGGTGGGTATTGTTGAGGATATGAAAAATAGAATGACATTGGACTTTAAAAATGAGGGTGATGTAATTGTTTTATTAGGAGAACAACGAAATGATATTGGATCTTCTGAGTACTTAAATAAATTAAAAGGAGTAACACATTCTCAAGCACCTTATTTTGATTTAGACGAAGAATATAATTTGCAACAATTGGTTGCTGAACTTATCAAAGAAGCAAAATTACAAAGTGCGCATGACATAAGTGAGGGCGGATTAATAGTTACTTTATTGGAATCAGCATTTTTCAATGACAAAGGTTTTGAAGTAAGTTCAAACGGAAGCAGTTTGCGTAAGGACGCCTATTGGGTTGGTGAAGCGCAAAGTAGGGTAGTGGTTTCAGCCAATCCTTCACATGTTGCAAGTATTCAAGCAGCAGCTGAAAAACACGGTATCAAATCAACTATCATTGGTAAAGTAACTTCAATTGATGTAATTGTAGAAGGAGAAAATTGGGGCACTATTTCAACTTGGAAAAATGATTATAATACGGCCATTGAAAAACAATTAGACAAATAATTATAAAGCAAGTCATGCAAAAACAACCAACTATTGTAGTAACTGGCACAGCAGGATTTATTGGTTCTGTATGTGTTCAATTCTTTAATGAACAGGGTTGGAATCAATTGTTGTTAGTGGATGATTTTGGAGTTGAAGCAAAGCGAAAAAATTGGGAACAAAAACAATTTATAAAAGTAATTGAAAGGCAATCATTTATTGAACAACTGCCGACATTGGAATATAATATTGATGCCATTGTTCATTTAGGTGCACGCACTGACACTACTGAATTTGATTATAGTATTCATGAGGAGTTGAATGTTGAATATTCAAAAGCACTTTGGAACTACGCCACAGAAAAGCAAATACCTTTTATTTATGCTTCTTCTGCTGCTACTTATGGTGCAGGTGAAAATGGATATAATGATTCACACGACATTTTAGATAAACTCGTTCCATTAAATCCATATGGAGTAAGTAAAAATGAATTTGATAAATGGGCTATCGCGCAAACAACAACACCTCCTTCATGGACAGGTTTGAAGTTTTTCAATGTATATGGTCCGAATGAAGGGCATAAAGCAAGAATGGCAAGTGTGATTTTTCACTCATTTAATCAAATCGCTGAAACAGGATTGGTTAAACTTTTTAAAAGTCACAAGGAAGGTTTTAAAGACGGAGAACAATTACGTGACTTTGTTTATGTAAAGGATGTTGTGAATGTGATTTTTTGGATGGTAAATAAAATGCTTGATGCTAACTGGGATAATACTTTAAATGGTTTATATAATTTAGGAACTGGTAAGGCAAGGTCTTTTTATGATTTAGCTGCCAATACATTTACTGCACAAGGTTTAAGTACTAATATTGAATTCATTGATATGCCATTGGATATACGAGATAAATATCAATATTTTACAGAAGCTAATATGGCAAAATTAATTGCAGCTGGCTATGACAAACCATTTAGCAGTTTAGAGGAAGGGGTTAGTGATTATGTGAAAAATTATTTAGTGCCCGCAAAGGGTTACTAATTTCCAAAAATGCTAATACACTTTATTTAAAGTGCATTTTGAATAAAAACCTATTTCTCGTCTTGCCCTGCGCAATGCTCGAAAGCTCGACTCGAAATGGTTTTAATTAAAAATGATATTAATATAATTTTTCTTCAAATTTTTCAAATTCAGAAATTATGTCCAATTATAAAATTGCCATTATTGGTGGCGGAAACTTAGGCTCTTCAATTGCGGAAGGTTTAATTGCGAGTGGTTTTGTACAAGCAAAACAAATTACTATTACAAAAAGAAACATTGCTACTATACAGCATTTAGCAGATAAAGGAGTGACTACGACTTCAGATAATCAGGCTGCCGTAAAAGGTGCCAATTATGTGATATTGGCCGTTAAGCCTTTTCAAATAAAAGATATTGTTGTTGATATAAAACCTTTATTACTTCCTGAACAACATACAGTAATTAGTGTTGCAACAGGTGTATGGATAAAAGATATGGAGGAAATGTTGAGTGTTGATTTTTCTTTACTCCGTGCTATGCCAAATACAGCAATCTCTATTCAACAAAGTATGACTTGTATTTGTGCAAATGCAAAAGCAAAGGATCAAATTGAATATGTGAGTGCTCTATTTAATCAGTTAGGAAAGAGTATTGTGATTGATGAAAAATTAATGGATGCTGCTACCGTTTTAGGTGCTTGTGGTACTGCATATGCACTTAGATATATTCGTGCAAATATTCAAGGGGGAATTGAAATTGGATTCAGTGCTGCACAAGCATCACTTATAGCAGCACAAACAGTGAAAGGGGCTGCTGATTTATTATTGACAAAAAATACGCATCCAGAACAGGAAATTGATAAAGTAACAACACCTATGGGATGCACCATTGCCGGATTAAATGAAATGGAGCACCAAGGATTCAGTTCATCTTTAATTAGAGGACTAACTGCTAGCTATCGTAAAATTAAAGACGATATGTAGTAATCAATAAATGTATTTTTTGTCTCTCGCTCGCATAACGCTGTAGTTGTTTAAGGGTACTAATTATCTTTTTCAGGTTAAACTCCTGTAGGCACAATTTTTTTATTCGTTACGCTATGCTCAAAGTTCGACAAAAAATAATTTATTTATGCCAATAAGACACCCTGTAATATTGTTCAATGAAGCCGATTTCGGCTGCCTGCCGCTGAGGCAAGTGGAAGCAATATTACAGGGCGTTAATTATTTAAAACTAATTTTAGTGCGCCTTTAAAAATGCAATGGCTTTTGTATAAGCGTCAGCTGTAGCAGTAGCGTTAAAACTTGGATTACTTGGATTCGCAAAACCATGTCCTGCTTCATATCTATTCACTGATAAATTCTTACCTGCATCTTTCATATTTTTTTCAAAATCATTTACCATCGCAGGAGAAGGAGATTGATCTAAATTGCCGAAGAATCCAATGATATCGCACTTAATGGATTTTAATTTTTCCATGTTGCTTTCAGGACGGCCATAATACATGATAGAACCTTTTGCTTGAGGGCCAGCTAAAATAGCAGTTTGCAAACTCCACATTCCACCAAAACACCAGCCAACACTATAAATGGATGCATTAGTTCCAGCTTTTTTGATAGCACCTTGTATAATAGCAGTCATTCTTCCCATGTCAGCACCGCGCATTAATTTCATAGCGCTGTCGGGCGTTGCGGCTACTTTACCATCATACATGTCAACTGCCATAACATTTATATCTCCTAAAGCGGAAAAGTATTTGTCTGCTTCCAATTTAATATTATCATTTAACCCCCACCATTCTTGAATGACAATTAACCATTTATTAGAGGCTTTTTTTGCTGGAATAAAATAGGCATTAGCAGCTTTTCCGTCCGCAGCTTCAAACTGCGTCATTTTGCCAAGTAAATTCTCAGGATTCACCTTAATAGGATTTGGGTGTAAGGAGGCAAAAGCGCTAGTGGAAGCTTCTATTTTATAAGCTTGTTGTGTTTCCATGTTTAAACATTCAACAACTTCTGCTTTGTTTACCGGGGTAAACTGAGTTTTTTCCTTATGCCAGCCTAACAGTGATAAGGTTGCAATTGTTATGGAGAGTCCAAAAAGTAGTTTTTTCATAGAATTATGTTGATTTTATTTTAAGATGTTCACTTTTAAATAACACTTATAAACATTTATTGTTTGAAAGGTAAGCTTAATTTTTTTGGGACTTTTTTTCGTGTATTTTTGTATGACCTCTAAGATTTTTTTCCAATTATAGATAGGTCGATTAAAAAACCCCTTAAAAAGGTGATTCCTACTAGAAAACTAGTACATGGGATTGCTTTTTTAATATTATATGAATTAATAATTTATGGCAAAGTATATTTTTGTAACTGGTGGTGTGACAAGTAGTTTAGGGAAGGGTATCATTGCCGCTTCATTAGCCAAGTTATTACAAGCGAGGGGAATTACAACGACGATTCAAAAATTCGATCCATATATCAACGTCGATCCAGGTACTTTAAATCCATACGAGCATGGCGAGTGTTATGTAACAGAGGATGGTGCTGAAACCGATTTGGATTTAGGCCACTATGAAAGGTTTTTAAATACGCCTACATCGCAAGCTAATAATGTAACCACAGGAAGAATTTATCAAACAGTCATCAATAAAGAAAGAGCGGGCGAGTTTTTAGGCAAAACAGTGCAAGTAGTTCCTCATATTACCGATGAAATAAAACATAGAATGTTATTATTAGGTAAGGAAGGAAAATTTGATGTTGTAATTACTGAAATAGGAGGAACAGTTGGGGATATTGAAAGCACACCGTTTATTGAGACAGTTCGTCAAATTCAGTGGGAGCTACCTGAAGAGGATGTAATGGTAGTGCATTTAACTTTAATTCCTTATTTAAATGCAGCTAAAGAATTAAAAACAAAACCTACACAACATAGTGTTAGAATGTTAAGTGAAACAGGAGTACATCCCGATGTTATTGTATGTAGAACTGAACACCCTTTAAATGACGATATAAAAAGAAAAATTGCATTATTCTGTAATGTAAAGGCAGGCAATGTAATTGAGTCATGTGATGCAAGCACTATTTATGAAGTTCCATTATTAATGTTAAAGGAACAATTGGATTTAATAGTAATGAAGAAATTAAATATTACAAAATTCAATGAACCTGATTTGACTAAATGGAATGGATTTTTAAGTAAATTAAAACATCCTAAATCAATTGTAAATATTGGCTTGATTGGAAAATATATTGAATTACAAGATGCCTATAAATCCATTTTAGAAAGCTTTATTCATGCAGGTGCAATGAATGAGGTGAAAGTAAATGTAGTGAATGTTCATAGTGAAAATATTACTTCTACAAATGTGAATGAGCAACTTGATGGGTTAGATGGTTTATTAGTTGCTCCTGGGTTTGGTAATAGAGGTATTGAAGGTAAAATTATTGCGGTTCAATATGCAAGAGAAAATAAAATGCCATTTTTTGGAATTTGTTTAGGTATGCAAATGGCGGTGATTGAATTTGCAAGAAATGTGTTAGGATTAAAACAAGCTCATTCTGTTGAAATGGATCCCAATAGCCCCGACCCAGTTATTAATATGATGGAAGAACAAAAAAGAATTACTATGATGGGAGGCACTATGCGTTTAGGTTCTTATCCATGTACCATTACTGAAAATACATTGGCACATAAAATTTATGGCAGTACTTCAATCAATGAGCGACATAGACACAGATACGAATTTAACAATGAATATTTAGCTGCTTTTCATGAAAAAGGTATGGTTACAAGCGGTGTAAATCCAGCTACAGGTTTGGTTGAAATTGTCGAACTCCCCAATCATCCTTTTTTCATTGGCGTTCAATACCACCCTGAGTTAAAAAGTACCGTTGAGGCACCAGCTCCATTATTCGTTCATTTTATTGCTGCTGCTAAGCAACATGCCACGCTTAATGCGTAATTTGGTACCTTAAAATTCATATCTTTGTCCTACGTTAATTACGTTTAAACATTGAATATGAATACGGATAAAAATACGGTCATTGGCTTCATCTTATTAGCTGGTTTATTCTTCGCCTACTTTTGGTATAATAATAAAGAACAAGCTGAAATTCAAGCTTACAATAAACGCATTAACGACTCAACAGCACTTGTTAAGTCGTTAGCTGAAAAAGCAGCTGCTGCAAAAAATCCAATAATTGCTGATACATCTTCTGTTGCTTTGGCAATGGTCGACTCTGTTCAACAACAAATCACGACTTTAGAAAATGACTTAATTAAAGTTGATTTTAGTAATAAAGGTGGACAAGTTGTAGGAGTTACTTTGAAAGGCTATAAAAATTCAAAAAAGCAATTTGTAAAATTAGGGGATAGTAGTTCTTTAAACTATCCTGTTAATATTGGAAACAACCAGACAGCACAAATCAATCAAATTATATTCCCTTCCGTTAATATTTCAAAAGGGGATAGTGGTGTACAAAAAATTGAATATACTTGGACAACACCTTCAGGAAATACAATTCGACATCAATTTACATTAGCAGCAAATAAATATGCCATTGACTGGAATGTTCAATTGCAAGGAGCTGATCAATTATTAACAAATGGTCAAATCAATTTATTGTGGGATGTGCATGCATATCAACAAGAACGTACGGTAACCTATGAACGTCAAATTTCTAATGTTTGTTTTTCAGAAGGCAAAGAGTTTGATTATATTTCTAGCAAAACAACATGGGCCTTTGAAAAGCCAATTCAATGGGTAGGATTGATTCAACAGTTTTTTAGTACAACCTTAATTGCCAAGGATGGATTTGGATCTGGCAAAATTGATTGGCAGAGAAAAACAGATTCTAGTAATGGTTTAGCATCAATGCAAACTCAATTACAAACAAAAGTGAGCGGAGCAGTTGTGAATATTCCACTTTCCTTATACTATGGTCCAAACGATTTTCAGATATTAAAATCGCAAGCACCAGAAATGGAGAAGATCGTTAATTTAGGACGTGATTTGTATTCATTTGTTCGACCATTAAATAAATACATCATTATGCCTGTGTTTGATTTTTTCGCAGGCTTTGTTTCAAATTACGGATGGGTTGTATTATTGTTAACCATATTTATCAGATTAGTCACTTCACCATTAACTTACTCAAGTTATTTAAGTAGTGCTAAAATGAAAGTGTTGAAACCTGAATTAGATGAAATCAAGAAAAAATTAGGAGACGATCAGCAAGGTTTTGCAATGGAGCAAATGAAATTATTTAGAGAGGCAGGTGTAAACCCATTAGGTGGTTGTATTCCAGCATTATTGCAAATCCCAATTTTCTTTGCTTTATATAGTTTCTTTAATTCCAATATTTCATTAAGAGGACAATCTTTTTTATGGAGTCAGGATTTGTCAAGTTATGATGTGATTGCAACTTTGCCTTTTTCAATTCCACTTGGATTTGGAGACCACATTAGTTTATTTAACATCACAGCTGTTATCACTAGCTTTTTGATTTCGGTTTACAATATGTCAATGACACCAACTCAGGATAATCCTGCGTTAAAGTACATGCCATACTTTTTCCCAATAATGTTATTGTTTTTCTTTAATGGATTACCTTCTGCATTAACATGGTATTATACTGTTTCCAATATTGTAACCTTGCTACTGCAATTAATCATCCAGAAGTTTATCATTAATCACGATAAAATTTTAGCCGAAATTGACGTGAAAAGAAAAACGCCAAAAAAGAAAAGCAATTGGCAAAGTAAGTATGAGCAAATGATGGAAGCGCAGAAGAAAATACAAGACTTAAAGGAAAAACATAAAAAGTAGTACCCCATGTAAAGCATGAAGCAAAGTTTAACCCCCCTTATAACTTTTTGCTTATTGTTTTCGTTTTTAACGCTAAATGCACAAACGAAAATAGTTGGTGAATGCTCATTGTTATTTCAAATAACGAATGTTGATACAGGTGATACCATCGGTCAAAAGCATATTTTTATCAAAGGGAACCAATGTAAAACTGTTTTAGAAACGCCTCAGCTTAAACAAGGTTTATTTTTTGATTTACAACAAACAAAAGCAACTATTACAAAGGATATTGGAGCTAGTCATTTTTTACAGGTTATTAATTATCCTCCAGCGGCTGCCCCGAATTTAATTTCTATGAAAGAATCTTTGCCTGATTCTTCCATGCAGATACTTGGGTATAACTGTAAAAGCGTTGACTTGATATTAAGTGATGGAATTGTTTATCAAATTTGGTACACGAATGAAATTTCAGCTACTGTAAATACTTTTGAACTAGCTTTTAAAGAAGTACCTGGGCTTGTGTTATCATATAAAATTATTCCTTTAAAAGGGAAGTCATTTCACTACATGGCTACTAAAATTGATTTAAGTCCAATATCTTTAAATCAATTCAATATAAATACGAATCAATATCAAATTATTGATTAGCGTTAATTTCAATTAAATAAAATTACTGAGCTGAAGGTGTCTTGAACTTAGGCAATATCACTTTGTAGTGATAAGGAATAACATAAGATACATTTCCTTTGTTATACTTTAAATAAGCCGCGGTGTTTGCATTGTAAATGCTATTGTTGGTAGAAAAGCCTTTAAATTCTAAACTTGATTTTAAACTAGCAAAACTTGCTGTTTTATGTGAAAGGGCACTTAAGTTTTTCAATGAGTATTTCTCAACCTCTTTCTTTGCTACCGAATTAGTTGTCAAAACAATAATGCTCGCACCAGCATTCATATTGATTAGTATTAGACTAACAAATAGGGCTGAAAACAATATGTTTTTTATAGTACGCATGATTATTACAAATATAATATGTTATTACCTGTTTTTGAAAAAAATATTTTAACCTTTTAAAAGGCTTTTTGTGTACAATAATTTATGGTGAATTTATCCAGCCATAGTATATTTAAGTAT
>JBDKFR010000066.1:0-3971 GCA_039798645.1 Bacteroidota bacterium
GCTGGGCTGCAAAAGAACTTACCGAAAAAGGATTAAAAGTTTTAATGCTTGAACGTGGTCGAAATATTGAGCATATCAAAGATTATGTAAATGCAAACAAAGAAGCTTGGGATCATCCACATCGTGGTGGAAGAACGCAACAAATGATAAAAGACTATCCAGTTTTAAAAAGAGATTATCCGTTAAACGAAACCAATTTAGATTATTGGGCAGTGGATAAGGATAGTCCTTATGTTGAAACCAAGCGTTTCGATTGGTTTAGAGGATATCATGTTGGGGGTCGTTCCTTAATGTGGGGTCGTCAAAGTTATCGTTGGTCTGATTTGGATTTTGAAGCCAATGGAAAAGAAGGTATTGCTGTGGATTGGCCGGTTCGTTATAAGGACATTGCACCATGGTATGATTATGTAGAAAAGTTTGCTGGCATTTCTGGTAACCGTGATGGATTAGATGTGTTACCTGATGGTCAATTTTTACCACCAATGGATTTAACCTGTGTGGAGAAAGATGTTGCAGAAAGAATTAAAAAAGAATTTAAAGGAGAGCGTCATTTAATTATTGGACGTACTGCTAATATTACCGTACCTCATGGCGGCCGACCTGGTTGTCAATTTAGAAATAAATGTTGGTTGGGTTGTCCATTCGGTGGATACTTTAGTACGCAGTCTTCCACATTACCAGCTGCTATGGCAACAGGTAATTTAACCTTAAGACCTTGGAGTATAGTAACTGAAATCAAATACGATAAGGATAAAAAACGTGCAACGGGCGTAACTGTTTTGGATGCGGAAACAAACAAAACAATTGAGTACAGCGCTAAAATTATTTTTGTAAACGCTTCTACTTTAAACAGTACTTGGATTTTAATGAATTCAGCTACTGATGTTTGGGAAGGTGGATTAGGAAGTAGCTCAGACGCTTTAGGTAAAAACTTAATGGATCACCATTTAGGTATTGGCGCTGGTGGTATCGTAGAAGGATATGAAGATCAATACACATTTGGTCGTCGTGCCAATGGTTTTTATATTCCAAGATTCCGAAATGTAGGAAATGACAAACGTGATTACTTACGAGGATTTGGATATCAAGGTGGTGGAACAAGACAAGGATGGCAAAAAGAAGTTGCTGAATTTAGTATTGGTGCTGGTTTCAAAGAAGCATTAACAGAGCCAGGTGTTTGGACATTTGGAATGGGTGGATTTGGTGAAATGTTACCAGACCCAACTAATAAAGTAACACTTGATAAAACAGTAAAAGACAAGTGGGGCTTAAATGTATTAAACATTGATTGTGAATTAAAAGAAAATGAAATTAAAATGCGTAAAGACATTTTAGCGGATGCACAAGAAATGTTAGAAAAAGCAGGCGTTAAAAATGTACAAGCTCGTGAAGGTGATGGTACTCCAGGTCGTGGTATTCATGAAATGGGAACTGCACGTATGGGTAGAGATCCTAAAACATCGGTATTAAATGGCAACAACCAAGTTTGGGATGCGCCGAATGTATTTGTTACCGACGGTGCTTTCATGACAAGTGCATCATGCGTTAACCCTTCATTAACTTATATGGCATTTACTGCTCGTGCAGTTGACTTTGCTGTAAGTGAATTGAAAAAAGGAAACTTGTAATTAAATTAATGTCAAATTTTAAAAAATAATTTTATGATCAATAGAAGAGAAGCCTTATCAAGAGTTGCCCTTATCATGGGTGGTACTGTTTTAGGCGCAGAAGCTTTTTTATCAGGTTGCAAAACCAGCACTAAAGGTGTAAGTTTTTCAAAGGAGGATATTGCATTTTTAAACGAAGTAGCTGAAACCATTATTCCAGCAACCACCACACCAGGCGCTAAGGAAGCAAAGGTTGGTGAGTTCATGCAAATTATGGTGAGTGATTGTTATGAAGAAAAAGACCAAACTATTTTTGTAGAAGGCATCAAAAAATTAGACGAAGCGTCTAAGAAATTAAATAGTAAATCTTTCATGGAATCAACTCCTGAACAACGCAATACTTTATTAGTTGCTTTAGACAAAGAAGCTAAGGAGTATCAAGCTGCTGCTAAGCCAGAGGATCCTAAGCATTACTTTACCATGATGAAGCAATTAACTTTATCAGGCTATTTCACTTCTGAAGTGGGAGCTACTAAAGCATTACGTTATGTGGCGGTTCCTGGTAAATTTGTAGGTTCTTATCCTTACAAAAAAGGCGACAAGGCTTGGGCTACTAGCTAATTTAATTAATTAAAAGTTTATACAATATTTATGAATAATTCAAGAAGAGACTTTCTACGCAATTCAGCATTAGCTGGCTTAGCTATATCAATGCCTTTTAAAAATGAATTAATGGCAATGGCTGCTAATTCAAAACCGTTTGGCATACAGCTATGGACTGTAAAGCAAGCGCTTTATAAAGACACGATGGGTGTATTAAAGCAACTAGCTGCAGCTGGTTATAAAAAAATTGAAGGCTTTGAAGGCGACAAGGGTTTGTTTTGGGGCATGAAGCATACTGAACTAAAAAAAGTAATGGACGATTTAGGAATGAATTTAGTTTCATCACATTGCGAAATTGCTGACAACTTTGAACGTAAAGCTGCACAAGCTGGTGAGATAGGAATGAAGTATTTGATATGTCCGCATAAAGGCGCACAACCAAGTATTGACAACTACAAAAAATTTGCTGAAGAATTTAACAAATGTGGTGAAATTGCAAAAAAGCATGGTCTTCGTTTTGCTTATCACAATCATGATTATTCATTTGTTCCAATGAATGGAGTTGTTCCTCAAGATGTCATGATGAAAAACACCGATGCTAAAATTGTGGATTTTGAAATGGACTTATATTGGACCAGCGTAGCAGGTGTTGATCCGCTAGCTTACATGGATAAATTTCCAAATCGTTTCAAATTAGTGCATGTTAAGGATTTAGTTAAAGTAAATTCACCAGAAGGACATGAGTCATGTGTAATTGGCAAGGGCACTATTGATTATAAAACTTTGTTGCCTCAGGTTGCAAAACGTGGTGTACAACATATGATTGTAGAGCAAGAAGCTTACACTGGAACCAATGAGCTTGACGCAGCTAAAGATGATGCAGCTTACGTTAAAACATTGAACTGGTAATACCTTCATTGATAATCGAATTTTAACATTCAAAATATAAAAAATCCCGATGACTTAAAGTTGTCGGGATTTTTTATGATTCTGCAATTGCAAAATGATGAATACTAATTCAAAACCTGTATTCGTATCTTAAATTTATTATTTTAAAACTGTAATTAATTCTGTGGTTTTAATTATGCTACTCAAAGCATCACGCAGTGCTTCTAAATTTTGTATAGTATTAAATGCATTTATAGAGTAACGCATATAAATATCATCACCTTGTCGCATGATAGGAATTTCAATATTGTATGTCGTAAATAACGCACGCTGTAAAGCTTCAGGCTCCTTAGTATGAATAGGAATGCTAATCATTTGTCCAATCCATTCATTGGTTAAAGGGCTAATGGGCTTGGTTCCTAATAGTTCATAAAATGTATTCGCATTGGCAAGTACTGTTTCATGACACTTTTTGGATACTTCAGTCCATTGGTGATCATGCATAAATTGTATACAAGTTGGAATGGTTAAGAATGCCGAAAAGTCTCTGGTGCCAATCATTTGATGGTAATCCAAAAATGCCGAATTTGAAGGCTTAGCTGCTTTATATCCCCAACTCACCACCAAGGGATCGCATAAATGTTGTACGCTTTTATGTGCGTATAAAAAGCTTGCTCCCTTTGGAGCCATCATCCATTTATGACAAGCGCCAACATAAAAGTCAACATCCAATTCATTTACCTTTAAGTCCACATGGGCTGGTGCATGTGCTCCATCCACAATCGTGATTAATCCTTTTGATTTTGCGATGGCACAAATTTCTTTTACAGGAAAAATGAGTGCAGTCGCACTTGTGATATGACTTATAAAAAT
>JBDKFR010000067.1:0-17515 GCA_039798645.1 Bacteroidota bacterium
TACAAATTATTGATTTTAAATCAGTTATTCACTAATTATATATAAATAATATATGTAAATTATTTATTATAAAATATATATAAATTACAAAATTTAAATATTTGTTATGTTTTTTAGATAAAAACCAACTTCTTAAATTTAGTTAATGAATTGTTAACCAAAAGCGCGGTTAATTAGCAAGTTTTAGTTTAATTTCGCTTACATAAATTTTAAACAAATACCTTACAAAATGAAAAGTGTTTTAAAACAAGCTTTGTCTGTGATATTGGTTATTTTAATAGCTGCTATTAAAGTAAACGCACAAGAAACAACAGCTGAAATACAAGGTTTAATCACTGTAGGAAAAACAGGTGTTGCTGGTGCTAGCATTACTGCAGTTCACCAACCAACAGGAACTAAGTATGTAACTACAAGTCGTACTGACGGTAGATATAACTTAACCAACTTAAAAATTGGTGGTCCGTACACACTTGAAGTATCTTATGTTGGCTTAAAAACTGAAAAACAAGATGATATCAACTTGTTATTAGGTCAAACCTTCAAAGCAAATTTTAGCTTACAAGAAGCTTCTAGCTCTTTAAAAGAGGTGGTAGTAACTTCTAATAAACAAGATAAAGTTTTCAATAACGCTCGTACAGGTTCTCAAGAAACGTTTAATAGAAATCAAATTACAAGTTTGCCTACTATTTCTCGTTCTTACAAAGACATCATCAAGTTGACTCCAACTTATAATAGTGGATCTTTTGCAGGTCAAAGTTCTCAGTTAAACAACATCACAATTGATGGAGCTAACTTCAATAACTCATTTGGTTTATCAGGAGATATTGGTGGACAAACTGGCCAAAACGCTGTATCATTAGATGCGATTGAGCAAATCCAAGTTAACACTTCTCCATTTGATGTTAAGAATGGTGGTTTTGTTGGAGGTGGTGTAAACTCAGTTTCAAGAAGTGGTACGAATACTTTTTCTGGTTCAGTTTATGAATATTTCAAAAATAAAAACTGGCAAGGATACGAAGTAAACGCTGCTCCTTATACTATTGCTGCTCCTAAGCAAGATTATAATTATGATTTAAAAGGTTTCACTGCTAGCGGTGCAATCATCAAAAATAAATTGTTCCTATTTGTAAACGGTGAACAAGAAGCTACAACAACTCCAGGAACTATCTGGTCTGCTTCTTCAGCTACTAGTCCAGCAAACGGTACAACTATTTCAGCTGCTAATAAGGATTCATTAGAGAAATTAGCTAGTTTCTTGAAATCAAAATATAATTATGATCCAGGTGCTTACCAAGGATATTCTTATGTTGCTTCTTCAAAGCGTTTAACAATGAAGTTGGATTGGAATATTGACGCTAATAACACTTTTACTTTCAAGTATAATTACTTAAAATCAGCTAGCCAAATTCCACCTTCAAACAGTGGATCTGCTTCAACAAGACAAGCTGGTGTAACAGCAATGCCTTTCTTTGGAGCTGGTTATGAAATCAACAATAACGCAAACATATTTATTGCTGAGTTAAACACTAAGTTTAGCAACAGAATGAGTAATAAATTACAAGTTGGTTATACTGCATTAAGAGATTTTAGAAATGCTTTAACTTCTAATGCAAATTTCCCAATGGTTGATATCTTGGATGGTAATGGTAAACCATTTACATCTTTTGGTCATGAGTTGTACACTTTTGGAAATAAATTAAATACAGATGTTTACCAATTCAATGATAATTTATCAATTTATGCTGGTAAGCACGAAATCACTGTAGGAACTCAAACTTCATTTAAAAAATATTTAAATGGTTTCTCTCCTAACTATCAAGGTACTTTCCGTTTTGCATCATTAAATGATTTCATTAATTCGGCAAATGGTTTAGGTACTAAGTCAACTGTTTATAGTTTATCTTATACTTTAGGTGACGGTGCTTTCCCATTAGTAGGACCTAAAGATTTTGAAGCGGGTGTTTATGTACAAGACAAATACCGTGCAACTGATAAATTAACTATTACTTATGGTGTTCGTTTTGACTACTCTAAGTTCTACAACACTTTCTTATATAACCCAGTTGTAGATACATTAAGTAGATTCTATGCAAATACACATGCAAATACGGGTGCTGCTCCAAATGCTGCAGTACAAATTTCTCCAAGAATTGGATTTAACTATGATGTAAATGGTGACCAAACTTTACAAATTCGTGGTGGAGCTGGTTTATTCCAAGGCGCACCTCCTTTTGTATGGATTTCAAACCAAGCGTCTAACTCTGGTATGGCATTGTTTGGATCATTCACAAACAACAACACGAACGTGTTCAACCCAGATGTAAATGCTTATCGCCCAGCTGCATCAGCAACTTTAAGTAAGTCATATTCAATTAACGCAAGTGATCCTAATTATAAATTCCCTCAAGTATTCAAATCTACTTTAGCTGCGGATAAAAAATTAGGTAAAGGATGGACTTTAACTGCAGAAGGAACATTTATCAAACAATTTAATGCTTCTGTTTTCCAAAACATTGCATTGCCTTCTACTGGTTTAATCAGATTATCTGATAATCGTTGGAGATTCCCATTCCAATCTTCATATCCTTTTGGAGGTACTCAAATGGGTGGAACTGCAGTTGCAACTGCTAACAATCCAACTATTGGAAATGCAATTTATATGACCAATTCTGATGCAGGATATGCTTGGACTGGAACTTTACAAGTTCAAAAAATCACTAAAAACTTTATCTTAACTGCTGCTTATACAAGACAAGAAGCTAAAGATGCTGCTGTAAGTGGTTCTACTGCACAAACAATGTGGGGTTCAAAAGTAACAGCTGAAAATCCTAATAATTTCACTATTGGAAATTCTAACAACTATATGCCTCACAGAATTATTGCGAGTGTAGTGTATAAGAAAGAATTTATCAAAGATCAAACAACTTCAGTTGGTTTAGTTTATGAAGGAGCACCTAACTACGCTACTTCATTCTATGTACAAGGTGACGTTAACAATGATGGTATCACTTATAACGACTTAATGTTTGTTCCTAAGGATCCATCTCAAATCAAGTTAATTAACGCTACTGGCGATACACGTAACCAAACTGAGTTATGGAATCAATTAGATAATTTCATTCGCAATAACCCTTATTTAAGTACTCGTCGTGGTCAATTTGCTGAAAGAAATGCCTACGTATTACCTTGGACGCACAAGTTAGACTTAAACTTTACGCAAGATGTTAGAGTTACAGTTGGTAAGAATAAGCATACATTCCGTTTTACTGCTGACATTTACAACTTCACTAACTTGTTGAATAAGGATTGGGGTGTATTCTATATTCCAACTACAACAACTCCATTGGTATTCTCTAAGATTGATACAGATGGTAAAACACCAGTGTATACATTCCCTTACTTAGATGCTACTAATAAGATTCCTTTCAATAGATCTTACAAACCAAGCCCAAGCTTAGGTTCTCGCTACCAAATTCAATTAGGTGTTAGATACTTGTTTAACTAGTATTTAAATACTTATTATATTTAAAAAGCCCTTCCATTTTGGAAGGGCTTTTTTTATGTTTGAACTTATTATTAAATTCTTTTGATACGCATATTTTTATACCTAACTATATCACCATGACCAAGGAATCCAATATGACCGGTTTTATTTCTTAATCCAGGATGTTCTTTGTGATCGATGGTTCCATTTTTTGAAGCCATTGCATAATCTCCATCAACAATGACATTACCATTTAAAGTCACTTTAATTTTTGATCCTTTCAATTCTATTTCTTCGCTGTTCCATTCTCCCATAGGCTTTAAAAACCCCCTTTTAGCAGGTATTACGCCATAAACAGAACCGTGATATTGATAAGGTTGCAATTCCGCATACTTTGGATGCTCGCTATCTAATACTTGCACTTCCATTCCAAGGTAAGCAGCATCGCCTTCAAGTGGAGCATGCACGCCAATACCATTATTTGCCCCTGGTGTTAATTGAAAATCGAATCGATAAATAAAATCACTATACTCCTCATTGGTATATAAATTACCACCCGAACCATTTTCAGGATTCACCACCAAAGCACCTTCTTGTATTAAATACCCAGCTTTATTTCCTGTCCATTCATTAATATGCGTGCCATCAAATAATAAACTAAAACCCTCTTTTATTTCTTGCTCATTTAATTTGTTGGATTCGGAAGGTGGTAATTCCCTTACATAAATATTTCGATAAGAAACAAAAGTTCCGTGTGCTTGCAATTCAATTTGTTCTTTTGCAAATATGGGAAGTTTGCGATCCCAGTAATTTTCAAGTACTATATTATCAGTTACTAAAATTCCATTTAAATATACTGTAACCTTATCACCTTTCATGATAATGTGAAATGTATTCCATTCTCCCACTTTGTTATCAGCAACAACCAATGGTTTACTTACATTTTTTTGATTATTGTAAAGGCCTCCGCTACCTACCTGTGCGCCAACTTCACGACGGCTTGTATCCCAAATTTGTACTTGTGGTGTTCCGCGTAAATAAATTCCTGCATCCCCCATTTCTTGTATACGCCAATCAATATACATTTCTATATCACCATATTGTTTCTCAGTAGCCAGATTTTCCCCATGCAAATTTCCAGTATAATTTAAAAGACCCTCTTTTACTTCCCAATCTTCTTTCATTTTTACATTTGCCTTTATTTGTGCTGCTTGCATTGCAGTATCCTGCATTTTACTTCTAATAATGGGATTCGCAACCAATCCTTTCCAGCCTGTTAAATTCCTTCCATTAAATAAAGAAACATATCCAAAGTCATAAGGCATTTTATGAAGATGTGCTTTTAATGCAGGTACTAAAATAGAACTGTCTTCACCATGTAAAAGTGTTAATGATTTTTCTAATATTGAACGCACTTCGGATCCTCTAATGTTTGCATCATTTAGTGCTAGCTTGGTTAACACCTGCGCGGCGCTTGCATTAGCTGCTTCATCATTTAAAAATTGTGCAACAAACATGAAACTACTAAATCCTGAAATTTTACTTGCTTCCCAAATGATATTTTTCTTTTGAACTGGGTTAGTTGGTTTTTCTAATTGTTTTTGCAAATTCAATAAACGTTGCACTTGGTTTGGATTGGTCGTAAATGCCTTGCTAGGTAACGCTTCCAATTTAGGCTGCACCAATTGAAGCCTATTTATAACGTAATCATCCTTACTTAATAATTTTAATTCTTCTTGAAATAAAATTTTAGCATATTCCGATTTGGCTTTATTACATTGCTTTTGTAGTAACTTAATAAATGATTCTTTTATAGCATCATCCAGTGCTACTTTATTTACATAGGCATGCAATGCATAAGTGGCTTTTGTTTGTTGACTTGTATCTTCTATTAAACTAAAAAATATTTTCCAATCACTATTTTTCCATTGCCCCATCGAATTTAATGCCTCACTTACCTGACTAGGTTGTTGATAAGGAAAAGTTTTGATCACCGCTTCCGGCGTAAGCATGGATTGCGCGCTCACCTTTTCATTACTACTTAAAAAAGTAACTGCTATTAAAAGAATAGGTATAATATATTTTTTCATCTTGTAATTTTTGTATTTAAATGTTCTCTTTAATATTTAAATGGTCCAAGGCCCACGCATAGGTGGATTAATTAAATAATTGGCTTCAGTGTCATTTATAAATTCTTCTTTATTGGGATCAAAATTTAATGTGCGTCCTAATTGTAAGGCGATTTTACCCATATTAATTAAGGTACAAGATTTGAATCCATTTTTTTCATTGAGTGCAAATGGAGTTCGGTACTTAACGCTATCTAAAAAATTAGTCACCTGCGGTGCTGGGTCAGGCATTAAAGCTAATTTTTCTTTTAAATTTGGAATAGTACTTTTAAATCCAGCAAATAGTTTTCCATTAGGTCCTTCGATATATGCAGCATCAGGATCCTTGGCTTCTCCATCTAAAATTATTTTACAACCATCCGCATAAGTGTAAGTGATTTTTCTAAAAGTACCACAAGCATCGGGATGTTGTTGCTCGGCATCAACCTCTACTTTTATAGGACTCGTTTCATCTTTCCCTAAAAAATATTGAATTGGATCCAAATAATGTTGACCCATATCGCCTAATCCTCCACCATCATAATCCCAGTAACCTCTAAATGTTTGATGTGTACGATGTGCGTTGTATGGCTTATATGGCGCGGGTCCTAGCCAACGATCATAATCCAAATGTTCAGGCACTTGTTGTGGCGTTAAATTAGTTTTTCCCACCCAATAAAATTTCCAATCAAATCCTGTTGTTTTACTAACGGTTACGGTTAACGGCCATCCTAATAATCCACTCTCTACTAATTTTTTTATTGGCCTAACCGTAGTGTTCATGCCATAAAAATTATCCTCAAAGCGGAACCAGGTATTTAATCTAAACATCCGATCATACTGAGCAACAGCCTCCCTTACAATTTTTCCTTCGCCAATAGTTCGAGTCATTGGTTTCTCACACCAAATATCTTTTCCCGCTTTTGCTGCATCAACTGCCATGATACCATGCCAATGAGGTGGTGTTGCAATATGTACAATATCAACTTCGGGTAAGTTTATTAATTCGCGATGATCATGAAAAGTTTTTACACCCCCACCAATTGAATTGGCTACTTCGGTTAAATGATTTTTATCAACATCACAAATAGCCACCACCCTGGTGCCCGCATAAGGTATGTGACCTCGGCCCATTCCGCCTACTCCAATAATACCTTTAGTAAGTTGATCACTTGGCGCTAAAAACCCTTTACCTAACACATGTCTTGGTACAATTGAAAAACCTGCTAAAATAGTTGCAGTATTTTTTAAAAATTTTCGCCTTGAATTATTTTTATTTTCCATTGAATATCATTTTAGAGGATGATGAAGATTAGTTTTATGGTTACTAAATTTATTCAATTTTGTTTACATTTGATAGCATCTCCATCTCAATGAAAAAAATTATTAAAACATGAGCGATTTACACTTACACCTCGAAGAGCATATGCAAAGCAGCGATGTATTAACTGATATTGTAATTGGTATGAGTGATGGCTTAACGGTACCCTTTGCATTAGCAGCAGGATTAAGTGGAGCTGTAGGTGATCATGTAAGTTTAATTTGGATTGCAGGTATTGCTGAAGTTGCAGCAGGCTCGATTGCTATGGGCTTAGGAGGATACTTAGCAGGAAAAACGGAAATAGACCATTATAATAGTGAATTAAAAAAGGAGTACTGGGAGCTGGAACATAAAAGAGAGCGAGAGATTCAAGAAGTGCGTGATGTATTTTTAGAATGGGGCTTATCGAAGGATACGGCCGAAGAAGCTACACAAGAAATTATAAAAGATGATAAACGTTGGGTTGAATTTATGATGAAATTCGAACTTGGCTTAGAAGAACCAGACCCCAAACGTGCTCGAAAAAGTGCTTTTAATATAGGTTTGAGTTATATCGTAGGCGGAATGGTACCACTATTGCCTTACTTTTTTGTAACTAATTCAATAGACGGCTTAAAAATATCGGCAGTGATTACCCTGGTATGTTTATATGTATTTGGATTCTTCAAAAGTAAAATGACAGGTATTAATCCTTGGTGGGGTGGCGTGAAGGTTATGTTTATTGGTGCGATAGCCGCAGCTGCAGCATTTAGTATTGCTAAACTAATACAAGCCTAAACCTATTCGGTTGTCTTTAAAGTGTTGAAATAATCTAAAAAAGCAATTACCTCTTTTTCTGATTTTAATTTATTCTTGTTTTCTTTTAACCAAGCATCAATTGCTGAATTAGAGGGTAAAGCAGCTAAAATGGATGTACGATCTAAATCACGACAGGGGTTAACCTTTCCATTATTATACATTGCATATGCTCTTGTAGTATAAAAGCTACTTAAACTTTTTCCTTGTATCGGATCATAGGGGCTTGTTTTTACCAATTGCTTTTGTAGCAGAATCAATTGAAAATCTCCTGCATTTAATACCCTATAAAAAGCTGTCCCTTTATTTGTTACATGATTTGTAAGTTTAGTAAAACTAGCGATAGGTTGTGTTAAATTACTCTTATTTAAAAAAACCAATCTTGTCACATCTTGATTGTAAACGGCAAGCTCTGTACCATCTCCACTCAAATAATGAATTTCATCATTATATAAATTTAATTTTGCTTGATTGATTTTTGCTTTTGAACCATTACTAAAATAAATAATAGCAGGATTCCACTGATCACTCCAAAAAGCAGTTCCTTCAACTTCAGTATAACCAACATTATTTTGCTTGCTCTTACTTGGATTGGCGGGATCGTATACTTGCATGTTACCATTAAAGTCTCTGACATCCATATTTAGTTGTTGTCCATTAGCTTGTATAACTAGTATTAACCCAAAACTAACGATGCTTGATCTTATAATATTAGATGTCGTTTTCATTGTCTATATTTTAACCTTGAAGTTAGTTTTTATTTCTAATTGCCATTCCTTTTCTACTGCCATTATGTAACCCGTTATCAACAGTTAATCCGCCGTTAACAAAAATAAATTTGAAACCTTTCGAATATTGATGAGGATTTTCGAAGGTAGCCATATCAGTTACTTCGTTCTCATCAAACACAACAAGGTCTGCAATAAATCCTTCTTTAATAATGCCTCTTTCTTTTAAATTAAATTTATTGGCTGGAAGTGAAGTCATTCTTCGAATTGCTTCTTCTAAACTCATAATTTTCTCCTCTCTAACATATTTAGCAAGCACCCTTGCGTTAGTTCCATAAGCGCGCGGGTGTGGTCTGCTAACGCCCATTACTGCTATACCTGCGTCACTTGCGGCCATATTAAATGGATATGCCATAATATTTTTTACATCCTTGTCTTGCATGCCATGATACACCATTTGCGCACCACCTTGCTCTATCATTTGAACAATTGTTTCGGCCTCGTCCATGGCTTTATCCTTACCCCCTTTAATTAAATTAATTTCTCTTAAATTTTTCCCATTATAACTTGTATCTGCTTTAAAATTAGCAACGAAGGCATAATCAAAATGTTTTAATCCCCTGCTTTTAATAATACCAATGCTATGGGCTTTTACTTTTGCTCTGATAGCTGGATCCTTTAATCTTGCTAAAATAGAATCCTGACCATCGGCTAAAACCCAGTCTGGTAATAGAATACCCAGGTTAGTACTACTAGCTGTATAGGGATACTGATCAATGGTTACCTCAATACCTTCTTTCCTTGCATTTTCAATAAGCGCTATGGTTTCATTACTTCTTCCCCAATTATTTTGTCCATTTACTTTAAAGTGAGACACCTCAACTGGAAGTTTTGCTTGTCTTCCAATTTCAATAGCTTCATTAACAGCCTCGGCTACTTTATCTTCTTCGTTTCTAATATGGGAAGCATATACACCACCATTGGCTGCTATAACTTTTGCAATGGCAACCACTTCTTCGGTGGGTGCATAAGTTCCAGGGATATAAATAAGCCCCGTGGACATTCCAACGGCTCCATCTTTCATAGCTTTATCTGCAATGGCTTCCATTTTATTTAATTCTTCATTGGTGGCGTTCCTGTTGGCAGTACCCATTACTTGCTTACGAATGGTATTATGTCCCATTAATGCAGCTACATTAATAGAAATTTGTAGTGAATCAATATAATTAAAATATACATTCATGTCATCGGCAGAACCACCACAGTTTCCTGTAATTACAGTAGTAACACCGTCATAAATAAAATTTGAAGCAAGTGGGTTTCTGACTTCTCCGCCTTCAATATGCGCGTGTACATCAATAAAGCCTGGTGCTATAATTAAACCCTTTGCATCAATTTCTTTAGCAGCTTTCCAGTTTTTTAAATTACCAATCCCAGCAATTTTATTTTTTACAATGGCAATGTCTTTTAATTGCCAATTGTTTCCCGTACCATCAATCACTTTCCCATTTCTAATAATGTAATCAGCATTTTGAGCAAACATGATTTGACTCATTAACAAACAAATTAGCAATAGATAATTTTTCATAAAAAAGTAGTTGAATTATAAATTTACTAAATCCTGATTATAAATGATAATTTATAGTGGATTGCTATTAAGAAATTTGTAATTTTAAATACCTATACATACTATTATGAAAAATTTATTTCAACTTTCTTTGATTGGTTTTTTAATCATGAGCAATTCCCTTTTTGCTCAATCAACCAAACAAAAAAATAATCAAGACATTAACGCCGAATTTGACGTCTATGCTCAAAAAGCAGTAAAAGACTGGAATATTCCAGGCCTCGCTATTATGGTGGTAAAAAACAATCAAGTAGTATTTAAAAAAACCTATGGTGTAAAGTCGGTTCAAACAAACGAACCTGTAAATAATGATACTTATTTTGCCTGTGCGTCGACTACTAAAGCCATGACTGCAACTGCCATGGGTATGTTGGTGGATCAAGGAAAGGTTAATTGGGATGATCCTGTAATAAAATATTTGCCTGGTTTTAGATTATATGAACCTTATGTAACAACACAAATGCGCGTAAGAGATTTATTCTTACACAATTCTGGTGTTGGCAATACTGATTTTTTATGGGGTATGAATATTTTGACAGGAGATGAAGTAATTGAGAAAATGCAGTATGTGCAACCAAGCTACTCTTTCAGATCAAGTTTTATTTATCAAAATATTTTTTATCATATCGCTGGAAAAGTAATTGAAAAAGTAAGTGGTGAATCATGGGCCGATTATGTTGCTAATCATATTTTTAAGCCATTGGGCATGAAACGTACGGTACCCTTGTTAAGTAGAATTCTAGATAATAATATTTCACAAGCGCATTATACGATTGATGGTAAAGTGGAAAGAATTATTAGAGACACGGCAGATAGAGTGGGTGCCGCAGGTTCAGTATATTCAACTATTGATGATATTTCACTTTGGGTTAAATGCATGATTGATAGTAGCAAATATGAAGGTGGAAGATTAGTAAGTGCAAACACATGGAAAACTTTATTAAAACCTCAAACATTTGTAACAGAGGATGGATTTTATCCTACAGCTCAGTTAACCAAACCCAACTTTACCACTTATGCATTAGGTTGGTTTCAACAGGATTATAAAGGACAAAAATTAAATTTTCACACAGGTTCATTAGCTGGAGAAATTGCGATTCACGGTCAAATGCCGGCACTTAAAACAGGTGTGTATGTTTTTGCAAATTTGGATCATGCAGAAGCAAGACATGCCTTGATGTTTAAAGCAATGGATATGTATGCAGTTGGTGGTGATACCGATTGGAGTACAGAATTCTTAAAATTATATGGAGGTATTAAGGCTAATGCGAAAAAAGCGGAACAAGAACAGGAAGCGCAAAGAGTGCTAAATACCAAGCCTAGTCTTGCTTTAGAAGCATATACAGGTGTTTATAATGATCCTTTATATGGCAGTATTTCAGTTACCCTCAATAATGGAGTATTACAAGTTGCTAATATAAAATTAGGTACAGGTAAATTAACTCATTTTAATTACGATACTTTTGTAATTGAATGGGATCACAAGTGGGAAGGAAAAACAAACCTTCAATTTTTATTGAACACTGTTGGAAAAGTTGCAACAGCTGATTTTGAAGGCATTCAATTAACAAAAACAAAATAAACAATTAATAAAATGGATTTGTCGAAATTTAATAAAAGTACCCAAGCGGTATGGGGAGGAGAAGGTGATTTAAATGTGAGCGGTGCTGTTACCACACCTATTGTAAACAGCGTAGCGTTTGCATATAATGACGTTGAAAAGTGGCATCAAGTATCACTCGGTAAAGCGGAGGGTTATATATACAGTCGCAACACCAATCCCACTGTTGGTGCATTAGAGGAAAAAATTCGCGTATTGGAAGGTGCTGAAGCCGCAACCTCATTTGCAACAGGGATGGCTGCAATTAGCAATACATTGTATACTTTTTTAACAGCAGGAAAAAGAGTTGTTTCACAAAAAGATAATTACGGCGGTACGAGTAAAATATTTTTAGATTTTCTACCACTCAATAATGTCAATGTAACATTATGTGACACAACTGATTTTGAAAATTTTGAAAAAGAAATTGCGAAAGGTTGTGACATGGTTTATTTAGAAACACCAACGAATCCAACTTTAAAAGTAGTAGACATAAAACGCTTGGCAGCAGCTGCAAAAAAAGTAGGAGCGATCGTGGTGGTGGATAATACTTTTGCAACGCCAATTAATCAAAATCCATTAACATTAGGTGCTGACTTAGTGTTGCATAGTGCCACTAAATTTTTATGTGGTCACTCCGATGCCATGGGTGGTGTACTTGCAGGTAAAAAAGAATTAGTTCAAAAGGTGTATAACTACCGAGAAATTAATGGTGCAAGTTTACAAGCCGATCCTGCATATATGATTGCAAGAGGTATGAAAACATTGGAATTGAGAATAGAAAGACAAAATGCTTCCGCTTTAAAAATTGCACATTATTTAAAAGCACACCCAAAAGTGCAGGACGTATTTTATCCAGGATTACCATCACACCCAGGTCATGAAATTGCTAAAGCACAAATGAGAGGCTTTGGTGGTATTATGAGTTTTGCATTAGTAGGTGGCTATGAAAACGTAGCTAAGTTATTAACCTCTTTACAACTGGTTCATTTAGCAGCAAGTTTAGGATCGGTAAGCACTTTAGCAGGTCCGCCAAGAACAACGAGCCATGTTGAGCTAACTGAAGCACAACGTAAACAATTAGGTATACCAGAGAGTTTAATTCGTTATTCAGTAGGTATTGAAAATGTGGACGATTTAATACAGGATTTAGAAAATGCGTTAGCGAAATTGTAAATGCTTTAGGATCAGCTGAAAAAAATTTTCAGCAAATAAATAAGCCCCGCGAATTTCGCGGGGCTTATTTATTAAAATGAGTTCATTATAAATTTTACATTCAATTAAATTTTTGCGCCTTCGCCTTTTACAAATTTTCCAGGTTTAGCATTGGTATGTTCTCCGTCTTTCAAAACTTGTTTACCGTTTACAAATACATGAATCATACCTGTTGCATATTGAATTGGTTTTTCATAAGTAGCATGATCTGAAACTTTAGCAGGATCAAAAACCAATACATCGGCATTTTTACCCACTTTCAATTCACCATATTTACTTAAATGCAAACTAGTGGCAGCTACTTTTGCTAACTTATGAATCGCTAATTGTAAGGGAATCACTTTTTCTTCTCTCACATATTTTCCTAAAACTCTTGCAAAGTTTCCATAGGCACGAGGATGGTTACTTTGCTCTAAGAAAATTCCTTCATTAGATCCTGATGCAGCATCCGATCCAAAGCTTACCCAAGGAAGTGCAATTTGTTTTTTTACGTTTTCTTCACTCATTAAAAAGTAAGCTACTTCTACACGACTACTGTCTTGAATAATTAAATCAATGGCACAATCTTCAGGTGTTGTGTTTCTAATTTTAGCAACTTCAGCAAGTGATTTACCAGCATACTTAAATAAAGAGTCTCTTCTAAATCCTAATAATAAAACTTTGTCAGGACCTCCGGTTCCATAATATAAATTTTCCCAATCCTTCGCATTTGTCTTCATCGCTTTAATCATTTCCTTTCTGATTTTTGGATCTTGTAATCGCGTCCACAATTTTCCAAAACCACCGTCCTGTAAGGAAGGAGGCATTGCTGCTGTCATACCTGTAGCACCTGCGGTATAAGTATACATATTGGCTGCAATATCAATACCACTTGCTCTTGCTGCTTCAACTAATTTAATGACTGAGTCCATTTTGGGCCAATTGTCTTTTCCACCCGCTTTTAAATGATAAATTTCACCATGTACTTTTGCTTCTTTTGCAATGGTGATTAGTTCATTCACAGCTTCAATAAAATTATTACCCTCACTGCGCATATGAGAAATATACCCTCCACCATAAGGAGCTGCTGCCTTACACAATGCAATTAATTCTTCAGTTTTCGCAAAAAATGCTGGCGGATAAATTAAAGAACTGCCCACACCCAATGCACCTTCTTCCATTGCTTGTTTTACCAAAGCTTGCATTTGAAGTAATTCTTTTTCAGTAGGAGCACGATTGTCTTCACCAATTACATTTTCTCTAATGGTTGTTGCACCTACAAAAGAAGCAATATTGCAACTGATTCCCTTTTTCTCCATATAATGCATATACTCTCCTAGCGTGTTCCACTCAACAGGTAATTTTAATTTACCCGTTTGGTCATCAATCATTTGTTGTTTCATCTTGGCATTTAAAGGACCCATACTACCACCTTCTCCAAAAACTTCTAATGTTACCCCTTGACGTATATCCCCTTGTGAATTTCCGTCAATCATTAATGAAGTGGGTGCCCAGCTAAGCATATTTATAAAGCCAGGACTAACGGCCATGCCTTTTGCATCCACCACATTAGTAGCTGTCGCATTTGACAAATCACCAATAAATGCAATGGTATCGCCCTTTATAGCAATGTCGGCTTTATAGGGTTCGCCTCCATTACCATCATATACCATTCCGTTTTTGATGATGGTATCATATTGTGTTGAACCACAGGAACTAAGTACTATTACAAGTACAATTGCAATAACATTTTTCATAGGTTATATATTTAAAAGGTTTATTTAATAAAATTATAAATGGCATCTGCTACCTTTTTAGGAGCTTCTTCATTTGGAACATGACCCACTTTATCAAGAATGACTACTTGACTATTTTTAATATCTTGATTAAAAAGCTGCACATTATCAACGCTTATTAATCCATCTTCTCTTCCCCATAAAATTAAAGTAGGTGTTTTAATGGTTTTAATCAACTCGGGGTTTTGTGCTATCTTATTTTTAAATAAAGAAAGAGCAGCCATGCGATTTCCCTCACATAACAATAGTTCATGGTATCTAGTAACGGTACTTTCTTCCAATAAACTTTTGTTATAGTATACATCCTCCAAACTTTTTTGCACAAGAGATTTAGGCGTAATATAAAGCAATAAATTATTAATGACAGGGATTTGAGCGATGATAAAACCAAGAGAACCTTTTTCATTTTTTTTAGGATAGCCACTTGCATCTATCAAAATTAGCTTTGCTACTTTATTTGAATGTGCAACCGTGTAATGCCAGGCAATACCTCCTCCTAGTGAGTTTCCGCCAATCATGCAGGTAGTCACCTTTAATTTAATTAACAAGGAATCAATGACTGCGGTAAAATTTTCATAGGAATATTTATTTTCAGGATTGGGTCCGGTTAATCCAAATGCGGGCATATCTAAAGTGATTACTCTTTTGTTTCCATAACTCGAATCATTTAAAATGCTAGTAACTTTTTCCCATGTATGCAAGGAGGAAGATGTTCCATGAATTAAAACAAGGGGAATGCTATCTTGCGGGTTTCCTTCATCTCTGTAATGCACATTCATGCCCATAATGGGCATAAACTTGGAAGCTTCATTGGTGTATTTTAGCTTTAGCTCATTTCTGGGAATGTCTTTTTGTCCAACTACAATAATTGTCAAAGCGATTATACCTATCAAAGTCAAAAGAAAATAGCTGCTTAGTTTTAGTATTTTTCCCATAATATTATTTGTAGCAATTAATAAGCTGATTGAATGCTGGTGCTAAACTTTCTGTTCAAGTTAAATAATTTTCAATTTATTATTGAACAATGGTATAAATATAATGCTATTAAAACATTATTTTCGGAGAACAATTCAATGATATGAAAAAAGCGAAACTATTTTTTCAAAAAATACTTTATGTATTATTAATGCTAACAATGTCCAATTCGGTGGAAGCACAACAAACGCAAAAACCACCCCTTCATGGTAAAAACTGGATGGCCATAACAGGAAAACCATTAGCAGCAACTGCTGGGTCTAAAATATTTGATCGTGGTGGAAACGCGGTTGATGCTGCATGTGCAATGTTAGCGGCAACTTGCACGATGTGGGATGTACTTAGCTGGGGAGGAGAAACACAGGCATTAATATATAACCCTAATACCAAACAAGTAATTGCCATCAATGCAATGGGTGTGGCTCCAACTGGCGCAACCCCTTCTTTTTTCAAATCAAAAGGTTTTAATTTTCCTCCCGAATTTGGTCCTTTGGCAGCAACTACGCCAGGCACACCAGGAGGTATTTGCTATATGCTTTCAACTTATGGAACCATGAGTTTGAAGGAAGTATTAGCCCCTGCTATGGAACTAGCTGCAGGTTATCCTATTGATGCACAAACCGCAAATAGTATTGAAAGAGGTAAAGGAAGAATTAAAGAATGGCCTTATAGCAAAAAAGTGTTGTTGCCACATTTGGGACAAAAAAGAGAAGCACCTGAAGCGGGTGAAATTTTTGTTCAGCAAGATTTATTAAACACACTTCAAAAAATGGTAGATGCAGAACAAGCGGCCTTAAAAAAAGGAAAATCAAGAAAAGAAGCGATTCAAGCAGCTTATGATCGTTTTTATACAGGTGATATTGCTGATGAATTTGTGAGAGGGGTACAAGAACAAGGTGGATTAATCACTAAGGCCGATTTAGCGAATTGGAAGCCGGTTGAAGAAGCTACTACGCAAACTAACTATAAAGGTATTGATGTATATAAACTACAACAATGGACGCAAGGACCAGTATTATTACAAGCATTAAATATTTTAGAAAATTTTGATTTAAAAAGTATGGGTTATAATTCTTCAAGATATATTCATACCCTTTATCAAGCAATGAATTTAAGTTTTGCAGATCGTGATTTTTATTATGGAGATCCACGCTTTTCTGTAAATCAACCTATGAAAGGTTTGTTGAGTAAGGAATATGCAAAACAAAGAGCAAGTGAAATTAATTTTATGAGCAATAATCCAACTGCAGGTCCAGGGGATCCTTATCCCTTTGAAGGAAAACAAAATCCTTATATGGATTTAATTAAAGCAAGAGGATATAAACCATCATCAGATTCAAGTAAATCAAAAAATAGTTTCTTGCCAGCGCATGATGCAGTTTCATACAATGAAACAACATTACCTACGGATGCTGCTTATATGGATCGTTTATGGAAAGGTACCACAACAGTAGAAGCTGCTGACAAAGAAGGTTGGGTGGTTTCTATTACCCCAAGTGGTGGATGGTTGCCAGCGGTGATTGCAGGAAACACGGGTGTGGGAATGAGTCAGCGTATGCAAAGTTTTGTACTAGATTCTTCTATAAATCCATTTAATGTAGTGGCTCCAGGTAAACGACCTCGTGTTACTTTAACACCAAGTATTGCTATGAAAGACGGAAAACCGTTTATGGCATTTGGCGTTCAGGGTGGTGACACACAGGATCAAAATTTATTACAATTCTTTTTAAATGTAGTTGAATTTGGTATGACTGTACAAGAGGCAACCGAAGCTGCTAATATTAACACCAATCAATTGTGGTTATCATTAGGTGGCACAAAAATTGAAGACCGCAAACCAAGACCAGGTAATTTGTTGCTCAATAATAACGTACCAGATTGGGTGCG
>JBDKFR010000068.1:0-70878 GCA_039798645.1 Bacteroidota bacterium
TAGCTCCATAAACCACCTTCAATATTTATTTTATCTTCCAACTTAACGCCTTTCTCTAATGCATTCAATAAAGTCACTAACTTAAATGTTGAACCTGGCTCTGTAACTCTTGTTGCATAATTTAAATTTTCTGAATAAATACCTTCCCCTACTTTTCCTAAATTAGCGATTGCAACTACTTTACCTGTTTTCACTTCCATCACCATGGCTACACCTGTCTCAGCTGCATTTGAAACCATCATCGTATTCAATGCTTTTTCCGTAACCTGCTGAATAAATACATTTATATTACTTACAATATCCTTTCCTGTTTGTGGTGCAATTAAAAACTCTCCATCCTGCACTGGAACAGTTACTCCACCAGCAATAGCCCTTACTAATTGACGTCCATTTTGTCCAGCTAAAACAGTATCATAGGATTTCTCTAGACCAACTTTATTCTCCTCTCTTGCAAGTCCAATTGTTCTATAACCAAGATTTGCATATGGATTTAATCGCGTATTTTTTTCAATTGCAATAAAACCACTTTTATACCTACCTAATTTAAATAA
This sequence comes from Bacteroidota bacterium, assembly GCA_039798645.1. Taxonomy (GTDB): domain Bacteria; phylum Bacteroidota; class Bacteroidia; order Chitinophagales; family Chitinophagaceae; genus Sediminibacterium. The sequence continues at coordinate 552 of JBDKFR010000068.1, forward strand.
AGGAAACTTCGAAATTGTTAAATACTGACGATAGTCTAATTTCTTTTTAAATTCAAAATTAGGCTCCCTTGCCTCAAAAGCCTTAGTCAACATAGCTTTATAGTCATTGGGTGTTTTGTCTTTAAATAAATATGATAGAGAATCACATAGTGTATCAATTTTTTCTCTAAATAACTTGCCGTTTTTTTCATGCAAAGGATCAACTCTAAAATCAATTAAAATGTCAAACTTTGGCATGTTGGTACTTAGCATTTGACCATCCTCACTATAAATGGTACCTCGCTCAGCTGGAATAGAAATGATTCTTTGATGTAGGCTATCACTAAGCCCTCTCCAATAACTACCCTGTATTTGTTGAATGTAAAATGCTTTACCTAAAATGGCTAGACAAATAAGGGCTACAAAAATGTAACTCAAATATACCCTCCATAATATGTCGCGTTTAACGTCCATTATTGTGCAGGATTTTGAGTGGTTAATATTTTCTTTTCTAATGGAACTCTAATAGGCATTTCTTTAGCTACGATAAGACCATAAGGCTTCATTGCATTTTCAACTTGATCAGCTTGACTGCGTCGCATAAGATCAGCCTTCAATGTTTTGTATTCGTACTGTAATTCCTTAATGTGTTTTTGAGATGCATTTATTTCTCTTACCGTTTTATCGGCAAGATGCCCATTCGCTATATAAAGTATAGCTAAAAAAGCCAAGTATAAAAAGAATGGAATGTTCATGACAATCCACTCGACTTTAAGAATGCTTTTTAACGCATTCTTAGGGGCTTGTTTTTCGGGTACGGACATACGGTTTATAATCTTTCGGCAGCACGCAATTTTGCGCTTCTGCTTCGATTGTTTTCTTTCATCTCTTTTTCAGAAGCCACTACAGGTTTTTTTGTAATGATCTTCCAAATCACTTCTCTAGGGTTGGAGAGAAATGGGTTTGTTTTGTTTTCTTCTTCGGGTGCAACTTTAAAAGCATTCTTTACAATTCTGTCTTCAATGGAATGGAATGTAATGATCACTGCACGTCCACCAGGTTTAATAACCAATGGCAATTGTGCAAGGAATTCATTTAATACTTCCATTTCTTCATTTACTACAATGCGAATGGCTTGAAAAACCTGCGCCCAATATTTATTGGGATTTCCTTTCACTACAGTTGCAATCAGCGTCTTAAAATCCTGTACCGTGTTAAGTTTAACATGCTTGCGATTTTCAACAATATGTTTTGCTAAAGTTTTCGAGTTCGTCACTTCGCCATACTTTTCAAACATTTTATGCAATTCCGTTTCACTTGAAGTTTCTATGACTTGCGCTGCGGTTTTTTCTTGGCGTTGATCCATTCTCATATCGAATGGTCCATCAAAACGAGTTGAAAAACCTCTTGAACCTTCATCAAACTGATGACTACTAACACCTAAGTCAGCAAGTACACCGTCCACTTGGTCAATTTTGTGCAATCTTAAAAACCTTTGCAGGTACCTGAAATTTTCTGGAACAAATAAAACACGGTCATCATTTGGTAAGTTGTTTTTTGCATCTGCATCTTGATCAAAAGCTACTAGGCGACCTTTAGGTCCCAACTTTGACAATATGCCTCGGCTATGTCCACCTCCTCCAAATGTTGCATCTACATAAATACCATCAGGTATAATTTGTAGATGATCCATTGTCTCGTGAAATAATACAGGTACATGATAATCAGATTGAGGAATGTTGGATGTAGGGTTGGTCATCGCTTTTCCTTAATCTTTTTTATGAATGCCTGACATTACTTCTTGCGCCAGATTACTAAATTCATCTGCAGAGAAATCCTCAAAGAGCTTTTTATAAGAACTTGCATCCCAGATCTCAAAGCGATCTAATGCTGCAGCCAATACAATCTCTTTTCCTGGTAAAGCAAATTCTCTTAATGTTGGAGGTAATAATAAACGGCCTGCGCTATCCATTTCAACCTCGGTTGCTCCACCTAAAAATTGACGTCTGAACTGACGCACTTTAGGATCAAAGTCATTCAACTGGCTAATCTTATCTAATATTTTCTGCCAGCTTCCAATTGGATAAAGTGTCAAACACTTTTCAAAACCCCTACTAACAATAAAGCGTGTCTCCCCTTCTACCAGCTGTTTTTTCAAACTGCCGGGAACCAGGAAACGCCCTTTAGCGTCGATAGTTGATTGATATTCTCCGTGAAAGCCTGTCATTGTTAATAATTAACGTGATTTTTACCACTTGTTCACACAAAATAACACTTTTTACCACTTTTAAAGGCAAAATAGGCCCTTGTAGTTTTCCACAAGAAATAAACCGGCCTAAAAGCGAGTATAGCAAAGGGTTTGAGTTGATTTTAGTAAGTTTTCCAATAATGAGGGTGTTAAGAACTGTGGAAAACCCCCATTTTTAGGTTTATAACTAGTGAATTAGGCTATAAAATGACTGGAATGTACCTTTGAGCCATGTTTATTAAGCCCAAATTAGCCATTGAGGACTTTGATTATCCCCTAACCGATGATCAAATTGCGTTTACGCCCACAACCAATAGGTCAGACAGTAAGTTATTGGTTTGGGATCAGGACATTATCGCAGAGAGCCATTATAAAAAAATAGCTAGTCATATACCAGCAAATAGCACATTGCTTTTTAATAATAGTAAAGTAATCGCAGCAAGAATTTTATTTGAAAAAAACGAGCAAAGTAATATCGAGATTTTTTGTTTAGAGCCGACAGAAAAATACACACCTGTTTTACTTGCCATGCAAGCAACACATAAAGTTGAATGGAATTGTTTAGTAGGTGGTGCTAAAAAATGGAAAGATACTTTACTGCAAAAAAAAGTAAACATCAATAATCAATCATTTACATTTTCAGCTAGAAAAATACTTCAAGAAAATGGAAAATTTATTATTGAATTCTCATGGGATCATCCACAAATTACTTTCTCAGAAATCTTAACGCATATTGGCAACATACCATTGCCTCCCTATATCCAACGCAAAACAAGCGAAGAAGATAAGGACCGATACCAAACAACTTACGCAATTGAAGAAGGCTCAGTTGCTGCACCAACAGCAGGTCTTCATTTTAGCAAGGATGTATTTGAATGTTTAAACGAAAAAAGTATTCATCAAAAATATTTAACACTGCATGTAGGAGCAGGCACTTTTATGCCTGTTAAATCGGCAACCATTGATGAACACAATATGCATGCTGAATTTTTAGAAGTGGAGAAGCATTTAATTCAATACTTGTTTGAACAAGCAAAACAAAAAGAAATTAACAACCCTGCACCAAAAAATTCTTTTCCCATTATTGCTGTTGGTACTACTAGCTTACGCACAATTGAATCATTGTATTGGATGGGTGTTAAAGTGTATTTATTTGCCCAATCAAACCATAAGAATATAGATCAACAAAACTTACACTTAGGGCAATGGGAAGCTTATGAGTTAGCGGAAAATAAAATACCAGTTCATGTAGCTATGAATGCATTAATTAATTGGCTGGATGAAAATAAAACAGATAAGCTAATTGCAAAAACACAACTAATGGTAAGTCCAGGTTATCAATTTAAAATTTGCGAAGGATTGATTACCAATTTTCATCAACCCAAATCAACATTATTGTTAATAATTGCAGCCATTGCTGGTGATCAATGGAAATTGGTTTATGATCATGCAATAAAGAATGCATATCGATTCCTTAGCTATGGTGACGGTTGTTTATTTTGGATTAAGCAATAGGCAAGGTAACAATCATTTTTGTTCCAATACCTTCCTCGCTCTCCACCTTAATCTTCCCTTTGTGAATATCTATTACCCATTTTACATAACTCATTCCTAGTCCAAACCCTTTTACATTGTGTATATTACCCGTATGGGCACGATAGAATTTTTCAAAAATATGTTTCTTCGTATCGGCACTCATCCCTATACCCTTATCCTCAATGATTATTCGAATTTCAGCAGGCAAGGTTAATGTTGTAATAGTTATATCAATTTCCTCCTTGGCATATTTAATGGCATTGTCTATTAAATTTGAAAACACATGTTTTAAATACTCACTATCTCCTTCAATTTCAGAAGGATCTGCCTCAAATATGGTATGAATAGTTGAAGGCTTTGCGTCCAATTGTAGTTTGAAATTATCTAGCAAGCCAAAAAGTAAATCATGTATATCAACCGGTTGTTTGTTTAAATGATATTCCTTTTTTTCCAATTGTGCCGCTTGTAAGATTACTTCCACATGCTTGTTCATGCGTAAATTTTCTTCTTTAATAATAGTACTGAAATAATCAACCGATTCAGTATTGGATTTAACCTTCCCGCTTTTTAAAGCGTCAACAGCCAAGGATATCGTTGCTAAAGGTGTCTTTAACTCGTGCGTCATATTATTAATGAAATCTCTTTTAATTTCATTTAACTTTTTTTGCGTGAACAATGACTTTACGGTAATAAAGAAAGCTGCAAATACAATAAATATAAATAACACTGCACCCATGATCACCCATCGCAGCGTATTTAATAAGTATAGCCTTACTTTAGGAACTAATATAATGATGGTTTCAAATGGTCCAACTGGTTCAATAATGTCTTGTGGGATAACAGACACCCTGCATTCTAAATTATTTACATCGTCAATAAAGGCATCTTCAAACTTTGCACTTTTTAATTCAACATTTCCTTTTTTATCAGTAACTGCAAACTCGTAATTTAAATCAGTTACGCCATACTTACTTAATGCAGCTTGAATACTTGCTTCTATTTCCTTTTCGTTATATACATCTGCGATCGACGATTCATCGAAACTATGAATATGATATTCTTGCCCTAATCCTTGTCGTCTTTTTGGAAAACGCAATGATAAACCCGTATTCATTTTTTTACTTACCTCATTGGATACAATTACTGCAGATTGATTTAACTTATCCGACAATTGGTTTTTTGACAATATCAACAACCCTTGCAGCCAAGTTATTTGTATGAATAAAATGCCGACAATAGACAAAGCAATCAAAATAAATATTATCGGAAATGTCTTCTTCATAAAGGGCCTTGTAACAAATTAAATTTCTTATGTGAATATATAAAAAAAATCCCTCGGCAGAACACCAAGGGATTTTTGAATCTATAATTTTTTGTTATTATCAACTATAAAACGCCTTCCACTAAAACTGTCGCTTTGTTGTCGAACACTTCTACAAAGCCTCCTTGAATTGCATATGATTCAGCAGCACTGCCTTTATGCAATACTTTTACTTTGCCGCTACCTAATGCACTCACTAATGGAGCATGTTTATCTAACACTTCGAATAAGCCATCAATGCCTGGCAATTGAACACCTTGCACATCGCCACTGAATAATTTTTTTTCGGGTGTTAATATTTCTAATAACATGATTTCGTTTTAATTAAATTAAGCCATCATTTTCTTACCTTTCTCAATTGCATCTTCCAAAGTACCTACTAAGTTGAAGGCAGCTTCAGGATACTGATCTACTTCTCCGTCCATAATTGCATTAAATCCACGGATGGTATCTTCAATTGAAACGAATACACCTTTCAATCCTGTGAACTGTTCAGCTACGTGGAATGGTTGAGATAAGAAACGTTGTACACGACGTGCGCGTGATACAACTAATTTATCTTCATCACTTAATTCATCCATACCTAAGATGGCAATGATATCTTGTAATTCCTTATAACGTTGTAAAATCATTTTTACTTTCTGTGCTGTATCATAGTGCTGTGCACCTACAATTGCTGGCGTCAAAATTCTTGAAGTAGAATCCAATGGATCCACGGCAGGATAGATACCTAAATCGGCAATTTTACGAGACAATACTGTTGTCGCATCCAAGTGAGCGAATGTTGTCGCTGGCGCTGGATCCGTCAAGTCATCCGCAGGTACATATACCGCTTGTACAGAGGTAATTGAACCGTTCTTTGTTGAAGTAATACGCTCTTGCATCAATCCCATCTCAGTTGCAAGTGTTGGTTGATAACCTACCGCTGATGGCATACGACCTAATAATGCCGATACCTCAGAACCTGCTTGTGTAAAACGGAAGATATTGTCTACGAAGAATAAGATATCCTTTCCTTTTCCAGTACCATCTCCATCACGGAAATATTCTGCAATCGTTAAACCACTCAAGGCAACACGCGCACGTGCTCCAGGAGGCTCATTCATTTGACCGAATACGAAAGTTGCTTTTGATTCTTTTAATTCTTCTAAGTTTACTTTACTCAAATCCCATCCACCTTCTTCCATGCTATGCTTGAAAGCATCACCATACTTCATGATACCTGCTTCAATCATCTCACGTAACAAGTCATTACCCTCACGTGTTCTCTCACCCACACCAGCGAACACTGATAAACCTCCGTGTCCTTTAGCGATATTGTTAATTAACTCTTGAATCAATACTGTTTTACCTACACCCGCACCACCAAACAAACCAATCTTACCACCTTTTGCATATGGCTCGATTAAGTCGATTACTTTGATACCTGTAAACAACACTTCAGTTGCAGTACTTAAGTCCTCAAACTTTGGAGGGTTTGCGTGAATCGCACGACCATTACTTTTATCTAATTGTGGTAAACCATCAATTGCGTCACCTGTTACATTGAACAAACGACCATTGATACCTTCGCCAATTGGCATTGAAATTGGTTTACCCAAATCAACTACTGCCATACCTCTTACTAAACCTTCAGTACCATCCATCGCAATAGCACGTACGCTATCCTCTCCAAGATGTTGTTGTACTTCAAGCACTAATTTTTCACCACCTGGTCTTGTAATTTCTAGGGCGTTGTAGATTTCTGGAAGTGCTTTTTGATTTGGAAATTGCACATCCACTACCGCACCAATAACTTGTTTAATTTTACCTGCTGTTGACATAATTTTCGGTTTCGGCTGCAAAGGTATGATTTTACCTCATTATTGCAAAAATTGTAGGTATACAATTGCGGCTAAAATTCCACCAATTATTGGTCCTAGGACTGGAATTAGGGCGTAACCCCAATCACTGGACCCTTTTCCCTTCATTGGAAGCACAAAATGCATGATTCTAGGCCCCAAATCCCTGGCAGGATTAATGGCCCAACCTGTAGGTCCGCCTATGCCAAACCCAATTCCTGCAACTAAAAGTGACACCGGCATGGCCGACATGGCCCCCATTTCAATACCTGCAGGTTTTATAAATAATATCCCTAATAAAAAAACAAATGTCGCAAGGGTTTCGACGAGTATATTTTGCTTCAGGTCTCTTATAGAAGGGCCAGTTGCAAAACAAGCCAACTGATCACCCGGATTACTAGCTTCATTAAATTGCGGACGGTATACTACCCAAACCACGAAAGCGCCCAACATAGCGCCTAAAATTTGTGCTAATATATAAGATGGAACTAAGCTCCAGCTAAATTTGCCTGCTGTCGCTAATGCTATAGTAACGGCTGGATTTAAATGTCCACCACTTGATGGGGTAGTAATATAAACACCTACAAATACGGCAATCATCCAACCTAATACAATGGAAACTAAGCCTCCATTATTTCCTTTGGTATTGGGTAAAACCACATTGGCAACCACGCCATTCCCAATAATAATTACAATGGCTGTTCCAAGTATTTCAGCTAAAAATGGTGTCATCTTTTTTCGATTTAGGCGCAACAAATAGTTGCCGTTATGAATTAATAAATGAATTTCAAGTTATTTGTTTACCAATTATTGGTTGCTTTTATGGCACGTTCCCAACCCTGTATTTTTTCTGCCCTATTGGCTTCATTCTCCACTGGCTCAAATACATGATCTATTTCCCATTTCATTCTTAGCTCTTCAATATCCTTCCAAAAACCAACGGCAAGTCCCGCTAAATATGCTGCACCTAAAGCCGTAGTTTCAACCATGGTTGGACGAACCACTTTAGTATTTACAATATCAGACTGAAATTGCATTAACATATTATTATTGGTGGCACCACCATCCACTCTCAATTCTGCAATAGGTATGCCTGCATCGGCTTCCATTGCTTTTAATAAATCATAGCTTTGAAATGCAATACTTTCCAATGCTGCGCGCGCGATATGCGCAGCTGAAGTTCCCCTTGTAATTCCAACAATTGTTCCTCTTGCATGTTGGTTCCAATAAGGTGCACCTAAGCCGGCAAATGCAGGAACTAAATATACACCGTCGGTACTTTCAACCTGGCTTGCCAATGCTTCTACTTCGGAGGATTGTCTTATTAAATGTAAACCATCTCTTAACCATTGTACAACTGCTCCACCAATAAATACACTACCTTCTAAAGCATAGTAAGTATGTCCATTCATTTGTAAAGCAATGGTCGTTAATAAATTATTTTTTGAACTCACTGCTTTTTCTCCGGTATGCATTAACATAAAACATCCTGTACCATATGTATTTTTAACCATACCAGGTGCCGTGCACATTTGACCAAATAAAGCTGCTTGTTGATCTCCTGCAATCCCTGCAATTGGAATTTCTTGATTAGTAAATATTTGATTGGTATACCCATAAATTTCGCTGCTACTTTTTACAATAGGTAAAACAGAAACAGGTATATCCAATAATGCTAAAAGTTCGGTATCCCATTGTAAGGTATGTATATTAAATAGCATAGTTCTTGATGCATTAGTTGCATCTGTTACATGCACTTTCCCATTGGTTAATTTCCATACCAGCCAAGTATCAATGGTTCCAAAACACAACTCCCCTTTTGAGGCTAAATCTCTTGCACCTTCAACATGATCTAAAATCCATTTTAATTTTGTTCCGGAAAAATAGGCATCAATGACTAATCCTGTTTTTGATTGTATTTGCGCCGCTTTTCCTTGCGCTTTGAGTTCATCACAATAATCTGCAGTACGCCGGTCTTGCCATACAATAGCATTGTAAATTGGCAAACCCGTTTTATTATTCCATACAACAGTAGTCTCTCTTTGATTGGTAATACCTATCGCAGCAATATCAGATAATAATATATTTTGTTTACTTACAGCTTCACTTGCCACGCCCAATTGCGTACTCCATATTTCCATAGCATCATGTTCCACCCAACCTGGTTGTGGAAAATGTTGCGTAAACTCTTTTTGAGCAATTCCTTGGATTTGACCTTTATGGTCAAATAAAATAGCGCGACTACTAGTTGTACCCTGATCAAAGGATAAAATAAATTTAGACATTACAATCGTTTATAGAATTGTAATTTATAAAAAAAAAGGTAATTATCTTCTATTCTTTAGCCAATTTTCAGGATCAATGGACTTACCTTCTTTGCTTAAAACAAAAAGTAACGAACCCTCACCTTCTAAATTGATCCCTGACCTTCCTAATACGGTGCCTGCTTTTACTTCCTGGCCAACCGAAACATTAATACTACTTAAATGGGTAGACATGGTAAAATATTTTCCATGTTGTAAGATAACCGTGAGGTCGCCATTAATATCACCAGTATATTTAACAACACCATTTGCTACGCTTTTTACAGACGAACCTTTTGGAACTGCTATTTCAATACCATCACTATTTCGATTCAATTTAGTTCCAGGAATATTTTCAACACCAAAATGTACAAATACATTTCCCCTATCTACTGGCCAAGGTAATGCGCCTTTGCTATTTTCAATTGATATAGATGCTTCTCTTCCTTCTTCCGTGGTTTCTAATGCAGAATAAGGTCTGTCTCCAGCTGTTCTAGTTAATCCACCTTCAACATCACCAACTTTGCTTCCACCTTTTGTAGTTGATTTATTATTTGATGCATCCAATTTATTTTTAGCCCCGGCTTCATTACTGGCTTTTAATTTCGCAAGTCTTTCCTTTTCCTTTTTTTCTGCCTCTAAGGTTTCTCTTCTAATAATGGTCATCAAGGCGGATTGCATTTTTCTTCGTTGTGCTTCTTTTTGCCTTAATTGAGCCGTTACTTCTTGTTCCTTGCCTTTTAATTGCTTGATAATTTTATCTTGCTCTTTACGATCATCCACCAACACTTTTAATTGCTCATTTTGAACACCTAAAATTTGTAAACGACTTTTTTTATTGGTTCCTAATTGACCAATTTTTTGGTTCAAGTCCTTTTGCGATAAGTCAATAGCTGCTGCTTGTGCTTCTCTATTTTGTCTGTAACTTTTTAAATAAGTAATTCGCTTGACAGCATCATTAAAACTAGATGCAGAAAATAAAAAATTAAGATACTCGTAACCACTTCTACTTTTATATGCAAATACAATACTTTTCTCGTACTTACTTTTCAATGTATCCAAATCCTTATTTAATTTTGAAACGTCTTGCTGATTGGCAAATATGGCAGCATCAATTAATTTCACTTGTTTCCCAATACTATTCACCAACGCTTCCCTTTTTGCAATTTTACTTTTAATAACCGCCATTTGCGCAAGCGTACTTTTTTTATTTCTTTGGATTTGATCCTTTAAGCGATTTAATTCGTCTAACTCTTTCCTCAAAGTCTGCTCTTGCTTTTGCAGTTCTTCTCTTGTTGCATTAGTTTGCGCATAAGGTTGCATCCAAAATGCCAATATTAAAATAAATGAAATCGCAATCTTCTTTGTCATAATTAATTATTTCCAATATCTATTTTCGCTTACCCTGTTTTGGAATTACAAAGGTATATTTTAAAGGATCATCAAATGTATAGTCTTTCACTTCCATATGAATTTCAATGCGCGATTGAGAAGAAATAGCTATATCCCTACTCATCGAAAATTGATTTTGAATGGTTGCAACATGATCAGAATATGAAATGTCACATGTTCTATTTTGATTTACATTAATATCATCCAATTTCAAATGGAGCACTTTACTATTGTCTTCACTCAGCGTAATTAAATTTTTAAATAATTTACCAGCCATGCTAACCTGAAGCTTACTATTATTCACTTTATAGTTTACAATATCTGAATTTTCTACAAAAATGGGATTTCCAACAATCAAGTCTTCCAAAATAGTATAGGTTATTGGAATTTTAAATATTTCTTGAAGATAAGACAATGGTCGTTTTTCAACTTTTTTGCTCAAGGGATAATAAATCAACACACTATCATTTGTAATTTTTGCTTTGAGCCCTATGACACCCATAGCACCTCGCGCTGTAATGTAAATTACCTTTCCCTTTTCAATACTAATATTGGTAATAAATGCATCCGACCTATCAAGCGTTTGATAGTCGACTTTAATATGTGCATTCATGGTATTAAAAGATAATTTAGTTGAAGTTATTTTTTCAACTATATCTTTTACAATTAAGCCCGAATCAACCTTTGTTTTTTCAGCATTTAATAGCGCATTGATGGAATCTCTTTTAGATAAAGCGTCTTGAATCACTTGCACTTTTCGGGAAGTTGCACAGGAACTAAGTAAAAGAATAACTATCGAGAATTGCGCTAATTTTTTTTTCATTAATAGTTTTATTTATTGTTTCCCCGTGTGACCAAATCCGCCATCACCTCGTTGAGTGGTATCTAAATTTTCTACTAAATTCCAATTCGCTTTCTCAACAGCTTGAAAAACCATTTGTGCAATTCTATCCCCATCAGCAATCACTTGCTCGGTATTTGAAAGATTTATAAGAATCACTTTAATTTCTCCCCTGTAGTCGGCATCAATGGTACCAGGTGTATTTAAACAAGTAATACCTTGTTTAATAGCAAGCCCACTTCTTGGTCTAATTTGAACTTCAAGATGCTCAGGAATTGAAAGATATAAACCTGTTGGTATTAAACTGCGTTCAAAAGGTTGTAAAACAATTGGCTTATCAATAAAGGCCCTAATATCCATTCCAGATGACCCAATTGTTGCATAACTGGGCAGTGGATGATGGCTTTTATTTACAATTTGAACGGTTATTGACATGGTCAACAAAAGTAATCAAAACTAGGTAAATTTCGCCCTTGATTAAATATTTAACAAACTACACATTAAAAGAAGAATACACTACCAAATCGGAGTGTATTTGAAAGTGGATTTTTTGTAATTCCACCGCCTGAAGGAACTAAATAACTAATATTGAACTTAGATTGAGCGTATTGAAAACTAGTTCCTAAGGTAAAATATTGCATATTCCCAAGGCTCTTATTGTTATCCATAAAATAACCACCTCTTAGATAAAAACGATTGGTATAGTTGTATTCAATACCAACAGAAGCTTTTAATGACTCAGAGAATGGCATTCCGTATTTTGCTGAAAAAGAATTAAAATAACTATTAATTACAGATTGGGTAAAATAATGATTAACAGATTCTGGGTCCGAATTATCAGGACTTGCTGGAACCATTAATCTATTGACATCGATCCCGAATTCAATTGAATTATCAGCGTCAATTTTATTTAAATACCCCAAACCCAAGCCAATGTTGGCAGGAATATAATACTTGTTTTTTGTTTCATTGGAGTAACTGATTTTACCCCCCATGTTGGATAAAAGTAGTCCAGCGTGAAACCCATTTAAATTCGGGTTTTGTTTATAAAAAAAAGAGATGTCAGCGGATGCAGTATTTCCAGCCTTATACTCAACAGCACTAGCTCCAAATGCGCCCTTCACCAATCTAGAATGAATATACCTTAAGGTCGCACCAATACTTAATTTATCATTTAATAATAAACTATAACCAAAATCATAACTAAACTCGGAAGGTCGTTGAGAAGGAAGTGTTGTTAAACCAGACTCATCGGTAAAATCAATATTACCTAAACTAAAAAAACGTAAGGAGGTATTGATGGCACTTTGTTCATTTAAGATTTTATAAAAACCTGCACTCGCTAAATAAACATCATTTAAACCCAAGTCCTTTAACCAAGGAGTATAATTAATTAAAAACCCTTTAGGTTCAGTTAAATAAGGAAGCTTAGCTGTGTTACCAAATAAATCATTTGCTTCAGGCGACATACCTAAGGACAAGTTGCCCATTCCTCCAGATCTTGCATCAGGAGAAATCATCATGAATGGAACTGCCGTACTCTGTAATTTGATAGAAGTTTGTGCATTCGCATTGCTAAGCAAAAGCATAGAAAGAAACAAGAAAGAAAGAGATAACGACTTATTTAAATGCATGTAATTGCTTTAATATTTGTTATAAAGATACAAAAATGACGCAGTAATTTATAATTTAATAAATGAATTTGAAATACTTGCCGTTGAATTTGCTGACTTAATTATAAACCTATAATAATACAAGCCAGGTTTCAAATTAGCTCCTGCATTAGTAACCCCATTCCAGTCTACAAATATTCTATTTTCAGTGTTTACAAATTGATTATTATTAGCATATAGTAATTTCCCCGAAGGGTCAAGTACCTCAAATTGCACCTCTATCAATGCTCCTATTAGATTTGTTTCTATACTAAATCTTGATTTAGTATAGAAAGGATTAGGATAATTTATAGGGTTCATTATTTGTAAATTATTCGACTTGGGAACCTCAAAAAATAAAGTATCCGCATTACTGTTGCCTAATAAATCCCATGCCTTTATGATACATTTATGTTGACCTTCTTTTAAGGTTGGGAGGAAAAAACTAAGCTTACCGGATTGATAGGTGTTAATATTGGTGCTAAAATAATTGTTTAAAATCATTGGAATTGGATCATCGTCTAACCATAAAGCCAAATCATGGCCAAGCGCATTTCCCGAAGCTTGAATACCTGAACTATCATTTAAATTGACAAATAATTTTGAATTTGGCATAACCCAACCACCTTGTTTAAATAACGGGTCATTTAAATATGCTTGAATTTTAGGACCAATCGTATCCTTTATATCAACAACACCATTTGACTTTGAATAAATAGAATCTACAATCTTTAAAGCAGACTCATTCCCGCCATTAGCTGCCAACTCAATTCGAATTGGACTTGATGCATTTGAAAGTTGCGATGGTAAAATAAAATCAATTTTAAAATTGCCATTTAATACTGTTGCTTTGCCCTTGAATAATATATTTTCCTGCATAGCAATGGGTACTGAAATGCTACTTGACTGATTAGCTAAGGTGTTTTTATTTTTAACCGCATCATAAACAATTAAATTCACTTCCCCGTTAAATCCTGCTTTTAGTTGACCGTTTTTTTGAATGCTACCAACCAATTTATTAACCTTGCCTGAAAGCAATGTATCATGCCCATTAAAGGGTTTTTCATTTAATAGCTGAATCACCAAGTCATTATCAGGCATGTTTAATAACATTCCAGGATCACCCATCAAATTGAATTTTAAATCATTTAGCCTATCACCATTATTCGACCAATTTGACAACTTGGCTTTTTGCAAAGCTTCTCCAATTGTGTTATACGTGCCTAAGGAATTTTTTACTAGTAGTTGTTGAATGAATAAATCATTTATTTGTTTATTACTAAATGCAAATACCAATCTGTTGGCCGCAACTAACCCAATAATACCTTCGCTATTTTTCATAAAAGCGTCCCAAGCAATTGAATTTAATCCAGGTTGATCATATGGCGTAAAATTACAAGACGCGGTGATCATCAATGGAAGCTTATTGGCATTTTTCCATAAATCAAATTGCGATTGCGAAATCACCGCTTCCTCTGAAAGTCTTAAATAATTTCCATGACCTGTGTAATTTAAAACCAATGATCCATCTTGTATTGCTTGTTGTATTGCATTAAAGGCCAGTGGGAAAGTGTTGCCAGCACTAGCATTTTCAGCTGGAAATAAATCCAAATATATTTTATTATGATTCCAGTGAGGTGCTTTTGATTGCAAATGACCCACAATCGATTCTGCATCTTGCAAGTGTAAGTTATAATCGCCATCATCAGCTACCCACGTAATTTTATTTTCCCAAGACCCCCCTATTTTAAGCGTTTGGTAATTTATTAATTTTTTAATTGCAGTATCTGCTTCCGCTACTGTTCTAGCCGGAATCCGACCTACGCTTAATGATAAATTTTGTAATTTATTGTAATCATTAATATCATCTCCTTCTTTTAAAATAGAAAAGAAATCATCCGATGTAAAGCTTGAAAGTATCGCATTTGAATTATTGCTTTCATAAACGGGCAATTCAAAATCAAGATTTAATTTTTTAGCATTATAGTTGCCTATGCCCAACATTAATAAATATTTTGGAGTCGAAACTTTATTTTGGTTAGCAAGATTAAATAAATGTTTTAAGCAATTTCTAATGGCAACCGCACTTGATTGCCCTCCAGCAAAATCATTATAAATTTCTCTAGCATTTAAAACAATTGTTTTTCTACCAAAGCGTTCCTTTTGAAATTGTTGATAAGTCAAAGCGGCTTTCAAATAAGCTGGTGCCGAAATAATTACATAATCAACGGCTTCGTTATAATTTAAGGTGTTTTGATTAACCACCGGTCCCAATAAAGTTGGCACTTCAAATGAATTTTGCTTTACTGCAAAAAAGTTTGCATTTCCTGAGTTGCTATTAATAAATCGTCCAGATTGAGCACTCACTGTTTGCCATTGAATTTGGGTAGGATTTTCCGTATTCGTTACATTCCAAATCAGACTCGAACTATCAATATTTTGAATGGTACAATCCACAAAACCACCTTGTTCAAATTCATCATCTATGCTAAAATAAATCGTACTATCCTGCCAAAATCCAATTTGCTTTTTTAATAATAATTCAACGTAATCGATCCATCCTGTTGAAGTTGTATTGGGGTTGTTATAAACTATTTTTAACGAATTATTTCCGGACAATAAATTATTGGAATTTAGCGTAAAGCTGTCCAGTTTTACGGAAGCAATTTCATCAAAAAGTAAACCTGAAACGGTTGGCAAATTTGAACTGTGAACCGAAGAATTGTTTACATTAAAATCAAATTGACCATTTACTTGATAACTAGTTGACGCCATGCTTACATAGCTTTTCAACTTACTATTACTAGTTATTCCTTGTGCATTAAAAGTATAATTTAGTTGTGATTGTTTCCCCACTCCTTGCCCCAATGGAAGACCAAATAATACTTTACCACTATTTAATAGGGACACACTATCCTTTTCAAATAAAATATGTTGCGTAAACTCGGTTCTAGGCTTACTCGCATTTACTTGCAAATTTTGTAAATCAATTCTTTTCCCATTTTGACCAATTGTAATAAAATAATATACCGAGTCCCCTGTAGCAAAATTTTGATGCGCTACTCGATTTAGTATACTATCAAATTTCCAGTAAGTGGGTCCTTGATTATAAAATAATAGGTAATCGGCGGCGTCCATTTGACCATCACCGCCATCCATCATTTTAATGGCGTTTTCTGAAAGTCCAGAATTTGTGGATGCATTTACTTTTTCAGTTAATGAACTCAAATTGTAGCCAAACAACTTAAGCTGGCTAGAAACGATTGGTAAGGTAAAGCCCAATTTCGCTAATTGCGCCCCTGTTAATTTGTATATCCCCTGTTTAGACGTGCTAATTTTAGCCCATTTCCCAGTTGCCAATGGGCTGTTTTGGCCCTTGCAAATGGTAAAAAAGCCTAAAAAAAGGGCAAAAAATATAATTTTGGGGCTATTCATCGCCTAAAATTAGGATTTTAGTAACATAAGATTGTGGTATTCTGATGATTAAATAAGTAAAAAACGAACTATCTTCGCTGAAGCATTAAACTTGAATTTGAATAAATTATTTATATGAATTTTATTAACAGTATTTTATTGTTTTTTGGCATTCTTTTATTGAGTCCTAGTCTTGTTTCAACATTGGAATCTAATAAGGCAAATTCAATCGAATTAGCAGCTATTAAAAATGATCCCTACGATAACATGGTTCTCGTTCGTGGAGGAACATTTGGCATGGGAATGAATACCGAAGAAAATGAAATGAGACAATGGAATAATACATTGAGACGTGTTACCGTAAGTTCATTTAGAATTGATAAGTATGAAGTAAGCAATAAAACTTACAGAGATTATACCCATTGGTTAGAAAAATTAGGAAAGGATTCAGCTCAATATAAGGACTTAGCAATAGAAGCACTTCCTGATACCTTAGTTTGGAAATCCCCTTTAGCTTACAATGAACCAATGATTCTAGGTTATTTCAGAGCTAAAGCTTTCAATGATTATCCAGTGGTAGGTGTTAGCTGGGAGCAGGCTACCAAATTTTGCAGATGGAGAACAGATAGAGCCAATGAAAATACTTTAAGATTTTATGGTTTATTGAACAAAAAACAACAATACATTGGAAAGATAGCTGGCAAAGAAAAATTAGAATATGGTGGTAAAAAACCAAATTCAAAATTGAAAAAATCAGGTGAAGAATTTATTATGGTGCCTGACTTTAGATTGCCAACAGAAGCAGAATGGGAATATGCAGCTAAAGTGTCGAGTGCAAAAAATTATGTCTCTAATTTTAAGAATCCAAAAGCAGGATCTAATTCAAGTCACCCAAATGCGAGTGTTTCTCAATCAGACTCTCCATTCCCTTGGAGTACAAGCGGAAATGAAAGTATCAGAAATACCAAAAAAGCGGATCAAGGTATGTTTGTTGCCAATTTTAAAAACGGAAGAGGTGACTATATGGGAATGATTGGATATTCAAATGACGGTGCAGGCTTTCCTTCTAAAGTAGGTAGCTTTACACCAACTAGAATAGGTTTATATAATTTAAATGGCAACGTAAATGAATGGGTTGCGGATTTATACAGACCATTAAGCAGTGTTGATATGGATGATTTTAATCCATACAGAGGAGACAGCACCTTGGATGGCGATGATGCCGAAGTAGCTCAATATGATTCTGATGTTAATACCTTAATTTCTAATAAATCAAGAGTGTACAAAGGAGGTAGTTGGAAAGACAGACCATATTGGCTAAACCCAGGCACAAGAAGGTTTTTAGATCAAGATAAATCAACCAGCACCATCGGATTCCGATGTGTATCTTCTGCTTTTGGATTTGATGCAGCTAGTGAAGCTTCTGATAAATCTAAGCCTTGGTATAAGCGTCTGTTTAAAAAATAATTGAATGAAATTGCGCATTGGTTCAGGAATAGACTTTCACCAATTAGTGGAAGGTCGAGATTTATGGATTGGAGGTATAAAAATTCCACATACAAAAGGAGCTTTAGGTCATAGTGATGCCGATGTTTTATTACATGCTATTTGTGATGCATTACTCGGCGCATTAAGCTTAGGTGATATTGGAACACATTTTCCCGATACGGATAACGCTTATAAAAATATTGATAGTAAAATTTTATTAGCACGTACATACGATTTAATTACCGAACAAGGCTATCAAATTGTGAATATTGATGCTACACTTTGTTTAGAAGCTCCCAAAATAAAACCTTACGTAATTGAAATGCAAAATTGTATTGCATCTATTTTACATATTGGTGATAAGGATATTTCAATTAAAGCTACAACTACGGAGACAATGGGTTTTACAGGACGACAAGAAGGTCTTGTTGCCACGGCTACATGCCTGCTCACTGCTATCAATAGTTAACCTCTTTTATAATGAAGCTTCCCTCTATTTCATTTTTATACGAACAGTACAAGCTGCACCCACAAGTGCAAACCGATACCAGAAAATTAAAATCAGGTGATTTATATTTTGCTTTAAAAGGACCCAATTTTAATGGAAATAATTTTGCAATTGCAGCACTTGAAAATGGAGCAAGCTTCGCTATTGTTGATGAGCTAATCGAAAAAAGCGAGTCTTTTGAAAATAGGATACTTCAAGTTGATGATGTACTAACTACATTACAAAATCTGGCAAAACATCATAGAGCACAATTTACTGTTCCATTTATTGGCATCACAGGTAGTAATGGAAAAACAACTACAAAGGAATTGGTTTTTGCTGTATTATCAAGCCATTTTAAAACTTATACTACGCAAGGCAACCTCAATAATCATATTGGAGTGCCGCTTACCTTATTAAGCATTGGTATGGATGCCGAAATGGCTGTTATTGAAATGGGCGCTAATCATTTAAAAGAAATAGCGGGTTACTGCGAATATGCAATGCCTAATTATGGATTAATTACCAATTGTGGTAAAGCCCACTTAGAAGGATTTGGATCGGAGGAAGGTGTAAAAAAAGGAAAGGGTGAATTATTTGAGTCTTTGCGTTTACATAAAGGCACTGCATTTATCATGAGTGATTATGACTACTTAGTTAATATGAGTAAAGATATTGAAGAAGTGATTACCTATGGAAATAGGTCAGGAAATTTGCAAGCAACTGCAAACACAGTGAATGGATTTTTACAAGTAAATTTTATCAAGGGGTCTCCTATTCAAACGATTCAAACACAATTAGTAGGTGAATATAATTTACCGAATATATTAGCAGCAGTCAGTATTGGATTATATTTTAATGTTCCAGCAGAAAAAATAAAAAATGCAATTGAAAACTATAGCCCTACCAATAGTCGCTCGCAATTATTAAAGTGGAATAATAATGATATTATTTTAGACGCTTATAATGCAAACCCAAGTAGCATGCAATTAGCGATTGAAAACTTCGCAAAACTAAATGCACAAAATAAAGTTGTTTGTATAGGTGGCATGAAGGAATTAGGAGATACAAGTTTAGCAGAACATCAAGCTTTGATTCATTTATTAGAAAAAAATGAATGGGAAAAAGTGATATTAGTCGGAGGAGATTTTGAAAATTGTAATCATAACTACTTATACTTTCCTAGTGCATTAGAAGCAAAGGCTTGGCTTGCTCAACAACATTTTAACAATAGAACCATTCTCATTAAAGGATCAAGAGGTATCCGAATGGAACAAGTTCTTGAATCATAATTTATGCTCATTTAATTTTTATACCTTCACCCCATGCCAAAAAATTTCATTTCTAGTATATTAACAAATAAATGCCCTAGATGTCGTGAGGGTAAATTATTTGTAAGCAATAATCCTTACGATTTTTCTAAAATGACCACCATGAATGACAACTGTCCGGTTTGCGGACAACCTACTGAAATTGAAGTAGGTTTTTATGTTGGCACAGGCTATGTGAGCTATGCCTTGATGGTCGCATACTTCGTTTCCACTTTTGTAGCTTGGAAAGTATTAATTGGAATGACATTTGATTTAGATGACAATAGAATATTTTATTGGATGTTTGGCTCCATAGGATTAGTTGTTTTGTTACAACCCATTTTTATGCGTTTGTCAAGGTCTATTTGGATTGCCATGTTTGTTTCCTATCATAAAAATTGGAAAGAGGATCCATTGGAATACAATGAAAGAATGGATGAGAAAATGAAGGAGAAATAGTTACTGCTATATTTATTTAAAGCAATCACAATCAATTCGCTAGTCTTTTACTACATTTGCAACCCCAATAGAGAGGTGTCCGAGTGGTTGAAGGAGCACGCCTGGAAAGTGTGTATACGGCAACGTATCGAGGGTTCGAATCCCTTCCTCTCTGCAAAGCCTGTCATGATAATGACAGGCTTTTTTAATGCGACACAACGTCGAAAGCTTGCTTTCGAAAGTTGGGGAGCGTTAAAAAAGCCAATGGGTACTGATGAACTTCCTCTTCATCAGTACCCATTGAAAGGCTTTGGTAAAAGAGCTCGACTTGAGGGATGACGACGAACAGAGTGAGTCGACAATCATACCCATGTTAGGGATGACGACGAACAAGAAGACGCGGGCGAGCGTCTGATGAAAGTCGACAATCATACCCATGTTGGGGATGACGACGAACAAGAAGACGCGGGCGAGCGTCTGATGAAAGTCGGCAATCCTAATAAGTATGAAAGCCTCTTGATTTGTAATATTTTAATTAGTTTTATCGTTATACAAAAAACATCATATGAATTGGATAGAAAAATTCAAGCTTAAACATAGGGCCTTAAAATATAAGAATAGAGATGACAAAGGTGGTATTGCCTATATATTGGACGCCGTAAAAAAAGGAAACACTGTTTTAGATATTGGCGCGCATAAAGGTGGGTACTTATATTTTATGCAAAAAAATGTAGGTCTGGAAGGACAAATCCATGCATTTGAACCGCAATCATTTTTATACAACTACTTAGTAAAAATGAAACCAATTATGCAATGGAACAATGTAACAATTAACAATATTGCATTATCCGATACTGAATCAACTGCTACTTTATTTATCCCATCCAATGTAACTGGTGATAACTCATCCCCTAGCGCTACTATTTTTGACCAACACACTTTAGGAGCGGTTGCAAAAACAGAAACTGTTTCAACCATGACGGTTGATCATTATTGCGAAAAGCACCAATTGAAACCTGATGTTTTTAAAATAGATGTAGAAGGAAATGAATTAAAAGTTTTCAAAGGTGCTATCCAAACTTTACAAAAATACAAGCCAAAAATAATTGTTGAAATTGAAGCTGCACATGTTGGCAAGGAACAAGTATTAGCAACTTTTGATTTTTTAAAGCAATTAGGATATAATGGCCGCATCATTCATGGAATGAATCAATTACCCTTGGCTGATTTTAGTTTTGACAAACATCAAAACAGAGGTGACTTGAACAACTATTGCAATAATTTCATATTCGAATAATCAGCCTTCATTAAGTAATTAAATACCAAATAACTTTTCGGCATTAGCAGTTGTTATGGCTGCTATTTCATGTAATGGAACTTGTTTAATTTCTGCTAATTTTTTTGCAACCTCTATCATAAATGCAGGCTCATTTCTTTTACCTCTGTAAGGAACTGGCGGCAAATAAGGCGCGTCTGTTTCTAAAAATATCCACTCCATAGGTATATCTTTAACTGCTTCAGCAACACCTGCATTTTTATAAGTAAGCACTCCCCCTAATCCCAAATAAAACCCCATTTCAATAATTTGCTGTGCTGATTCTTTGCTTCCACTAAAACAATGAAAGGCTCCTCTTAATCCTTTTTTAGCAAAAGGTTTCACCATTTCGATTGTTTCTCCCATCGCATTGCGGGTATGTATTACAATGGGTGTTTTATAGTCTATAGCCCATTGCATTTGTATTTCAAAGGCTTTAAATTGTTGTTCTGTAAATGTTTTATCCCAATAAAAATCAAGCCCAATTTCTCCAATGGCAACAAATTTTCTTTTTGCCAACCATGCCGCTACAATTGCTAATTCTTGCTCATAATTTTCTTTGACATAGCATGGATGCAACCCCATCATAGCGATACATTGATCAGGATATTTTGATTCCAACATTAACATATCATCAATACAATTACTATCAATTCCTGGCATCAGAATTTTGTCTACGCCTGATGCATGGGCATTCGTTAATACCGATTCAATTTCTGGCAGTATCGTTTCATCGTAAATGTGGGAATGGGTATCAATAAAGCGCATAATTTGGGATTGAGTACACAAAAAAAAGATATTTTTTCCAGCTTACATACTAAAACCATTTATTTCATCGTTTTAGCTTTGGACGATAGGTCTTATTAGTACAGACTTTATCTTTTTGTTTTTTATAGGGTACGGATTATACAGGCCGAGGTTTCTACCTTGGCCTTTTTTTATCATGAAATACGTGTTAAGGAATAAGCTCCATTCGGTAGCCAAGATTCGAAAAATACTCCAATACAATTGGTAATGCAACAGACATTCGGTCCCATGCTTTTTGACTATCATGAAAAACAAGGATAGAACCAGGAACTGTATTTTTGATAACATTTCGGGCACAGGTTTCGCCGTCAATTTTTTGATCAAAATCTCCACTCAAAACATCCCACATTATTATTTTATTAGGCAAACTATCAGATTGCTTTAATAATTTAATTTGACTTTTTTTAATACGGCCGTAGGGGGGTCTAAATAAATTACTTTCAATCATATTCTTAGCATCCTTAATATTTTCAATATAAAGTTGATTTTCTGTTTGCCATCCATTTAAATGGTCATAAGTATGATTGCCTACCCTATGTCCATCTTTTAATACTGACTCATAAATATTGGGATGCTTAAGTACATTATTACCAATGCAAAAAAAAGTTGCTTTAGCGTTATATTTTTTCAAATATGCTAAAACATAAGGGGTCGCTTCTGGATCTGGGCCATCGTCAAAAGTCAAATAAATCACCTTGTCTTTAGCAGGCATTTTCCAAGTACATTTGGAATAAATTGCGCGTAACCAAAAAGGTGTTTTAATTAAATACATACCCAAAGATAAATAGTTCTTTTGCCCATTTGAATATTATCTTTGTGTAAATGATTTAAAAGTATGGATTCAAAGGTAAGAGTGAGATTTGCACCGTCTCCAACAGGTGGTTTACACCTAGGTGGCGTTCGAACAGTATTATTTAATTATTTATTTGCAAAGCATTATAAAGGAGACTTTATTTTAAGAATTGAGGATACGGATCAAACCCGTTTCGTGCCAGGAGCTGAACAATATATTCAAGATACTTTGGCATGGTGTGGATTAGTACCTGATGAAAGTCCTTTACATGGCGGAGCTTATGGCCCTTATCGTCAAAGCGAACGTAAGCCCATGTATAAGCAATATGCAGAAACCCTAATTGCACAAGGGAATGCTTATTATGCATTTGACACCCCTGAAGATTTAGATACTAAAAGAAAAGAAATTCCCAATTTTCAATACAGTCGTGCTTACAGAATGGAAATGAAAAATTCATTGTCACTATCTAAAGATGTAGTGGATGAATTATTGAAAACGAATACGCCTCATGTTATTCGTATAAAGGTTCCTGAAAACGAAGAAGTGAGTTTAGAAGATGTTATACGTGGTCATGTCAGTTTTGATACCAATATGGTAGATGATAAGGTTTTATTAAAAGCCGACGGCATGCCTACTTATCACCTTGCTGTGGTGGTGGATGATCATTTAATGAAAATTACCCATGCATTCAGAGGTGAAGAATGGCTTCCAAGTGCGCCTGTGCATGTATTATTATGGAAATATTTATTTGGTCTAGATCAAATGCCAAAATGGGCTCACTTGCCATTAATTTTAAAGCCAGATGGGAATGGAAAACTAAGTAAACGTGATGGTGAAAGATTAGGATTTCCGGTGTTTGGAATGGATTGGACAGACCCGAACACGAATACGACGACAATAGGTTTTAAAGAAAGAGGTTTCTTACCTGAAGCCTTTGTTAATTTACTTGCTATGTTGGGTTGGAATGATGGAACCGATCAAGAAATTTTTTCATTGAATGAATTAATTGAGAAGTTCTCTATGGAACGTGTTCATAAAGGTGGCGCAAAGTTTGACTATGAAAAAGCTAAATGGTATAACGGAGAGTGGATTAAAAAAATGGATAATGAAAAATTAGCCACATTGGTTAGACCCTATTTTGATGCTGCTGAAATAGAAATTCACGAAAATGATTATTTAGTAAAAGTCGTTGGCCTCGTTAAAGAACGTTGTCAGTTATTACCAGACTTTATCACACAAGCAAGTTTTTATTTTCAAATACCTAAGCAAATTGACATAGCAAGTATTGCTCCAAAATGGGATGAGAAAAAGAGAGGCTTTTTTGAGGAATTAACTTCGATTTATACTAATGCAATGACAACTGGTGTTGCTTCTGCTCCTGCTGCTGAATTGGAAGTGGAATTTAAAGCATTAGCATCAAAGCATGATTTAAAACCAGGCGAGCTCATGTTGCCATTTAGAATTATGCTGGTAGGTGGCAAATTTGGGCCAGGTGTATTTGAAATTGTAGAAACCATACAACTAAAAGATACTATTGCAAAAATTCAACATAGTTTGCAATTATTATCATAGAATTATTGTAAATTGATTACAACAATGATGTTGTATAAATAAAACCAAATGATGGCCACGAAACCCATTAGAGTATTAGTTGCAAAAGTTGGACTTGATGGACATGATCGAGGAGCCAAGGTAATAGCTACAGCTTTAAGAGATGCTGGAATGGAAGTGATTTATACCGGACTTCGTCAAAGTCCTGAAATGGTTGTTCAAGCTGCTTTGCAAGAGGATGTGGATGCTATAGGAATAAGTATTTTATCCGGTGCACACATGACTATTTTTCCCAAGGTTTATCAATTAATGCAAGAAAAAGGACTCCATAATACTTTACTAACTGGCGGAGGCATTATTCCAGATGATGATAACGCCAAGCTTAGTGCAATGGGTATTGGAACGCTTTTTAGCCCTGGCGCCAACACCACTGATATAGCTGACTATATTAAAAAATGGGTGGCAGAGCACAGCAACAATTAATTATTCATTTTTAAATACCCGAGTATGTCATTTCAAACATTATTTACAAAAATGGAAGATCATACTTTGATCATAACCATTAATCGTCCTGATGTGTTAAATGCACTGAATAAACAAGTCATTAACGACTTAGACGCAGTAATGGATCGTGTTTATAAATTCCCAGAAATTAAAAGTGTTGTCATTACAGGTGCCGGACTTAAAAGTTTTGTAGCCGGTGCTGATATAAAAGAATTTGAATCCTTAACCAAAGAGCAAGCCATTGAAGTTGCAAAAAGAGGTCAAGCCGTTTTTTCAAAAATTGAACATTGCCCAAAACCCGTGGTTGCATGTGTAAATGGATTTGCATTAGGTGGTGGTTGTGAATTGGCTATGAGCTGTCATTTTGTAATTGCTTCGGAAAGTGCCACTTTTGGTCAGCCTGAAGTTAATTTAGGCATCATGGTTGGATATGGAGGTTCTCAAAGACTAACACAACGTGTTGGAAAAGGCCGAGCGATGGAATTGATCATAACGGGAAAAACAATCAATGCAACCCAAGCCATGAATTACGGTTTGGCAAACTATGTGGTACCTCAAACTGAATTATTAGACAAGGCATTTTCAATATTAAGAGTTTGCCATGAAAAATCGCCCATTGCGGTTGGCAATTCCATTAAAGCAATCAATGCTGTCTGGGACGAA
Organism: Bacteroidota bacterium; assembly: GCA_039798645.1. Taxonomy (GTDB): domain Bacteria; phylum Bacteroidota; class Bacteroidia; order Chitinophagales; family Chitinophagaceae; genus Sediminibacterium. The sequence continues at coordinate 26,435 of JBDKFR010000068.1, forward strand.
CAAGTTAATGGATATGATGTGGAAGCCAATTTATTTGGGGAATGCTTTATAACTGACGATTGCAAGGAAGGAATTCAGGCATTTTTAGAGAAAAGAAAACCTCATTTTAAAGGCCATTAATTTTACATTCGTTATTTCGATTTACACCATTTTCTTGCATTATTTTTAATCAGGGAGTATTACCTTTGCGGTATCAAAAAAACCGCATATGGAATACAGAATTGAGAAAGACACAATGGGCGAAGTAAAAGTACCTGCTAATGTTTATTGGGGTGCTCAAACGCAAAGAAGCATTGAGAATTTTAAAATTGCTCAGGATATTAATAGAATGCCGAAAGAAATAATTCGTGCATTTGCATATTTGAAAAAAGCTGCAGCATTAACCAATTTTGATGCGGGTGTTTTACCAAAAGAAAAATGTGATTTAATAGGTCAGGTTTGTGACGAAATTTTAGCGGGTAAACTTGACGACCAATTTCCATTAGTAGTGTGGCAAACAGGTAGTGGTACCCAAAGCAACATGAACATGAATGAGGTAATCGCTTACCGTGCACATGTCATTAATGGCGGTAGCTTAACAGACAAAGACAAATTCATTCATCCTAACGATGATGTAAATAAATCACAATCTTCAAACGATACTTTCCCAACTGCAATGCACATTGCAGCTTATAAAATTTTAAAAGAAGTAACCGTACCTGGTATAACTATTTTAAAAAATACATTGGATACAAAGAGTGCTGAATTCATGCACATTGTAAAAATTGGTCGTACCCATTTTATGGATGCTACCCCACTTACACTAGGTCAAGAAATAAGTGGTTATGCAAGTCAATTAAAACATGGATTAAAAGCCATTGATAACACCTTAGCACATTTAAGCGAATTAGCGTTGGGTGGAACAGCGGTTGGAACAGGAATCAATACCCCAAAAGGATACTCCGAAAATGTTGCAAAACATATTGCAAATCTTACAGGACTTCCTTTTGTTACTGCTGAAAATAAATTTGAAGCGTTAGCTGCGCACGATGCGATTGTTGAATCTCATGGTGCCTTAAAAACAGTGGCAGTTAGTTTAATGAAAATAGCAAATGATGTTCGTATGCTTTCTTCTGGACCAAGATCCGGTATTGGTGAATTATTTATTCCTGATAACGAACCAGGGTCATCTATCATGCCAGGTAAAGTAAATCCAACGCAATCAGAAGCCTTAACTATGATTGCTGCACAAGTAATGGGTAATGATGTAGCAATTAATGTGGGTGGCTCCATGGGCCATTTTGAATTAAACGTATTCAAGCCAGTGATGATTTATAATTTCCTACATAGTGCTCGTTTAATTGGAGATGGTTGTGTAAGCTTTAACGAAAAATGTGCAATTGGTTTAGCACCCATTGAAGAAAATATCAATAAGCATGTAAACAATAGCTTAATGTTAGTCACTTCATTGAATACTAAAATAGGCTATTATAAGTCAGCAGAAATTGCACAAAAAGCACATAAGGAAGGAACCACATTGAAAGAAATGGCAGTAAAGTTAGGCTATGTTACTCCTGAAGAATTTGATGCATGGGTAATACCTAAGGACATGGTTGGACTATAAAACTTTTTAATTAAATAGTAGGTTTAATTAAAATTTCCATCCAAATCCAATCCCTGCATAAAAAGGAAACAATCCTTCATCGGTAAAAACAGGATTCATTGTAGCTCTAAAAGTGAAACCTCCATCTTTGGGTTGTAATCGATATCCTAAAGTTGTATGGCCAAAACTTTGTGAGAATAAACCGCTTCCATTTGCATTGGCAGATAAAATTGTTACGCCTGCGCCAAATTCGAAGAAGTTTTTATTATCCTTTGAAGCAAGATAATTAAGTCCTAATGGATAAGTAACCAAGTTGACGTCATAAGCCGGGAATCCACCTAAACCTGCCCTGAATCCTAACCCCTTGCCTGTATTATTAAATCTCATATCATAGTTTACAGATGCCAATCCGGGACCTCCTAATTCAAAGAAAATAGATTTGGCATTAGGATTGGAAACATTCTGAGCCCTTAATGAAAAATGAATAAAGATGATTATGCCAAACAGTAAACTTATTTTTTTCATATTAAAAATTGAAAGTGCTATAACATATAATTAAAGTTAGTCAAATTATAATCAAAGAAATGAAATAGTAAAACATAGAAGCTTTCAAACATTGCGAAGAGCGACCCTAATAAATAGCTAAATCTTTACTTTTTATTAATATACTCTTTCGCCATTTAAATAAGTCTTCAACACTTTTACTTGTAATATACTATCTGTAGCGACCTTCATTAAGTCCTTATCCAAAATAATAAAGTCGGCCTTCTTGCCTACTTCCAATGAACCAACTTGCTTTTCCATTCTATTGGCTTTAGCTGCCCAAATGGTCATTCCACGAATCGTTTGTTCACGTGTTAATGCGTTTTCAATTTGAAAGCCACCTGCAGGAAAACCTTTACTGTCCTGTCTTGCCACCGCAGCTAAGAAAGTTTTGAAAGGATTTATTTCCTCAACAGGAAAGTCCGTTCCTAAAGGCAACCAATTATTTTGTTCCAATAATTGCTTATATGCATAGCCCCCTTTTAATCTTTCTGTGCCTAATCTGTCGCCTGCCCAATACATGTCACTGGTTCCGTGTGTAGGCTGCACCGATGGTACTATACTATTTTCGCCAAATAAACTAAAGTCAGCTGGATTAATAATTTGGGCGTGTTCAATTCTCCAACGCTTATCATTTTTGCCTTTCAAATATTTGGCATACACTTTTAATATTGTTCTATTCGCACTATCTCCAATGGCATGCGTACACATTTGGAAATCGGTATTAATTAATTTAGCAGCAACGGAATCAAAGTGTGCAGGACTACTTAATAAAAATCCAGACCAATCTGGTTTATCCGTATAGGGATGAATTAAACAAGCTCCTCTACTTCCCAAAGCACCATCTCCATATACTTTCACCCCTTTTACCATCAAACGTTCCGTCACATAACCACCGCCTGTGAAATATTTTGAAGTAAAAGATGATGGCTTATCACTTAACATAACATACAAACGCATTTTTAAATCATTGCTTTTTTGAAGTGCATCAACTTGATCAATATCTTCTGGGCTCAATCCACAATCTGTAATAGTAGTCAGCCCTGTTGCGAAACAATTTTGTTGTGCGCTCGTTAACCAATCTTTATAATCATTTAGCGTAGCATCAGGCACATGACTTTCCACAACACCCACTGCGTTATCAATTAGCAATCCAGTTAATTTCCCATTCTGCATTGTGAACTGTCCTCCTTCAATAGTTTGTCCTGGTTTCACCCCTGCTAAACCTAAAGCAAAATCATTCGCAATACTTGCATGTCCATCTACTCTTTCTAAAATAACTGGGCGGTCAGGAAACAATGCATTTAACTCCGCATTGGTAGGAAACTGCTTTCCAGGAAAACGATTTTGATCCCATCCTCTTCCTTTAATCCATCCTTTCCCAGGATGCTTTGCTGCAAAATCTTTAACTCTTATGATGGCCTCTTCCCAACTAGGAACAAACATTAAATCAACAGCATATAGCGATTGGCCATATCCTAAAAAGTGTGCATGCGCATCAATAAAACCAGGATACACCGCGGCTCCCTTTGCATCCACTAAACTATCTGATTTGTATTCTTTCAAAATATCATCATTGGTTCCAATGGCAACAATTTTACCATCTTGAACCGCCATTGCTTCAGCTGAAGCAAAATTTTCATTCACTGTATAAATTTGTGCATGATGCACTATTAAGTCTACTCTTTGATTAATGCAAGAACTAAATAAAAAAACAGTTGCAATCAATAATAAATTACGCATGAAAATAGTTTGAGGTAATAAAAATAAATAAAAAAGAGTAGAAAATATAAATGATAAATGAACCAATGCTTTGAAGCAGTTTAGTTCAACAATTCACAAGGCTTTAAGCCAGTATGCTTTTTAAAAGCAGCAGAAAAGTGAGAAATAGATGAATAACCCAATAAAGCGGAAACATCGGTTACACTTAAAGCTTTCTCATACAATAAATACTTGGCATGTTCCATTCTTTGTTGTTGGTAAAAATCAAATATCGTAGTACCAAAAACTTCTTTAAAGCCTTTCTTTAAATAACATTCATTCATGGCCACTTTACGACTCAATTCTTTAATCGTGATAGGGTCACCAATATGTTGTAATAAAATTTCACGGGCTTGATAAATACTTTCTTTTCCTCGATCGTCCGCTAAGAACTTACAGGTGAAGCCTTCTTCCTTTTCATCATCCATGATAACATCCAGACTTTGCAAAAGCAACTCATGAATTTTTGCATTAATGAAAATATTTTCCAGTGAACCCGTATAACTATGATTCAAGACTGCATCCAAGGTTTGTCGCTTGCGAACACTTAAAGGAAAAATTTTAGTGAATGCATTTGGATGTTTAAATGCCAATACTTCATCCTTGGTAGTAGCTAATTTTACATTATGTAAAAACTGATGCAAGAAGGCAGAAGTAAAATGGAATGAAAAAACATCAATCGTTCTTAATGGTCCTGCACATTCTTCGGTTGGTGACTGATTACAGTTTCCACAAATTTTATTATCACAATATCTATTTCCAGATATACAAAAACGAAGTTCTAAGAAATTATGTTTAGGATGTTGTGCATCATAATGATAAACAAACATACCCGTGTCCTCATTTGTCCATGTATCAAGTGCATAATATCGTTTAATATTATACTGAGTAGAGCCAGGAATGTGTTGGTCCTTATGCCATAACAATGCCATGCCGGCAAATTCTGCAGGTTTATTTACTTGTTTTAATATGTCTAAGGCTTGTATCACAGTCACAAAATTAATGTATAAACATTAAAGAGACCCAAATGGTTCACTGTATCCAAATTATTATCCCTAAAAAATGACGAAAAAATGACAAATTTTGACATTTAACGTTTCTAAAATTTACAAGGTTGCGAACCTGAAAAAAAATCCATTTAAAGGCCATTTTTAGCCTCATTTTCGGCCTCTGCATAATTCACACAGCAACGAAATTGGGGATAACTAAAACGGCTTTAAACCCTCGCCAAACTGCTTAATTTTATTAAGTTTGTATGCGTTTGAAACGCCCTATAAAAACAAAAACATTTCTCATTATGTCAGAAGATTTACAATCCCCAGATTCGGCCGAAAATAAGAATTACGGCGCCGATAGTATCCAGGTATTAGAAGGCTTGGAGGCGGTAAGAAAAAGACCCGCTATGTATATTGGTGATGTGGGCTCTAAAGGTTTACACCACTTAGTGTACGAGGTAGTGGACAACTCAATTGATGAGGCATTAGCTGGCTATTGCTCTCACATCGAAGTGACCATCCACGAAGACAATTCAATAAGTGTACAAGATAATGGTCGTGGTATTCCTACCGCGATGCACTCAAAAGAAAAGAAGTCCGCTTTAGAAGTGGTAATGACCGTATTACATGCCGGTGGTAAGTTTGATAAAAATACCTACAAAGTATCCGGTGGTTTACACGGTGTGGGTGTGAGTTGTGTGAATGCATTAAGTACTAAATTATTGGTAACGGTTCAAAGAGAAGGTAAAATATTTGAACAAGAATATTGTATTGGTGCACCACAATATGCAGTGCGAGAAACAGGCACAAGCGATAAAACAGGTACACATGTACACTTCTGGCCAGATGCAACAATTTTCCAAGAAACCGTTTACAAAAAAGAAATCCTTGAAGGCCGTTTACGTGAATTATCTTATTTGAATAAGCGTATCAATATTACTTTGACTGACTTAAGAGAATTGGGCGATGATGGAAAACCTTACACGAATAATTTTTACAGTGAAGGTGGAATTATTGAGTTCGTTCAAATGTTAGATAAGAATGCGAACAGAAATCCAATCATCAGCACTCCATTGTATGTTGAAGGTTTAGATGAAGCTTCAAATGTAATGGTGGAAGTGGCGCTTACTTACAATGATGACTTTAAGGAAAACATTTTCTCATACGTTAACAATATCAATACCATTGAAGGCGGTACACACGTTACCGGTTTTAGAACTGCTTTAACACGTGTATTTAAAAGCTATGGTGATAAAGAAGGACTATTTGAAAAAGCAAAAGTAACAGTCGAAGGAGATGACTTTAGAGAAGGTTTAAGTGCGATCATTTCAGTAAAAGTGCCAGAACCACAATTTGAAGGTCAAACAAAAACCAAACTTGGTAATAGTGAAGTAAGTGGTGTTGTGCAAACAACTGTATCACGTGTATTAGAAGCTTATTTAGAAGAGAATCCAAAAGAGGCTAAATACGTGATTTCAAAAATCATATTAGCTGCCCAAGCACGTGTCGCTGCAAAAAAAGCACGTGATATGGTACAAAGAAAAACAGTATTGTCTGGTGGGGGTTTACCTGGTAAATTAGCAGACTGTTCTGAAAGAGACCCTGAGCGTTGTGAACTATACTTAGTCGAAGGAGACTCAGCGGGTGGTACAGCAAAGCAAGGGCGTGATAGAAGTTACCAAGCGATTTTACCTTTACGTGGTAAAATATTGAACGTTGAAAAAGCAATGGAACATAAAATTTACGAGAACGAGGAAATTAGAAATATGTACACCGCATTAGGAGTGACAGTGGGAACACCTGAGGATCCTAAAGCTTTGAACATTGCTAAACTTCGTTACCATAAGTTAATTATTATGACTGATGCCGACGTAGATGGTTCACACATTGCTACGCTGATTCTTACTTTCATTTTTAGATATATGAAAGAGTTGGTGCAAAATGGATACGTTTATATTGCACAACCTCCTTTATACTTAGTGAAAAAAGGTAAGGATCAAGAATACGCATATAGCGAAGAACAACGCAAGGATTTAGTTGTGAAATTAGGTGGAGGCAATGACAGCTCAGTAACCATTCAGCGCTACAAGGGATTGGGTGAAATGAACGCCGACCAGCTATGGGAAACAACCATGGATCCAAGTCGACGTACACTGAAACAAGTGACTATTGATAGTGCTGCCGAGGCGGATCGTATCTTTAGTATGCTTATGGGTGATGAAGTAGCTCCAAGACGTGAATTCATTGAAAGCCATGCTAAATATGCTAAAATTGACGTCTAAACCTAGTTTTAGGCCTAAAAATGGCATTTTTTAACAAAAAATCAATGATATATTAAAGGGAATCACGATAAATAACCTACTTTCAATTCAGCAATTTAAACACTAAAATTTATACAAAATGGACACTTCAAAAATGATCAAAGCGTATTGCTTAAAGACAAAAGAAAAAAACGTACCAATGCATGACGCTGTTGTAACAAAAACTGCAAAAGGTGGTTACATGGCAGGCGGTCACGATGGTAAAGGAAATAAAATGGCTGCTATCATGAGCGAAGCAAATGCATTAAAAGCAATTGCTGATGGTGTAGCTAAAAAAGGCTTCTAGTATTGCCTTAAAAGCAACTAAAATAAAAAAAGCCGCTGATTTTTCAGTGGCTTTTTTTATTTCCCTATGACCCCTTTGTACATTTTATCTAGCACCCGATAACAAGCCTCCATTCCTTTAATATCTTTAATGACAAGAATAAACGTTTTACCAACTTGTTTAAAATGAGCATTATTCATGGAAGTATTGGTAAAATCTAATAAATTTTTAAAGGTATCGCTTTCAAAATATGGTGAGTCGGGTCTGTTGATAAAAAAGCAACGCATTGTTTCTTCTTTCAAAGTCATTTTTTCAAAACCCAATGCAATGGCCAATCTTCTACACTGTATGGTTACAAATAAATCTATAACAGGATCTGGCAAAGGACCAAATCGGTCCGTTAATTCCAATTTCATTTGTTCTAATTCAGCATCATCGGCTGATTGATCAAGTCTTGTATATAAGGATAAACGTTCCCCAATATTTTCAACAAAACTATCGGGTATCATGATTTCTAAATCCGTATCTATCGTACAATCAGATACAAAATCGTCCTGCTTGCTAATTTCTTCTTGAAATAATTCTTGGAAGTCGGAACGTTTTAATTCTCTTACCGCTTCCGCTAAAATTTTCTGGTACATTTCAAAACCAATCTCCGCCATAAAACCACTTTGTTCTCCTCCTAATAAATTCCCAGCGCCTCTAATATCCAAATCTCTCATCGCAATTTGAAACCCACTTCCTAATTCACTAAACTGCTCTAAGGTTTGTAAACGTTTACGAGAATCATCTGGCAAAGTACTTATAGGCGGGGCTAATAAATAACAAAAAGCCTTTTTATTGCTACGTCCTACCCTTCCTCTTAATTGGTGTAAATCACTCAAACCAAAATGATGCGCATTATTAACTATAATGGTATTTACATTCGGAATATCTACTCCACTTTCAACTATATTTGTACATACCAACACATCATATCTGCGTTCAATAAAATCCAATATTTTTTCTTCTAACTGATGTCCTTCTAATTGTCCATGTGCGAAACCAATACTTAAATCTGGACACAATTTTTGAATCATTGCACACATCTCTGCCAAACCTTGCACCCTATTATGTATAAAGAAAACCTGACCACCTCTTTCGGTTTCATAATAAATACTTTCTCTGATTACATCCTCATGAAACACTTGCACTTCTGTATGAATAGGCTGTCTATTCGCTGGTGCCGTATTAATAATACTTAGGTCACGCGCACCCATTAAACTAAAATGTAGCGTTCGAGGAATTGGAGTCGCCGTAAGGGTTAAACAGTCTACAGTGGTTCTTAATGTTTTTAGTTTTTCTTTATGCGCTACACCAAATTTTTGTTCCTCATCAATAATCATGAGCCCTAAATCCTTGAAGCCAACTTCTTTTCCTAAAATTCCATGTGTACCCACTAAAATGTCAATCTTGCCTTCTTTTACTTTTTCAATGGTCGCTTTCTTTTCAGCAGCTGACTTGAACCTATTCATATAATCAATAGTAACAGGAAAATCTTTTAAACGCTCTTTAAATGTTTTATAATGCTGAAATGCCAAAATAGTAGTAGGTACTAATACCGCCACTTGCTTACCATCAATGGCCGCTTTAAATGCAGCACGAATGGCAACCTCTGTTTTCCCAAAACCCACATCTCCGCATACCAAGCGATCCATGGGCGAAGGTTGCTCCATGTCTTTTTTGACATCCGCAATGGCCTTTGCCTGATCAATGGTATCCTCGTACATGAAAGAGGCTTCCAACTCATGAATCATATAATTATCAGGGGTAAAAGCAAAACCTGCTTGCGCTTTACGATGTGCATATAATTTGATTAAATCAAATGCAATCGCTTTTACTTTAGCCTTTGTCTTATCCTTTAATTTAACCCAGGCATCAGAACCTAATTTATTCACTTTAGGAGGTGCCCCTTCCTTTCCTGTATATTTTGAAATTTTATGAAGTGAATTTATGTTCACATATAAGATATCACTGTCCTTATAAATAATACGCACTGCTTCCTGTGTATGCCCATTCACCTCGATTTTTTGCAAACCACTATAAACACCCACACCATGATCAATATGCGTCACATAATCACCCGGTTGCAAATCACGTAAAGTTCTTAAAGTAATCGCTTTGCTTTTACTATAAGCTTGCTTTACTTTATACTTATGATAACGTTGAAATATTTGGTGATCGGTATAGCAAACTAATTTATGATCGTGATCAATAAAACCTTCATGAATATTTTTAACGATAGGTGTAAATTGAATTTCCGTTTTAAGATCCGAAAAAATAGCATGAAGTCTTTCTAATTGCTTCGCTTGTTCTGCAAATAAAAACAAAGTATAACCTTGTTTTTCCAAGTCCTGTAAATTGGCAATTAAATATTGAAACTGTCGATTGAAAATAGGTTGAGATTGTGTATTAAAAGTAATTTTTTCGCTACTCAAATGTGCATGAAACCCCCACTCTATAAGGGTATGATTACTTAATTTATTTTCCGTTTCACTTACTAATTCAAAATCATCAATATGACTTTCTTTTTTATGCGGGTCTGTATCATCGGCCTTATTCATTGCAGCATGATGCGTTACAAACGTCTCTAATGCTTCGAATTGATCTAACCCTTTTTGTTTAGTAACATCCCAGTCTTTTAACCAAACAATAGTATCGTCAGATAAAAAATCTAACAAAGGAATTTTTTCAGTATCCTCAAATTGTGTGGTTACGTTTGGAATAATATTTACTTGCAATAATTTTCGCTCACTTAATTGAGAAGCAGGATCAAACAACCGAATACTATCCACTTCTTCTCCAAATAATTCGATACGATAAGGTTTTTCATTTCCGAATGAATAAATATCTAAAATACCTCCTCTCAAAGCAAATTGACCAGGCTCATAAACGAAATCAGTTCGCTCAAATCCATAATCAACCATTTGTTGCATTAAACTATTTAAATCTAAATGATCATTGGTTTTGATTTGAATTATGTTTTGTTGCAAGGTTTTAGCCATGACTACTTTTTCAAATAGTGCCTCGGCATAAGTAACGATAATTTTTTTATTCCCTCCCATCGAAATTTTCGTCAAAGCCTCTGTCCTTAACATCACATGCGAAGGATTCAATAAACTAAAATTATGGGGGGATTTAAACGAAGATGGAAAATAAAATAAGTCTAAGGCTTCCGTTACACTTTCAATAGAGTTAAAAAAATAAGCAGCTTCCTCCGCATCATTTAAAACGACTAAGTGATTAAAGTGGTTTGTTTTTGTGTTGCTAAAAATGGACTGTAAAACAAAGGCCGCCGATGATCCATTTAAGTTTTGTAGAAATACTTGAAAGGGTTTTTCTTGCGTCGCGGACATAGCAATCCTGTCCACCAAATTGTTTAAGAGGGGGGACTTTTCAAAACGCTCAAACAAGGACTGTTCATTCATACCCGAAGGGCAAAGATACCAATACTACAATATAGTTTATTGATTATTTGTTGCACTGTAAACATTAATCGTTAATTCCGTTGCATCCTTTAGTTTAACCTCAAATATGGAGGCCCACTCAGCTCCTGAAAAATAAGGAACATAATACTTATTGTCATATTTAACAAAAACGCTATATTTTCCATTGTTTAATTTAGTCTTAAAATACCCTAGACTATCTGAAACAAAACTTGCTATGAAAGTATTATTTATCTCGCCACAATAAGCCCCATTTAAATCTCCCAATTGCTGGATTTTCGTGGGGGCGTAAATATAAATAGTTGTGGCTAAAGGACTTCCCTTTTTTGAGCTTACCCCAACCTGTGGCATTGAATTATATTTGTGTTCAAAAACCTGACCTGAAACATTGAAACTTTGTTGCTGTTTTTGCAAGCCTGCACAAGCACTAATAGATAATAGAAAGCATGCTATTGTCAGATATTTTAATAAATTTTCCATGTTCATGGTTTCATTAAAATTACGAAATAATATACCGAGAATTCATTGTAATTTTATTATGGCCTATCAAGTGTATTATTATAATATCAAATCATGAACAAATCCATTTTCTTTTTCGCAGTTTGCTTATTTTTTATTTCAAGACTTACTGCGCAAGATGTTACGAGAAAAGACATTTTAAATAATGCTGCAAAGTCATTTGAGACAGCATCAAGAGCAAATTTTAGCAAAGCCGTTATAAAATCTGCTGAACATGGATGGCCTTTAGAATATCAATCAAGAAACAATCGTCATTCAAGCTTGGTAGGAATTGATCAATTTGGATTACCCATCTACTTAACAACTTTCGCTGATCCAGTTCAAGCGATCACTGTTAATACCAATCAATTATGGCCAGGCGGAAGTAGTGGCTTTAATTTAAGTGGTTCAAGTGATAGTATCACCAATAGAATTGGTGTGTGGGACGAATCCTCGCCAAGATTAACGCATGTTGAGTTTGCAGGACGTTTAGTATTAAAAGACAATGCAAGCAAAACAGTTGATCATGCATCACATGTAACCGGTATTATCATGAGCAAAGGCATTAACGCACTTTCAAAAGGAATGGCTTATGGAATCAAGGGTGTATATGCATATGACTGGAATAGCGATGCGTCGGAAATGGCAGCTGCTGCAGCAAATGGTTTATTGATTTCAAATCATTCTTATGGAACAGTATGTGGTTGGGATTATAACACCGACTCCTCAAGATGGGAATATAATGGAAAGTGGAATGAAAAAGAAGATTACCGATTTGGGCAATATAATTCAACCGCTCAAATCTATGACTCTATTGCTTATAATGCTCCCTACTACTTAATTGTTAAATCTGCTGGTAATAGTAGAAGTAGTAATGGTCCTGCTGTTGGACAACCTTATTGGCGCAGGGATGAAAATGGTAAATTATATAATGCCGGAAATAGACCCGATAGTTTAAGTAGCAATAATAGTTATGAAACTTTACCTACTGATGCGAATGCCAAAAATGTATTAACAGTTGGAGCCATTGGTCCAATTAGTGCTGGATACTTAAAAAATACCGACCCCGTTATGACCAGCTTTAGCTCATGGGGTCCAACTGATGATGGAAGAATCAAACCCGATGTGGTGGCCGATGGTCTGTCGGTTTATTCAACTACCAGCACCAATGATTCGAGTTATGCATATTTGAATGGAACCTCAATGGCTGCTCCTGGTGCAGCAGGTTCATTATTATTATTACAGGAACTAAGTCAAAAATTAAGTCCCAATAAATTTGTTAAAGGTGCGACCCTAAAAGCCTTGGCAATTCATACAGCAAATGAAGCTGGATCCTCCCCTGGACCGGATTATAAATTTGGATGGGGTGTTTTAAACAATGTTGAAGCTGCCAATGTATTAAGTAATTCATTGACAACTAAAAATAGTATTAGTAGTGTTGACTTAGTGTATGAAAATATTTTACAAAACGGAGAGACAAATACTTTTTCGGTTATTGCTTCAGGAAGTAAACCACTTAAAGCAACCATTGTTTGGACGGACGTAAAAGCAACTACCTCATCCACTTTGAATGACTCAACACGTCGCTTAATTAACGACTTAGATTTAGTGATCAAAAAAGAAACCACCACCTATTACCCTTGGACTTTAAATAGAGCGACTCCTGAAAATTCCGCAGTAAGAGGAATTAACAACGTTGACAATGTTGAAAAAGTAGAAATTGATACAGCCCTAGTTGGTAATACTTATACCATTTCAATAGGCCATAAAAGAGCATTAGAGCGTGGTCAACAACCCTACTCATTAATCATTAGTGGTGTTGGCGGTGCAGCGTATTGTGCTTCAGGTGCTTCATCCAATGCGGGTACAAAAATTGATAGTATTAGCATTAACAATATTCAGTATGTCAATAGTACAACAAACCAATTTATTGATAATACCAACTTATATGTCAATGGCGAGCCCAATGGTACGATACCCCTATTTATGAAATTAGGTAGTGCAGATGCCACAAATAATGCAAGATTTGTAAAAGTGTTTATTGACTTGAATAACAATGGTCAATTTGAAAGTTCCGAAACAGTTTTAACAAGTAATGCTTTAAATAATGGAAATTATACAGCAAGTATTAGTATTCCAAATACTGTTAGCATAGGCAAATTAATGAAACTGCGTATTGTAGTTATGGAAACAGCAAGCGCTGCTAATGTAAATGCTTGTGGAACATACAGCATTGGGGAAACACAAGACTATACGTTGAAAATTATTAATCCTTCCAATGATTTACAAGTAAGTGATATCATTAATCCCACAGCTGGGGTTTGCAAAAGAAATATTCAATATGTGACTGTTAAAATATTAAATAATGGATCTGCCAATCAGTCTAATATTCCATTAAGTTTAATTGTAAAAAAAGGGACTACAACCGTACTGAGTGTTAATGAAACATTTACAGGAAGGTTAAATGGGCTGGAAAATATGACATACACATTCCAAAAACCAATCCCCATTGACGCAAATACAACCTACACCATAACTGCCTCAGCCAATATTGCTTCCGATCAACAAACAAGCAATAATGCAATTACATCCACTATAATAAGTGCCACTGAAATTGCCGGACCAACTGGTGCTGCTGTAATATGCAATAGCACATTAAGCTTGTCAGTAAATAATCCAGTTTTAGGTAATAGCTATTTTTGGTATGATTCTAGTGCATTATATAATCCAATTGCTATAGGAAGTAGTTCAACATTAAATAGTAATGCAAGTAAGTTTTATTTAACACAAGGATATCAAACATTTTTACCTCCAAGTACCAATACAACTTTAACGGGAGGTGGTGGATACAATCTATTTAGTGGTAATTACATGAAAATTAATACCACCACTGCAATGACATTAGAAACAACTAAATTATATACTGGATATCCTGGAAAAATAGATTTCATATTAGGCACTTTAGGAACAGTAAATACCGATGGTACTTTTACTTATTATCCGATACAAACTGTTTCTTTAAATGTTCCTGCAAGCAATCCAAATCCATCGATTGGACCATCAACAAATTTTGCTGGCGATACTGGAAGAACTTATGCTTTAAATTTAAAAATTCCTAAAGCTGGAGACTATATCATTATTTCAAAATGCGATAGTGCTACCTTATTCAGAAACAATGCTGCACCGGATCCTACCTATCCATTAGGTCCTAACAAATTAATTAGCTTCACAGGCAATAGCGTTAGTGCATCGTCAGGAAATTATCAAAATTATTATTACTTTTTTTACAATATGCAAGTAAGTACGCCTGACTGTGTAAGTGCAACAACCGTAATTAATACAACAGCTAATGGTAAACCTACGATTACACAAAATGGCGAAAACCTTATAAGTTCAACAGCAAGTACTTATCAATGGTACATGAATGACTCTTTGATACAAGGAGCTAACCAACAATCGTTTAAACCACTTCGAAATGCTTACTACAAGGTGTCGACGAAATCGATTGCGGGAGATTGTGAAAATATTTCAGATAATAAGTTAATTTTGGTGACTGATATAGCGGAGGCAAATGTAAAAGAGATTAACCTTAAAATAAGTTCCAATGATTTCATTGAGAATTTAATTCGCGGTAATTCATTTTATGTTCAATTCAGCAATATCGAATCCCAAAGAATCTCATTAGAAATAATTAATTCTTCGGGGGGCAAAGTATTCCAACAGGAAAACTTAATTAACCAAAGAGCCCCACAACATATTACTATTGAAAGTTTAAATACAGGTGTATACTTTGTAAAAATTTATGCTAACAATAAAGTTTATGTGCAAAGGGTTTTAATTACTAATTAAAAACTTAACAAAATGGCATTAGAATGGGTTGAAGGTGTGATTACTAAAATTGAAAATGAAACACCAAACACAAAAAAGTTTTACTTCGAAATTCCTAGTCTTGAAAAATTTGATTTCATACCTGGACAATTTGTAACCCTTGACTTACCCATTCACGAACAAAAAAACAAGCGTTGGAGAAGTTATTCCATAGGATCTGCTCCCAATGGAACAAATACTTTCGAATTAGTTATCGTTCATTTAGAAGGTGGGCTGGGAACTACTTACTTGTTCAATGAAGTAAGTGTTGGTTCGAAAATTACGCTTAGAGGACCTCAAGGTGTTTTTACACTTCCTAAGAATTTTGACAATGACGTTTACTTTATTTGCACAGGAACGGGTATTGCTCCTTTCCGATCAATGATTCATTATATACATGAACATAAAATTGCGCATAATAATATTCATTTAATTTTTGGATGTCGCAAATTTGAAGACGGTTTATACATCGACGAATTAAAAGAAATGGAAACAAAAGAACCAGGCTTCCATTTTCACCCATGTTATTCAAGAGAAAACGAAGTGCCAGCAGGATCACACAAAGGCTATGTTCACCCAGTTTATCAAGAATTATTAAAAAACAATAAGGAAACCGCTCATGTTTGGTTATGCGGATGGAAAGCTATGATCGATGATGCACGTAAAAATATGGCTGAAATGGGATTGGATAAAAAACAAGTACACTTCGAATCCTTCGGTTAATTTATTTATGACAAATAATAAGAAAAGCCTCAATTAATTTGAGGCTTTTCTTATTTAAAATTTGAAATTTAACTAATTGCTGCTAAAACTAAGGCCTTCACTTGACTCATTGGAATACGCTCCTGTGTCATCGAATCGCGGTGACGAATGGTAACCGTTCCATCCTCTTTGGTTTGATGGTCAATGGTAACGCAAAAAGGAGTTCCAATGGCGTCTTGACGACGATATCTTTTTCCAATAGCATCTTTTTCTTCATAAAAACAATGGAATGACTTTTTACACTCATCCATTAATTCTTTTGCTAATTCAGGTAAGCCGTCTTTTTTAGTTAATGGTAAAATAGCTAATTTATTAGGTGCTATTCTAGCTGGTAAATGTAAAACTACTCTTGAATCAGTTGTACCATCTTCTTTGTTAATAGTTTCCTCTTCATATGAATTAGAAAGTATTAATAAGAACATTCTATCCAACCCTATTGAAGTTTCAATTACATATGGAATATAATGCTGATTAATTTCGGTATCGAAATATTGCATTTTTTTCTTGCTAAATTCTTGGTGACGGCTTAAATCAAAGTCAGTACGAGAGTGTATCCCCTCTACTTCTTTAAATCCAAATGGAAATTCGTACTCAATATCTAAAGCTGCATCTGCATAGTGTGCTAATTTAACGTGGTCATGAAAACGATATTTATTAGCCGCTATTCCTAAACTTAAATGCCAATTCATTCGCTCGTTCTTCCAATGTTCATACCATTCCTTTTGGGTTCCAGGCTTAATGAAAAATTGCATTTCCATTTGTTCAAACTCGCGCATTCTAAAAATAAATTGACGCGCCACAATTTCATTTCTAAAAGCCTTTCCTGTTTGTGCAATACCAAAAGGAATTTTCATCCTTGCCGTTTTTTGCACATTTAAAAAATTCACAAAAATCCCTTGTGCTGTTTCTGGTCTTAAATAAATAGTGTTCGCATCTTCCGCAACAGATCCTAGTTCAGTGGAGAACATTAAATTAAATTGACGAATTTCCGTCCAGTTGCCTGTACCACTTACACTACAATGTATTTTGTTTGTTTCAATTAATGTTTTCAAACCAGCAAAGTCATCATTTGCTAATAATGCGTCCATGTCTGCAATTAATTTATCTGCAGCGGCTTGGTCTCCGTTTTGGATTAATTTTTCGGCATGCCCTTCAATTAAATGATCAACGCGGTATCTTTTTTTACTATCCTTATTATCAATTAATGGGTCGCTAAAACTATCCACGTGTCCACTCGCTTTCCAGGTAGTAGGATGCATAAATATAGCAGCATCGATACCCACTATATTTTCATTCATTTGTGTCATGGAATTCCACCAATAATCACGAATGTTTTTCTTTAACTGGGCGCCATAAGGACCGTAATCATATACGGCACTTAAACCATCATAAATTTCACTACTTGGAAATACAAAACCATATTCCTTAGCATGCGAAATGATCGCCTGTAAAGTATTGTCAGTTGGGGTCTTACTCATAGTTTGCAAAGATACGGAGGAATCAATTATCGATGTAATTTTTCGTTGTTTTGATGGCGCGTAGCGTCCCTGCTGGTTTTCTTTTGAATGTTTTTTTCTAAAGCGGCCGCTAAATCAACACCAGTTTGATTGGCAAGGCAAATGAGTACAAATAAAACATCGGCCATTTCATCGGCTAATAATAGTTCTTCTTCCTTATTTTTAAAGGATTGATCACCATATTTTCTGACCATAATTCTAGAAAGCTCCCCCACTTCTTCCATGAGTATGCCCAAATTAGTGAGTTCACTAAAATACTTAACACCGATGGTTTTAATCCACTGATCCACTTGTTCCTGTGCTTGTTGTATGGTTGTATTATTTGACATGATAATTGTTATTTATTGCTTTTGCCTGCATTTAAATATTTGTTGCTATTCTTTATTTTTTGAATCAATAATGATTGTTACTGGTCCATCGTTTACAAGTGCTACTTTCATATCAGCACCAAACTGGCCGGTTTGAATAGGCACCCCTAAATCATTGGTTAACTGCTTAATCAACATTTCATAAAGCGGTATGGCTATTTCAGGTTTTGCTGCTGCAATATAGGAGGGTCTGTTTCCCTTTTTTGTCGAGGCATGTAAAGTAAATTGACTGACTAATAAAATGGCATTTCCTTTATCAATAACACTTTTATTCATCACCCCCTCCTCGTCTTCAAAAATGCGCATATTGACAATTTTGCTTGAAATCCATTCAATATCGGCCTGACTATCTTCATTTACGATACCTACTAACACCATTAAACCTTGCTGAATCTGACTTATTACATGTCCGTCGACTGTTACACTTGCTTGTTGAACTCTTTGAATAACCACTCTCATATTATCGGTTTTACGCTATGAAGATAAACAAAACTATTTTCACTAATTTAGCTGTAATTTCATTCCCTTGAGTAGTATTAAAAAATTAGCCGGACAAACTATGTGGTATGGACTTAGCTCGATTGCAGCTAGGTTCATTGGCTATTTATTGACGCCATACTTAACCTTGACCCTTACTGAAACAGCCTATGGGGAAAACTCAATCGTTTACGCATTCATTCCATTTTTAAATGTTATTGTAACCCACGGAATGGAAACAGCATACTTCCGATTTGGCAGCAAGGAAAATGAACAAAAAATATACCATACTAGTAGTTTATCTATGATATTGGTAAGTGGTATTGTCATAACAAGTTTGTTATTTTTTGGCGACAACATAGCAAGCCTTTTACAAATAAGTTTACACCCACAATATATTTCATTAATGGCATGGGTGGTTGGATTGGATGCCTTAACAACCATTCCTTTTTCGAGACTAAGATTAGAAGAAAAACCAAAACGTTATGCATTTATAAAAATAGGTGGTATACTAGTCAATATTGTTGCAACCTATGCGTTGATTAGTCTTTTACCTTCTTATGCAATTGCAAATCCTGAAAGTTTTGTCGCCAATTGGTATGTAGAAGGATACGAAGTAGGCTATATATTAATTGCCAATATTATTCAAAACGTATTTGTAATGTTATTGCTTCAAAAAGAAATAAGATCATTACGTTTTTCAATCGATTTTAAATTGTGGGGGCAAATGCTAGCTTATGCTCTGCCATTGATATTAGTGGGTTTTGGCGGCATGATCAATGAAACGCTGGATCGTATTATGTTAGGATGGTGGGCTCCAGGTGGAAGTCCTGAGGCAAATAAAGCATTAGTGGGTATTTATAGTGCCTGTTATAAATTAGCCATTTTAATTACCATTTCTATTCAAGCTTTTAGAATGGGCGCTGAACCTTTTTTCTTTAAACAAGCACAATCAGACAATGCTCCAAAAACATATGCGAGAGTCATGAAATTTTTCGTGATCACTTTATGTATTATGTTTTTAGTGGTCGTCTTGTATTTAGATATTTGGAAGGAATTTATACGTAAACCGTCCATGTATGTTGGCTTAAAAGTGGTTCCCATTTTACTCATAGCCAATATGTTTTTAGGTGTTTATTACAACTTAAGTATTTGGTATAAATTGAGTAATAAAACAATGGCTGGCGCGTGGATTACTTTATTAGGTGCTGCAATAACTATTTTAATCAATTACTTTTTTATTCCTTACTTCGGATATATGGCAAGCGCATGGGCAACTTTCTTTTGCTACGGAACAATGATGGTCGTAAGTTATAAATGGGGTCAAAAAGTTTACCGAATACCTTATGCAACAAAAAAACTTATCGCCTATTTTGTTATTGTATTAATTATTTATGGACTAAACTATTTACTTCTATTAATTTCAGATAACAAAGCTTTCAATTATTTATTTGCAAGTTTACTGCTAACAGGTTTTATAATATTTGTATCAAAAATCGAAAAGAAGGAGTTAAAATCAATTTTTAATAAACAATCATAATGGCGGAAGATTTAAATATTCAAACAGGTACAAAGCAAGAACAATATGAATCCTTGATCCCTCAAATTGAAGGCTTGCTTCATGGCGAAAATAATTTAGTGGCCAATTTAGCAAACATCAGTGCTGCATTAAAAGAGCAGTTTAATTGGTGGTGGGTTGGGTTTTATTGGGTGATTGAAGATGAGCTCGTATTAGGTCCTTTTCAAGGTCCTGTAGCATGTACCCGAATCAAAAAAGGTAGAGGCGTATGTGGCGGTGCTTGGGAACAGGCCAAAACCTTAATTGTAGAAGATGTAGAAAAATTTCCTGGGCATATTGCCTGTAGCAGTGCTTCAAAATCTGAAATCGTAGTACCCGTATTTAATAAGGGTGTTATCGTAGGGGTTTTAGACGTGGATAGTGAACATTTGGCGCATTATGATGAAATTGATCAATTATACCTTGAAAAAATAGTGGGTTTGATTCCCCATCATTAAAAAAATCAATTAAGTTTGCAACCCCTAAGCGGATGTGGCGAAATTGGCAGACGCACTAGACTTAGGATCTAGCGCCGCGAGGCGTGTGGGTTCGACCCCCTCCATCCGCACAGAATTATCATCAAAAGGCCCTTAATTGGGCCTTTTTTTAATCCTAAAACCTTACCTTTGCCCCCCTTAAACACTACATTAAAGTAGAAAATAGCAATATTATGGCAACAATAAAAAGAACCAACATTGCACCCTTAAATGACAAATTAACGGTGACCATTGCAAAAGAAGATTACATAAAAGGCTTTGAAACAAGCTTGAAAAAGTATTCAAAGACAGCTAATATTCCTGGATTCAGAAAAGGAATGGTACCCGCTGGCTTAATTAAAAAAATGTACGGACAATCAGTTTTCCAAGACGAGGTAATTAAAACGGTGGAAAATGAAATGAACCAATATATCGCAAAAGAAAAAATTGAAATTTTTGCACAACCACTCCCTGTAACTGCAGAATTTCCAGCAATGGATGTGAACAATCCTAGCAGTTATGATTTTGCATTTGAAGTAGGATTAAAACCTGCATTCACTATTGATGCAAAAGGAATAAAAGCAACACGTTACAAAATTGAAGTAACGGATGAAATGATTAATGCAGAAGTGGAAAGATTACAAATTCGCAATGGTAATATGACCGAACCAGAGGTTGCAGAAACGGAAGAAAATGTGTTGAATGTTACCTTCACTGAATCAGATAAAGACGGTAATGAAATGGAAGGTGGATTATCAAAAGACAATTCATTATTAATTAAATATTTTGCTCCAAAAGCTAGAACAGCATTTATTGGTAAAAAAACAGGCGATACTGTTACCATTCAATTGAGCAAAGCCTTTGAGGAAAAAGAATTAGACATTATTTTAGCTGATTTAGGTTTAACTAAGGAACAAGGTGATAAATATTTTAAAGTAACCATCACTAAAGTAGGTATTGTAGAAAAAGCGCCATTAGATGAAACTTTATTCACTGTAACCTACCCTAACCAAACCATAACTAACGAGGTAGAATTTAGAGACGCAGTAAGAAAAGATATTGAAGGTTATTATGAAGGTCAATCTCGTAATCAAGTGCATGATCAAATTTACCATGCATTGATTGATAATACTAAAATGGAATTTCCAACTGATTTCTTAAAACGTTGGCTACAAACTGGAGGTGAAAAACAAAGAACAGCTGAAGAAGCAGAAAAAGAATACCCAGTATTCCAAGACCAATTAAAATGGACATTAATTAGCACACAATTAATTGCTGACCATAAAGTTGAAGTAGTTGCCGAAGATTTAAAAGACTTCGCTAAACAACAATTAATGAGTTATATGGGCGGTCAATTAGGCGCTTTAGGTGATAATGATCAATGGTTAGAAGATTATGCTGCTAGAATGATGCAAGACAGAAAATTTGTTGAAGATAGTTACCACCGTATTAGCACTGACAAATTGTTCAAAGCGATTGAAGCAGAAATCACTGCAAAAGAAGAAAAAATCGCAGCTGAGAAGTTTGCTGAAAAATTGCATAATCACCACCACTAATAGCCTTAATCGTCCATAAAGACGCATTTATTTGATATTCAAGACCCTCCAATACCAAGGAGGGTCTTTTTTTATCCATTTTCCCCTAAGTTTGGCACCGTTTTTGCGTTAGCTTAATGGAATAGGTTTTACCTTTACTTTCATTAGAAAAACACATATATGAACTTAGGAAAAGAATTTGAAAAATACGCTGTAAAGCACCGAGGCATTGGCAGCAATACCCTACACCAATATCAAAATAGTGTAACCAACCTTACGCCCTATATCATTGAAGAAAGACCTATGAACGTGGCAAGTATGGACGTTTTCAGTCGCTTAATGATGGATAGAATCATATTCTTAGGAGAAGGAATCAATGACTATGTTGCCAATATTGTAACAGCACAGTTACTATTCTTAGAAAGTACTGATCGTACTAAGGATATTCAAATGTATATTAATAGCCCAGGTGGTAGCGTTTATGCTGGCTTAGGTATATATGACACAATGCAATTTATAGGACCCGATGTTGCAACCATTTGTACAGGTATGGCGGCAAGCATGGGTGCGATTTTATTGTGTGCTGGTGTTGAAGGAAAAAGAACTGCCTTAAAACACAGTCGTATTATGTTGCACCAACCAAGTGGTGCAGTAGGTGGACAAGCTTCGGATATTGAAATCACAGCTAGAGAAATTAAAAAATTAAAACACGAGTTATACGAAGTCATAGCGATTCATACACACAAGGATGTGGATGTTGTTGCCAAGGATTGTGATAGAGATTTTTGGATGACTGCAGCTGAAGGAAAAGAATATGGATTAGTAGATGAAGTATTATTAACTAACCCTAGAAAACAAAAAAAGTAACCAATTCTATATTGTTAAATACAATACATATACAAAGGTGAAATAATTAATAATTTTCAAATTGAATTTATGATACTGAATAAAAGTTTTTTAATGGAAGATGAGGACGAACCAAAATCAGATAAAAAAGAGGATAATGGTCCTGGTTTCTTGAATAAAAAAATGGAGCAAATCTTTTTTGAAAAAAGATCTATTTACTTATGGGGTCAGGTCGATGATAAATCAGCAAAAGATATTGTAACAAAATTATTATTATTGGACGCTGACAAACCAGGTGCTGAAATTAATTTTTACATCAATAGTCCAGGTGGAGTGGTTACAAGTGGCATGGTTATGTTTGATACCATGAACTTAATTAAAAGCCCAGTGCATACCATTTGTATGGGATTAGCTGCAAGCATGGGTTCAATTCTATTAAGCATGGGTGAAAAAGGAAAACGTACTATTTTCCCTCATGGCGAAGTTATGATTCACCAACCAAGCTTAGGCGGCTATTACCAAGCGACAAGTGCCGACATTGAAATACAGGCTGAACAAATTAGAAAAACAAAAGAACTAGGCGCAAAAATATTAGCTAAAAACTGCGGAAAATCTATTGAACAAATTATGGCTGATTTTGATAGAGACTATTGGATGAATGCGGAAGAAGCCGTTGCTTATGGCATTGTAGATAAAATTGCTAAAAGCTTATAATATTCCAAACTATGAAAATGAGCAAAGCTATCACAACCATTCAATGTTCTTTTTGCGGACGTAAAAGAGAAGAAGTAAAAATATTAATCGCCGGACAGGATGGACATATTTGTGAAAACTGTATTGAGCATGCTCATGAAGTCATTGAAAAAGAATTCCATCAGAAAAAATCAGATGGCAAAGCAGGTACTTTAAAAGTACAAAAACCAATGGCCATCAAATCATTCTTAGATCAATATATTATTGGACAGGATGAAGCTAAAAAAATTCTTTGTGTAGCAGTATACAACCACTTTAAACGCATTAATCTTCCAGTCAACGCTAAAAATGAAGTGGAAATTGAAAAGAGTAATGTGATCATGATTGGCGAGACAGGTACCGGAAAAACATTATTAGCAAAAACCATTGCTAAATTATTAAATGTCCCATTTGCAATTGTAGATGCTACGGTATTTACGGAAGCAGGCTATGTAGGTGAAGACGTAGAAAGCATGTTGACCCGTTTGTTACAAAACTGCGACTATGATGTTGAAGCAGCACAAAGAGGTATTGTATATATTGACGAAATCGATAAAATTGCCAGAAAAAGCGATAACGCATCCATTACAAGAGACGTAAGTGGAGAAGGTGTTCAACAGGGATTATTAAAAATGCTGGAAGGCACCGAAGTATTGGTACCACCTCAGGGAGGTCGAAAACATCCTGATCAAAAAATGATAAAAGTTGACACTAAAAATATTTTATTCATTTGTGGTGGCGCATTTGACGGTATCGATAAAATAATTGCACGTCGTATTAATACAAATGCCATTGGGTTTAGTGTCAATAAAGATGAGCAGGAATTACAACGAAAAAATTTACTCCGTTTTGTCAATGCGCAGGACATTAAAACATTTGGCTTAATACCTGAAATGCTCGGTCGTTTGCCAATTGTAACTCATTTAGAACCTCTAGATGCTGAAACCTTAAGAAGTATCTTAACGGAACCTAAAAATGCTTTAATCAAACAATATACCGAGCTATTTGCTATTGAAAATATCAAGTTAAAAATTGAACCAGCCGTTTACGATTTCATCACTACAAAAGCTATGGAATATAAACTAGGTGCAAGAGGCTTGAGAAGCATTTGTGAAAGCTTATTTACACAAGCTATGTTTGAATTACCTGGCACCGATATTAAAGAATTTGCAGTCACCTTAGACTACGCAAAACAAATGTTTGACAAAAGCAAATTAAACGCCATGAAGGCCGCTTAAATAATAAATTAAATAACCCTTAATAACATACCAATGCAAGAATTAATTGATCGTTTAGTAAAAGAAACGGGTGTAACCCCAGAGCAAGCAAAGCAATCTATTGAAACGATAGCTGCTTTTGTAAAAGAAAAATTCCCAATGTTAGGTGGTGCTGTGAACCAAATTTTCAAAGCAGGGGGTAAATAAATTACACGCTTAAAATAAAAAAAGCCTTCCTAACGGAAGGGTGAAGTTTTAGTATTTTAATTAAATTGTAAATAAAAATTAAAATACTAAAACCAATATAAAATAAAAAAAGCCTCACCAAGGTGAGGGTGAAGTTTTGGTATTTTAATTAAATTGTAAATAAAAATTAAAATACTAAAACCAATATAAAATAAAAAAAGCCTCACCAAGGTGAGGCTTTCAAGCAAGCAATCATAAACTAGGAATAAATCCTACCCCAAACTAATAATTTTTTTTGAAAAAACAACTTTTCATTGAAATATTATTTTGAGGAATTTCATGAATGTCGGCTAATAATGAAGCAATTGTTGCCTCATTATCAATCTGATAGCTGAATTTTTGTTTTCAGCGCCTTGGCCTCAATTTCACTCAAATCAAAGGATTCAACCAACTCGGACCAGCTAATTTTGCCTTGATTCACCTTTTTCATTCTTAGAATAGTCCAAATTTGTCTATCCGTAAATAGGTTTAAATTTTTCCAATCATTAAAATTTAATGCATTCGCATTGGGTAATTCATGTTGTTTATTGTCAACATAAATATGTGCACGGAGCAATTGAAAAGTACTATCATTCATGCCATAAACCTTATTCAATTGATATATGGATTTATAAACCCCTAAGTAGTTTTTGTAAGCGATTATTCTTTTTATCAACCCTATATTCAAAATTGTAATTGACTCCCATTCCTTTTCATTGATAGTATTGATATTTATTTTTCCTTGAACCTCCTTAGCATCATAACTATTATTATACTTATAATATTGATTATGCCTATTACCCTGTTTTGATGTATCATATTGTTTGGGATGCGCCTCAGCCATTACAATATAAGGTCTGAGTAGTTGATATTTTTCATCCGTTAAACCATATAAGCGAGCAAAGTCATCTTTATTTTTAAACCTCCCTCCTTTCGCTCTATAATGTAGTAATGACATGACTTGTCTAGCAGGTATACCTAATAAAATTGCACTTTGACTGTCAATAATATTAGGATCAAAATTGAATAATTTGTATTGGCCATTTAGTTTTTCTAAATCACTTACACCAGGTTTAATGGAAAGCAGTTGACTTACTAATACAGAGCCTAATAAAACAAAACCAAGCACCACAATACCTTTCAACTCTTTATTTGAAAAGTAGAAATATTTTTTCCATGCCGGATCAATCATTTTTGATCAAATTAAACCCAAAAAGGAAAGCCTATTTTGCGTATTTATACTAGCATTCATAATAACAATAACGGTATTGATACTAAATGAAAAAGAGACGCGGAAAGTTTAAAGGGAAAGTTTAAATGAAAAATCTAAACTGAAAATTGTAAACCATCATAGGCCATTTTTATAAAGGATGGCAATTGGGATTCCGTCTCTTGATGCAGGCCAATTTGGTGGCTAAAATGAGTGAAATATACCTGAGGAATAGCTAATTCTGTTGCCAAAGCGATGGACTCATTTAAGGTAAAATGAGTTGGATGCGGTTGTGGTCTTAAAGCACTTAAAATCATCACTTTTGCCCCTTTAATTTTCTCTTTCTCACTTTCACTTATATAATTCAAATCGGTGATGTATACAAAATCTCCAATACGATACCCAAGCACTGGAAGTTCTCGATGCATGACTTGAATGGGTTCAAATTTTAAATCCCCAATTTTAAAAGGTTGGTCATCAATGATGGTATGTAACATCATTTCTGGCAAGCCAGCATCCTTATGTTTTTCAAATGCATAATAAAAATCACGCTTAATCGCTACCTGCGTTATTTCATTTGCATAAATCTGCATGGGTCTATTGGAATGAAAATTAAATGGCCGAATATCATCAAGACCAGCATAATGATCGCGGTGTGGATGTGTAAACACAACCGCATCCAAATGGGTCGTGTTTGTTCTTAACATTTGATATCTGAAATCAGGGGTAGTATCAATCACGACACTTGTATGATCGGATTCAATTTTAATACTTGTTCTCAAACGATTATCTCTAGGATCTAAGGAAGTGCATACTTCACAATCGCACCCTATTAAAGGGACACCGGTACTTGTACCTGATCCTAAAATGGTGATATTTAACAATGTACTTTATTTAATAGTTTATGGTAACTAGCAACTCCAATTACGATAAACAATATAGCTATGCTTCCGTCAATGAAATCTTTTTAACCTCTTCAAATAATTTTTGAGAGTCATGGGTTAATTTATCGAATTCAATATCTAATTGTGGGATTAACTCTAATAAAGTATTAATTCTGGCTTCTAAATTTAAAAATTTATTAAGCACCACAATTCTTTTAGATTCTAATAAGCACCAACCGCTCTGAAAATTACCTCTTTCGTATCTTACAACGAACTCCGATTCACCTAAAATATCTTCTAACTTATTTAATGTAGTTTGAGTCAATTTCATAATTATGCATTGATTTATAGGGTAGTAAGTGGACATACAAATATAGTTTTTTAGCAAACTAAGCAGGAAAATAAGGCCTAGTAGTTATTCACATTTCGTACCTTTACCACCACTCATTTTATATGGCTTTTACACATCGAAAAATTATTAATGACCCCGTTCATGGTTTTATTACCATCAACGATCCACTCATTTTTGAAATTATTAGTCACCCCTATTATCAAAGACTAAGAAGAATTCAACAAATGGCTCTTGCCCAATTGGTATATCCGGGAGCAGTTCATACCCGATTACATCACTCTTTAGGTGCATACCATTTAATGTGCATTGCGATAAACGAATTAAAAGACAAAGGAATTGAAATTACCACTGAGGAAGCAGTTGCTGCAAAAGCAGCCATTCTTTTACACGATATAGGTCATGGCCCTTATTCACATGCCTTAGAAAAAATATTGCTTAAAGGAATAAGTCATGAATCACTTTCTTTAGTCATCATGCAAAAGTTGAATGAAGATGACAATCCTGCACTTAAAGGAAATTTATCTTTAGCCATTAAAATATTCACTAATCAATATCCGAAAAAATTTTTACACCAATTAATTAGTGGCCAATTGGATGTTGATAGACTTGATTATTTATCAAGAGATAGTTTCTTTACTGGTGTTAGCGAGGGGGTTGTTGGATATGAGCGAATTCTTAAAATGCTAACTGTACATAATAACGAATTGGTTGTTGAAGAAAAAGGTATTAATAGTGTTGAGAAATTTTTATTATCACGCCGTTTAATGTATTGGCAGGTTTATCGACATAAAACAGTCGTAGCTAGTGAAAATATGTTGGTTAAAATTATTGAGCGCGCACAATTTCTATTTGAACAAAACAACGAACAAGTAAAAACGGGTGCATTACTTGATACTTTTTTAAGCCATCCCAATATTAAAATCGAAGAGCTAGCATTAAACGATTATTGCAACTTAGACGACACTGATATTTTACATGCCATTAAAAAATGGCAATACCATGCAGACCCCGTTTTATCTATTTTGTGCAAAGGACTACTCAATAGAAAATGTTTTAAGTGTCAAATCCAATCCGAACCAATTGAGGATGCTCAATGGGAAACCGCATTGAATAAAACGAGCAGTAAGTATGCTTTGAATGAACAAGAGCTTGCATATTTATGTTTTAAAGGGACAGTATCAAATACTTTGTACAAAAACGACAATGAAACCATTAAAATTTTGCTAAAAACGGGTGAAATTGCCAATATTTCAGCTATTCAAAACGCTTTAATAGTGGAAAGTCTTTCTGCCCCAGTTAAAAAATTTTACATTTGTTCATTGAACGAATAACCCCCCATTCAAAAATTAACGAATGCTACAATTTAGTGCCCAACAGATTGCATTAATGATTCAAGGAAAAGTCGAAGGTGACCATTCGATTGTCGTTTCTCAATTTGGAAAAATTGAAGAGGCTACTGAAGGTCAAATTTCATTTTTAGCCAATCCGAAATATGAGGAGTTCATTTATTCAACTCGTGCAAGCATTATTATTGTAAATGAAGCTTATGTTTTAAAATCTCCCATAAAGGCAACTTTAATTAGAGTGCCCGATGCTTATGCTGCATTTGCAACTTTACTTACAAAATACCAAGAACTAAAAACTCAAAACCTAACTGGCATACAAACTCCATCTTATATTGCTGAATCAGCAACTATTGGCGAAAATCACTTTGTGGCAGCATTTGCACATATTGGTGAAAAAGTTAGCATTGGAAATAATGTGAAAATCTTTCCTCATGTAGTTATTGGTGATAATACCACTATTGGAAATGATGTTGTGTTGTATCCGGGTGTCATCATCTATGCTGATTGTGTTTTAGGAAATCATATTACTATTCACGCAGGTACTGTCATTGGAAGTGATGGCTTTGGTTTTGCACCATCAACGGATGGTCGTTATCAAAAAGTGCCTCAATTAGGCAATGTCATTATTGAAGATTATGTTGAGATTGGAGCCAATACTACTATTGATCGCGCAACGATTGGGTCAACTGTTATCAAAAAGGGCGTAAAGCTAGATAACCTAATTCAGGTTGCACATAATGTAGAGGTTGGAGAAAACACCGTCATTGCAGCACAAACAGGATTGAGCGGAAGTACTAAGGTTGGCAAAGGCGTTATGATTGGGGGACAGGTTGGAACTGCCGGACACTTAAGTATCGCAGATGGCGTTAAAATTGCTGGTAAAAGTGGGATAACGAAGTCAATATCTCAAGCCAATAGTACCGTAACGGGTAACCCTGCCGCGGACCATAGTAGTGCTTTAAGGGCACAAGTTCACATGAAAAACCTGCCAAATTTGGAGAAAAGGGTCAAAGAACTCGAAATATTAGTTGCTCAACTAGCCCAAAAAGGGTAAATGGACTTATTTTTGTTGAAAATCATCGCTTTAAGAAACTAAAGCACAAATTATATTAAGTGTATGGATCAGCATTTTAATCCCGATAAACAACACACGCTTTCAAAGAGCATTAAAATAAGTGGAACAGGATTACATACTGGCGTTATGGTGGAAATGAAATTAGTACCTGCTAATCCTGGATTTGGCATGCAGTTTCAACGCGTTGACCTACCTAATAAACCCATTATCAAGGCTGACTGTGATTTAGTAACCGATACAAGTAGAGGAACTACTTTACAAGTGGGTGATGCAAAAGTGAGTACGGTTGAACATATTTTAGCAGCATTGGTGGGTAGTGGCGTTGACAATGTATTGATAGAAATTAATGGACCCGAAATCCCTATCATGGATGGAAGCTCAGCACCGTTTATAAAAATCATTGAAGAAGCTGGCGTGCTTGAGCAAGATGCAGCAAAAGCTTGGTATAGTATTGATGAAAATATTTTTCACTACGATGAAGCCAAAAGAGTTGAAATGGTTGCATTGCCAGCACTTGATTATCAAATTACAACCTTAATTGATTTTAATAGTCCTGTGCTTGGGACACAACATGCTGCGCTAACAACAATCAAGGATTTTAAAGCTGAAATTTCACCCTGTAGAACATTTTGTTTTTTACATGAACTAGAAGCCTTGTTGGAGCATGATTTAATTAAAGGTGGAGATATTAATAATGCGATTGTAGTAGTGGATAAACCCGTTACCAGTGAAGAAATGGGCCGATTAGCAAAAGTATTTAAGCGTGAAAAAATTGAAGTTAAAAGTGAAGGGTATTTAAATAATTTAGAGTTACGTTTCCCCAATGAACCTGCAAGACATAAGTTGTTAGACGTGGTTGGTGACTTAGCTTTAAGTGGCTACCCTATTAAGGCACGTATTATTGCCAACAGACCAGGTCATAGTAGCAATGTTGAATTCGCTAAAAAAATAAAACAGTACATCAAAAAGAATAAACACGTTAAAGATGTGCCAGTATATAACCCTAGCTTAACACCTGTTTTTAATTTAGAGCAAATTGAAAAAATATTACCACATAGATATCCATTTTTATTTGTAGATAAAATTATTGAACTAACCGACACTGTAATTGTTGGTGTGAAAAATGTAACTTTTAATGAGTGGTTTTTCCCTGGACACTTCCCTGGTAATCCAGTTATGCCAGGTGTACTTCAGATTGAAGCATTAGCACAAACAGGTGGTATTTTATGTATTAACGCAATGCCAGAAGGAAATTATGATACTTACTTTTTAAAAATTGACAACTGTAAATTTAAAAGCATGGTAAAGCCAGGCGATACGATGCTTTTGAAAATGGAATTGACAGCGCCCATCCGCAGAGGAATATGTGAAATGAGAGGTACTGTATACGTTGGAGGAAAAGTAGCAACCGAAGCAAACTTAGTTGCTCAGGTTGTTAAAAGAGCAGAATAATTATTTAAAACAAAGCTATGACACATCCATTTACATATATTGACCCTAATGCCAAAATTGCTCCTAATGTAAAAATAGATCCATTCACAGTTATTCATAGTGAAGTGGTGATAGGAGAAGGTACTTGGATTGGCAGTAACGTTACCATTATGAATGGTACAAAAATTGGAAAAAATTGTAGAATTTTTCCGGGTGCTGTTATAGGTGCTGAACCACAGGATTTAAAATTTAATGGAGAAAAAACCTCCGTAGAAATTGGAGACGGAACTACGATTAGAGAATTTGTTACCATTAACCGAGGCACCACTGACCGATGGATTACAAAAGTGGGTAATAATTGTTTGATCATGGCTTACAGTCATATTGCACACGATTGTCTGATTGGAAATAATTGTATTTTAAGTAATAGTGTTCAAGTAGCTGGTCATGTGACTTTAGGTGATTATGCATGGATAGCGGGCGTGAGTGCGGTACATCAATTTGTAAATATTGGACAACACGCATACATCGCAGGAGGAAGTTTAGTGAGTAAAGACGTTCCACCTTATATTAAAGCAGTTCGTAACCCATTAAGTTATGGAGGCGTAAACAGTGTAGGTTTAAAGCGCAGAGGATTTGATTTAGAGAAAATCAATCATATACTAGATATTTACCGATATATTTTTAATAAAGGAATGAATACCACACAGGCATTAGAATTTATTGAAGAAGAATTACCTGCAACAGATGAACGTGACGAAATTGTAACTTTCATTAGAGACAGTGGTCGTGGTATTATCAAAAAATTTGGTAAAGGTGCAGTTGACGAGGACTAATAATGTTACAGATAAGCTTACATAACGCGGCTAAAAGATTTAATAAGGACTGGATTTTCAAAGATCTTAGTTACACTTTTGAAATGGGCAAGCATTATGCACTCATTGGCAATAATGGTTCAGGTAAGAGTACCTTATTGCAAGTGTTGGCTGGTTACCTTAATTTATCAAAAGGAACGATTACTTGGGATGATCATGATACGAATACTATTTATAGTCAAATAAGTATAGCAGCACCCTATTTAGAATTAATTGAAGAATTTACCACCCTTGAGCAATTTGAATTTCATGAACAATTCAAGCCATTGAGAAAGGACCTTAGTGTGGAAGAGATGATTGACATGATTGGATTGAAACAAGCTTCAAGCAAACAGATTAGATATTTCAGTAGTGGAATGAAACAAAGACTAAAATTAGCTTTAGCCATTTTTTCAGAAGCCCCTATATTATTATTAGATGAACCTTGTAGCAATTTAGACAAAGAAGGCTATGCCTTATATCATACGCTTATCAATAAATATGCGCTTCATAAGCTCATTATTGTTGGAAGTAATGATCCATTGGAATACGATTATTGCAAAGCACAAGTAAACCTACTCGACTATAAAGTTGTTGGCAATAACAATTAATATCAATCCACTTAAAGTAGTAAAAAATTAACTTCTGCTTGTCAATAACAAGTTAAGGTCTGTAAATTTTAGCTGAAATTTTTCACTGATATAAAAATCAGTAAGCGCTCCTTTATACAAATAAATGCCTTCTCGTAAATGCATTTGGTGCCAAATGATTTCAGACAATCCACCCATATCTCCTACTTGAATTAATAATGGCATCAACACATTACTAATGGCTTGGCTTGCTGTTCGGGCAAAGCCGCTTGGTATATTGGGTACGCCGTAATGCAGCACATTATGCTTTATGATAATTGGGTTTTCATGATTGGTTAATTCACTTGTTTCAAAACAACCGCCTCTATCAATGGCAACATCAATGATAATGCTACCAGGTCGCATAGCTGCGACCATTTCCTCAGTAACTACAATTGGAGCGCGTCCGAATTCATTTCTTAAAGCACCTACGGCCACCTCACATGTTTTTAGTTGCTTGGCTAAAATTTTAGGTTCCAATACGCTTGTCCAAACTCTTTGTCCTAAATTATTTTGAAGTCTCTGTAACCTTGAAACATTATTATCAAATACTTTCACACTCGCACCCAAAGCCAATGCATTTCTAGTAGCAAATTCGCCAATAATATCCGCGCCAATGATCACCACTTTGGTTGGAGGAACACCACTAATACCACCTAACAAAATTCCTTTTCCTTGATTAAAATTACTCAAGTACTGTCCTGCAATTAACATCACAGCACTTCCAGCAATTTCACCCATGCTTCTTAATATAGGATAGTTTTGATTTTCATCTTTAATATTTTCAATCGCTAATGCCGTAATTTTTTTAGCCATTAATTTTTCAACCAACTCTTTTTTAAGGGCTGATAAATGTAATGGTGAAATAATTATTTGGTGCATTTGCAAAAAAGGTAAATCAGCTTCAACCGGAGGTGCCGTTTTTACCAATATTGGGCATTTATACACTTCTTCTTTTTCAAAAGCAATCCTAGCTCCTGCTTCAGCATAATCATGGTCACTATATCTACTACCCTCACCAGCGCCTGACTCCACCATTACCTCATGGCCATTTGCGACCAATACGCCTACAGCTTCTGGTATTAAACCAATTCTATTTTCTTGAAAAGCTATTTCTTTTGGAATGCCAATTAGCAGTGGTTTGGAGCGATGTGGAATATCGAGCACTTCCTCCTGTGTCTCATAGGAAAACGAAGGGTGAATTTGTGGCTTGATGACACTCATGGTGATAATTTTTATGAAGTTATAATAATCCTTCTATGTTCAGGATCTAATATTTCAATTTTAAGTTTCAACGTCTCATCAGGCAACAGGGATGCTGCCTTTTCAGGCCATTCAATAAAACAAATATCAGCCTCATCCAACGCAGCCTCTACACCTGTTCTTATGGCTTCTGCTTCGTCTTCCAATCGATACCAGTCCATATGATATATCTTTTTCCCATTTGCCAAATGTTCATTCATGATGGAAAATGTAGGACTAGCGACCGTTTCTTCCACACCCATTTGTTTACAAATTCGAGCAATTAAAGTGGTTTTACCCGCTCCCATTGGCGCATAAAATGCCCAAATATACTTATTAGCATATTCTTTAATAAGTTTAGCGGCAACCTGATCAATTTGATCCAACTTATAATCCATTTCCATACTCCAAAGATAAGTCAAGTATTAGAAAGCTAAAAAATAGAAATCTTAAAAGGGTCGTACCTTTGTAATGTAAAATTGTTTACGACGGATCACGAAATGAAGCGATATGGAACATATACAATTAAAAGTTGACGGCATGAGTTGCACGAACTGTGCCCTCTCCATTCATAAATATTTACAAAATCAAGGTGCAGTAGAGCCTAAAGTTAATTTCATGGAAGGCGAAGTACAATTTGATTTGCCATCTGAATTGAATAAAGAAACCTTGGTAAAAGGCATTACTAGCCTTGGATATAAAGTGCGTGGACAAGAAGAAGCTGCTCCGGCAAAAAAATGGTTGGACAATAACAGAGATCGTGCTTTGTTTTGTTTAGTTTTTACGATACCATTGGTTGCACATATGATTCCTGGTTTTCATCAAATACCGGGCATGCATGTTTTCATGAATCCATATGTACAACTAGCCATGACCATCCCCGTATTTATAGTAGGCATGGGCTATTTTGGTAAAAGTGCATGGAGTAGTGTATTCAATGGAATTCCAAATATGAATGTATTAGTAAGTATTGGCGCCATTGCTTCATTTGGATATAGTATTTATGGTACACTCATTGGAAAAGGCATGGAGTTTGCTTATTACGAAACGACTGCCACTATTTTAACCTTGGTATTTTTTGGTAATTATTTGGAAGATGCCTCAATTGAATCAACACAACGCGCTTTAAAGGATTTAGTGAAAGCACAAAAAGTAATGGCCAATATGATTGTGTTTGATGAAAATCATAAAGAAATAATATTTAATGTTGAAAGCGACACTTTGAAAGTGGGTGATTTAGTGTTGATCAATTCAGGTGAAACCATTCCCATGGATTGTAAAGTTTTATGGGGTGAAGCGAGCGTGAATGAGTCCATTGTAACGGGTGAAAGTGTGCCCGTATTTAGAAAGATGAATGATATTTTATTGGGAGGAAGCACGATTGAAAATGGAACAGTGAAAGCTTATATCACAGCAGTTGGAAATGACACAGTGCTTGCTAATATATTAAAGATGGTTAAAGCGGCACAAGGTGAAAAACCACCTGTACAAATTTTAGCAGATAAAATTTCAGCGATTTTTGTTCCGTTGGTTTTAGGTATTGCTTTGCTTACTTTATTAGGAAACTACTTTTTTGCCCACAACGCAAATGGAGATGCGATTGGTTTTGGTGAAAGTATGTTACGCGCTATTGCAGTTTTAGTTATTTCCTGCCCCTGTGCTATGGGACTAGCAACGCCAGCCGCTATTGCAGTTGGATTAGGTAGAGGTGCGAGAAATGGTGTTATATTTAAAAATGCAAAGAGCCTTGAAACCTTTAAGGATATAAAACAAGTAGTGTTTGATAAAACAGGTACTTTAACAACGGGGCATTTTGAAATTGCCAACTTTAAAATTAACGAATCCTCACAGAAGAATGTTGCCAATGCCATCACTGAAGAAAATTTTAAGGCATTGGTTTATTCATTAGAAAGATATTCAAATCATCCCATTGCAAAATGTATTAGTGGTACTTGGAAAACAAATAATGCTAGGAATTGGGCGAAAATTGAGGAAGTAAAAGGGATGGGTATTGTTGCTAAGGATAAAGAAGGAAATGAATTTTGGTCAGGCTCTTTTAAAACATTAAAAGACCAAAATGCAGAAGATGGTCATAATGTATATATTCAGAAAAACGGTGAGTTAATTGGCTGGGTCGATGTAACCGATCAAATAAGACCAGAAGCTAAAGAGGTTATCGAAACATTACATAAGCAAGGTATTCATACCATTTTATTAAGTGGTGATAGAAAGGAAAAATGCGAAACGGTAGGAAAAGCATTAGGCATTCAAGAAATTATAAGTGAACAAAGTCCAGCAGACAAATTAGCAAAATTAGCTGCTTTAACTTCCATTGCTCCTACTGCCATGGTGGGTGATGGTATTAATGATGCACCTGCTTTGGCAAAAGCAACAATTGGAATTTCCCTAAGTAATGCCTCACATATAGCCATACAAAGTGCACAAGTTATTTTAATGAATCAAGGTCTTAAAAATCTACCCATGTCATTAGGACTAGGGAGACGCACATATGAAACAATCAAAGAAAACTTAGCTTGGGCATTTTCCTATAATTTGGTAGCAATTCCAGTAGCTGCTTTGGGTTTACTTGGAACTTGGGGACCCACATACGGCGCCTTAATCATGGGATTAAGTGATGTAGTGCTTGCACTAAATTCACTAAGATTATTTAAAAAGAAATTAGTGTAATCAATTGTTGAAATCAGCACAAGCCATATTAAAAAAGTATTGGGGCTATGAAAATTTCAGGCCACAGCAATTAAATATTATAAATGCTGTACTTGAAAAAAAAGATACGCTTGCCTTGCTACCTACGGGAGCTGGAAAGTCATTATGCTTTCAAATACCTACCCTATGTGAAGACGGAATTTGCTTAGTCATTAGCCCGCTTATAGCACTTATGCAGGACCAAGTTAATGATTTGCAATCTAAGCATATTCCATCCATTGCACTAGGCGGACACTTAAGTGAGGAAGCACAAGCCGAAGTAATGGCTGCAGCAGTTCGAGGGAAATATAAATTCATTTATTGTTCCCCTGAAAAATTAGCACAAAAACAGTTTCAAGAATCCCTTAGTCAAATAAAAATTACACTCTTTGCTATTGATGAGGCACATTGTATTTCACAATGGGGCTATGACTTCCGACCTCCTTATAGAAAATTAAAAGTATTAAAACAACTATTCCCCAAAGTCCCTATACTAGCCATGACGGCTTCTGCTATTCCCGTTGTTCAAGAGGATATTATGAAGGAGCTTTCATTTAACAGTACACATATTATCACCGATTCATTTTTAAGACCCAACTTAAAATACAGTATACAAAAATGCCCCGTTAAATTACAGGTGTTAAGACAAATATTAAATACATTAACTGGGTCAGCCATTATTTATTGCAATACGCGAAGCAATGTATCGCAATTGGCACAGTTACTCAATGATTATGGATATAAGGTGGGCGAATATCATGCTGGCATGCCATTGGAACAAAGAAAAAAAGTACAACATGATTGGATGCAAAATTTAACACCCATAGTGGTTTGTACAAGTGCATTTGGAATGGGTATTAATAAAGGCAATGTTAGATTGGTATTACATTATGACATACCAGGAAGCATTGAACAATATTACCAGGAAGCAGGTAGAGCAGGACGAGATGGTGAATTGTCTGAAGCCATTTTATTATATCAACAAAACGATTGGAATTATTGGATAGAGTTACAAGAAAAAAAATATCCATCGATAGATATCATGAAAAAAATATTCCAAGACCTTGCCGATTTTGTACAACTTCCGATTGGTATGGGTGAAAAACAACAATTTCCATTTGATTTTGAAAATTTTTGTATCGTTTTTAAATGGGATAAAATAATTGCGCGTAACGCTTTAAGTTGGATTCAACAAGAAGGGCATATTCGTTTTTCTGAGTCAGCCTTCACGCCATCTTTGGTGCAAGTATTAGGAGATCGATTCAGTATTGAAAGTTTTCAAAATGCCCATCCAATTGCAGGAACTGTTTTACAAACGCTATTACGTAGTTATGGTGGCATATTAGATAGCCCTCATTTTATTAATGAAAAACTATTGGCCGAATTATTGCAAAGAGACCTGCCATTTGTCAATCAACAGCTACAAATATTAGCCATGCACGGCATGATAAGTTTTGATCAAAAACAAAACCAACCAGTAGTTCAATTTTTATGGAACAGAAGTTCAGCTAGCTTCATGAAAATAGATTTTGACCATTATCAGCTCATGAAAAAGGGATTTATGGAAAGAATTAAACAATTCATTGGCTATTTGCAAGCTCAACCCAGCCTTTGCAGAAGTGTATATTTAGCTAAATACTTTGGCGAAATTGGTTCAAAACCCTGTGGAATTTGCGACATTTGTTCAAGTACGAAGGAATAGGTATATTTTAACAAAAGATTGGAAGTACATTTTTTCCTAAAAAAAGTAAAAATCGTTTCTTTACAATAATAAACAAGCAATATGGAAGATAAAAAGAAATTTAAAATACTATTATGTGAAGATGATAGTAACCTAGGATTAGTTTTGAAAAACTATATAGAGTTAGACGAGTATGACGTTACATTAGAACGTGACGGTCGTTTAGGATTAGCAGCATTCCAAAGAGAAAGTTTTGATTTATGCTTATTGGATGTCATGATGCCAAATGTTGATGGATTTAAATTAGCAGAAGAAATTAGAGATATTGATCCTGACGTGCCATTGTTTTTTTTAAGTGCAAAAACCTTAAAAGAGGATATCATACAAGGGTATAAATTAGGTGCCGATGATTATATCACTAAGCCATTTGATAGTGAAGTGTTAATGCTTAAAATAAAAGCAATCATTAAACGTAATGAAGAGGACCATAGAGTTACGGATAACCAAGAATATCAATTAGGAAAATATCACTTTAATCCAAAATTACGTGAACTAAAGCATGATGATTTAATTCAAGTTTTATCGCCTAAGGAAAATGAATTATTGAAAATGTTATCAGAACATAAAAATGATTTATTAACCAGAGAAAAAGCGTTGAAAAAAATATGGGGCAGCGATACCTACTTCAATGGACGAAGCATGGACGTATATATTGCAAAATTGAGAAAATTTTTAAAGGACGACGACCAAATTGAAATTGTAAACATTCATGGTAATGGATTCCGATTAGTGGTTAACTCCTAAATTCATTAATAAATAATAATTACTAAAAAGCGCATCTTAATGGATGCGCTTTTTATTTCAAGGAACTATAAAATAAGTTTATAACTATCTGAATAATTCTGGATTTTCTGAAGCACCACCGCGATGCTTACCTAAATGCTCATATGCTTTATAAGTTACCTCACGTCCACGAGGCGTACGTTGTAAAAAACCTTCCTGAATTAAAAATGGTTCATATACTTCCTCAATGGTACCAGACTCCTCCCCCACTGCAGTTGCAATAGTGGAAATACCAACAGGACCACCTTTGAATTTTTCAATAATGGCTAGTAAGATTCTGTTATCCATTTCATCTAAACCATGGTCATCTACATTTAATGCTTTTAAGGCATGCTTAGTAATACCTATATCTACAATGCCATCGTTTAATACTTGTGCAAAGTCACGAACTCTTCGTAATAACCCATTGGCAATACGCGGGGTACCTCTGCTTCGTCTGGAAATTTCACCTGCAGCTTCTGTATTAATGTTTACATTTAAAATCCCTGCACTTCGTAATATAATTTTTTCAATAACAGTTGCTGGATAATATTCTAAACGTGACTTAATACCAAAACGTGATAACAAAGGGGCAGTTAACAAACCACTTCTGGTAGTGGCGCCTACTAAAGTAAACGGATTTAAATTAATTTGTATGCTTCTAGCATTGGCACCACTATCAATCATGATGTCAATTTTATAATCTTCCATAGCAGCATACAAATACTCTTCCACCACTGTACTTAAACGGTGTATCTCATCAATAAACAATACATCATTGGGTTCTAAACTCGTTAATAAACCTGCTAAGTCACTTGGCTTTTCAATTACAGGGCCAGATGTTTCTTTAATTTGTACACCCATTTCATTGGCAACAATCCTACTTAATGTTGTTTTACCTAAGCCTGGAGGTCCATGAAATAAAATATGATCTAATGCCTCTCCTCTTAATTTCGCTGCCTTTATAAATATGCTGATGTTCTCAATTAGTTGAGGTTGACCAGCGAATGCATCAATTTCGGTTGGGCGAATACTATTTTCAAATTCACGATCCTGTGGATTTAAATTTTGATTATTCGTATCTAAAATTGGATTGGACATTAATATTATTGCTTGTTATTGTATATAAAAGTAGGTTTATTTACTTATTGAATATGATTTGTCTAATAAATGATTATAAATGAATTTGTTTTTCAACTCAGTAAAATGTTTCCCTTTAGCTCCTCCCCATCCATGCCTTC
This sequence comes from Bacteroidota bacterium, assembly GCA_039798645.1. GTDB lineage: Bacteria > Bacteroidota > Bacteroidia > Chitinophagales > Chitinophagaceae > Sediminibacterium. Next base: position 66,938 of record JBDKFR010000068.1, read on the forward strand.
CACCTGGATATAACATAAAATCTACTTCTTTACCATTATCCTGTAAAGAACTAAGAAGTTGAATTGAATTTTGCATGTGTACATTATCGTCCATTGTTCCATGCACGAGTTGTAATTTTCCTTTGAAGTTTTTTATATGCGTCATGACACTACTTGATTTATACCCTTCTGGATTTTCCTTTGGCGTATCCATAAATCTTTCAGTATAATGAGAGTCATATAATTCCCAAGAAGTTACACTTCCTCCAGCTAACGCATGCGTAAACACTTCCGATCCGTAGGTTAGTGCATAGCAACTCATGTAGCCACCATAACTAAATCCAGTGATAGCAATTTTCTTAGGATCCGCATTTGCATTACCTATAAACCATTTAGCCATAGTCATATAATCCTGCATTTCCCAATAGCCTAAATTTCGATACATATAATTAACCCCTTCTTTTCCAAAATGTCCGCTAGCTCTATGATCAAAAGCTACTTGAATAATGCCTTCTTTTGCCCAAGTCTCTTTAACAGTAGGGTTTGTCCATGTATCCATGACAGTTCCAGCATTAGGCCCTCCATAAATACTAACTAGTAAAGGATACTTTTTATTAGAATCCATATTTTTCGGCCAAGTCACCAAAGCAGGTAACTCATATAAACCATCTGCACTTTTAATACGAATTAATTCAGTCTTAGCAAATGTTTCTATTTTAAAATTACTATCTACTGCAGTTCCTAAAACTTGAGATTTGATTTCTCCTTTCTTGGTAATTTCAAAAACTGAAATATTAGTTGGTGTTTTTACATTACTATACACACCTACAAAATGTTTAGCATCAGGCGCTAAATAAACCTGACTATAGTTGTAATCACCAATGGATAATCGTTTTAAATTAGTGCCATCCAACCCAATACTATAAAAGTCAACCCTGGCAGTATTCTCAATACCTCTTGCAGTAAAATAAATGGTTTTATTTTTTTCATCAATTAATTTAATCCCCGTTACGGTGTATTTACCATTAGTTATTGGGTTTATTAATTGTCCATTCATATCATACAAATACAATTGATTCCATCCACTTGCATCTGACTGTGCGATGTAACCACCATTATTGGCTAAAAAATTAATTCTTCCGCTCACTCTGTCTTCTAAATCAATCCATGTTTTTTGATATTCTTTATAAACTTCTTTCTTTGCACCAGAAGTCATATCTAATTCGTAAACTTTTAAATTGTTTTGTCCACGATCCATCCAAGATAACCACATACTATTGTTGTTGGGATTCCAAATAGGCCATCCAAAATATTGGTCCTCTTTGTCATTGAAATCAGCCCAAGTAATGTTGCCACCGGTTGGAGCAGCCCATCCTATTTTTACGGTTGGGTTTGCATCGCCCACTTTCGGGTATCTTGTTTCTTCAACAAAACCATGTTGCCCATCACTATTATAAATAGGGAACATAGGTACATTTCTTTCATCAAAACGCATAAAAGAAATAAACTTACTATCCGGACTCCACCAAAATGCACGATACTGTGTTGGACGACCAAAAATTTCTTCAAAGTATACCCAACTAGCATAACCATTTAAGATGCCCTTAATCTCCTCATTGGTTATCGCTCTCTCAATTTTATGCTCAAGTTCAAATGTATAAAGATTATTGTATTTGGTATATCCTACATATTTTCCATCAGGAGAAAGTGTTGGATTTTTTTCTTCAGCAGCATCAAAAGTCAACTGCGTTTCGGTGCCATTTTCTTTTAAGTAAACATTAGCATTTTTAATAAAAACTGTTTTTTCATTAACAGTTGACACTTTCGATGTTGGAGTGTATTTTTTGGTACCAACATGATAGGTATAATCTTTAGGTGTATTATCCCCATTTAGCTTTGTATTTAAAACAAACTGATTATTGTCCTCCCATCTAACAAAACGAGGTAAGTTAGACCCTTGCATTTGTCCTATTGCATTAAAAAAAACTAAGCAAAGACAAACAAATAATACAACTGATTTTTTCATATGACTTGATTAAAAATGTAGCGAATTGAATATATGATTTATGAAAATGATTATGGTTTAGCTATTTATTAAATAACAATATTGATCATTCTACCTTTTACAAAAATTAATTTTTTCACCGGTTTGTCTTCCACCCATTTTTGAACGGCTGCATTAGCTAATACAATCTCTCGTACTTGCTCCTCTGTCGCATCTAAAGCAATCGAAATATTTGCTCTTACTTTACCATTAATACTCACAGGATACTCCTTTGCTGTTTCTAAAACATATTTAGGATCAAATATTGGATAGGTCGCATCAACAATTAATCCCTCGTTACCCAATGCGCTCCATAATTCTTCTGCGAAATGAGGTGCGTAGGGAGTAATTAAAATAAGTACCTGTTCTAACACTGCTTTTTTATGACAGCCTGCATCAAATAATTCATTGATACAAATCATAAATGTACTTATTGCGGTATTAAAGCTATAACGCTCGGTATCCTCTTCAATTTTTTTAATGGTCTTGTGTAATATTTTTAACTCCTCGGCAGTTGGCGCTTCGTCCACCCATACCTTACCTTTCATTTCATCAAAACAAAGTCTCCAAAACTTTTTTATAAAACGGTGAACCCCTTCAATACCTTTCGTATCCCAAGGCTTACTTTGCTCCACTGGCCCCAAAAACATTTCATACATCCTAAAAGTATCAGCTCCATATTTTTGAACTAAGTCGTCCGGATTTACCGTGTTGAATTTAGATTTAGACATCTTCTCTACTTCTACACCACATACATATTTACCCTCTTCTAAAATAAATTCAGCATTTGCATAATCAGGCTTCCATTTTTTGAAAGCGGTGGTATCTAATTCAACTCCATCCACGATATTCACATCAACATGTAATTGATCCACTTCATGCCCTGCTATTAAACCTGCAGAAATAAAAGTATGCGTTCCTCTTTTGCGATATACAAAACGAGAACTACCTTGAATCATACCTTGATTTAACAATTTCTTGAAAGGCTCATCAAAACCAATATGGCCTAAATCATATAAAGCTTTAGTCCACATACGGCTGTATAATAAATGCCCAACAGCATGCTCGGTTCCTCCAATGTATAAATCCACCTGCCCCCAATAATCACTTGCTTTACTACTACAAAATTCAGTGGTATTACTTGGATCCATATAACGTAAAAAATACCAACTACTTCCCGCATAACCAGGCATCGTATTGGTCTCATAGTTTTCTGCTTTCCAAGATTCAATATTTGCCAAAGGACCCTCGCCTTCTGGACCTGGTCCATAATTATCTACATCAGGTAACAATAGTGGCAATTCATTTTCGGATAATGGATAAGCAATACCATTCACCCATTTAATAGGAAATGGTTCACCCCAATAACGTTGTCTGCTAAAAGCTGCATCACGCATCCTATAATTCACTTTACGCTTTCCAATACCCATTGCTTCAATCTTATCATTCACTATTGCTATGGCGTCTTTTTGAATAATACCATTTAAATAGTCACTGTTTGTCAACTTTGCTTCCTTCGTTGGATTGGCTTCCTTGCCATCAAACGCTTCTCCAATAATATTTGTGATAGGTATATTAAAATGTTGGGCAAATTTAAAATCTCGATCATCGCCACAAGGAACCGCCATAATCGCGCCAGTACCATAGCCTGCTAATACATACTCCGAAATCCAAATAGGAATTAATTTTTGGTTAAACGGATTCACCACATAAGCACCCGTAAAACATCCGGTAATTTTCTTTTCTGCCATACGCTCACGTTCACTTCTACTTTTTACATATGCAATATATTCTTCCACTGCAACCTTATGCGTTGCAGGAGTGATACTTTCAATTAATGCATGCTCAGGTGCAACCACCATAAAGTCTACCCCAAAAACGGTGTCAGGACGTGTGGTATATACTTTTAAGCTCGCAT
>JBDKFR010000069.1:0-7175 GCA_039798645.1 Bacteroidota bacterium
TGAAACAGGGTGATGTTTTAGTAGGAGATTTAAATACAGAAAAAACTGGGTTGACTTTTACTTTACAAAAAAAGGAAAAGGCAGAGAAGAGTGAAAAAGCAGTAAAGGAACCCAAAGAACCAAAAACGCCGAAAGAACCAAAAGCAGAATAGTAAGTAAGTATCAATTACATCGCATAAAAAAGCCTCGCACCTTAGTGGATGCGAGGCTTTTTTTGTAGCAAGGTTTTATTTATTTATTGCCCCAACGATAGCCTTTCGCATTAAGCCCTGCAAGGTCCAATATTCTATGTACCACTGTGTATGCCACTTCCTCAATGGTTTGTGGTTTACTATAAAAACTTGGCGTAGCAGGACATATAATACCTCCAGCTAAGGTTACCGTTTCCATATTTTTGATATGGATCAAGTTATAGGGTGTTTCACGCGCAACTAATATTAATTTTCGACGTTCTTTTAAAATTACATCTGCAGCCCTTGTACTTAAATCGTCACTAACACCACTTGCAATTCGACCCAACATTCCCATACTACATGGAACAGCAATCATGATATTATACTGCGCCGAACCTGAAGCAAATGGTGCATTAAAATCGTTCTTATCGTAAAAGTTAAAAGGGTAATTTAAAAAGTCCTTATTGTCCAATTCTGTTTCCCATACTATTTTGGCATTATCACTCATAACGACGCCTACCGCCTCATATTGGTCCTTTATTTGCACCAAACTGTCTAATAAACACTTGGCGTATATGGCACCGCTAGCACCCGTAATGGAGACGATAATTTTATTCATATCAGTATAACAAAATTAGGGGGGAATTGTTGTTAATAAAATAGCCCTTAATTGAAATTTAAGGGCTATTTTATTTATCTCTTATGATTTTTTCATAGTACCCCATAAAGGAGTACTATGAGGGGTATTAACTTAAAGAAAATTAAGGGCTATTTTATTTAACTTGTCTTATACATTTTTTCATAATATTCCTCAGCCATTCTATTACTGTCAAATTGCACTCGTACATCATTCATACCATTAATGGTAATAGTGCGCCATTTGTCGCGATTTTGATAGTAGGTTGGGATGATCTCTTGCTCCAAAATCTTATATAATTCATCTAAGTCGTAATCGTCTTGTTCCTGCGTACTCATGTTTTCATAGTCTGCCTTTGGCACTACAAATCCATTATTAGCATGCTTTATGAATTCTGGTATCCATCCGTCGTCAGTTGAAAAGTTAACTGCACCATTCATAGCAGCAGTCATACCTGAAGTACCAGATGCTTCTCTAGGTACACGTGGGTTATTCAACCAAACATCAGATGCTTGCTTTAAACTTTTACTTAAACCTAATTCATAGCCAATTAACACTGCAACATTATCATAGTTCTTACTTAAATGAACTAAGTTGTTGAACTGTGAAATTGCTGGATAATCAACAGGGTATGGTTTACCTGCAAAAATAATTTGTACTGGTTGTTGTAGGTTTTTAAGGATATTTTCAAAACGTGACAAATCCCAAGAAAGGAAATCGGCACGCTTATAGCCTGCAAAACGTCTAGCCCAAACAATGGTTAATACATTTGGATCAAATACTTTACCAGTTTGATCGGCTACAATTTCAAAAGCTCTTTTCTTTAAATATAATTTACGATCATCAAAACCAGCTTTGTCTTTTGCTTCTGCAAATGCGTATAATTTTTTATCCGCCCAATATTGCCAGTTTTGCGCATTGGTAATGTGATCGATTGGACAAATGCCTTCATATTTACCCCACATTTCGCGGCTTACATGTCCATGTAATTCAGATACACCATTTGCTTTTCTAGCAAATCTAAGTGCAGCTAATGAGTGATTAAATTGATCATCATCAATGCCTGTTAATTTTCTCACTTCGTCAATTGATAGGCCACAGAAATAACCCATTTTATGACATAAGTAAATATCATGTTTTTCATTACCCGCTTCTTCAGGCGTATGGGTAGTGAATACTAAACGTTTTTTAACTTCCTCAAGTGATTTGTATTTGTGTAATAAGTAAAAAGCACTTGAAAAACCATGCGCTTCATTTAAATGATAAACTTCTGGTTCGAAATTTAATTCATCAATTAATTTAGCACCACCCACACCTAATAAAATGAACTGTGCAACTTTAGTAGCAACATTCGCATCATATAAACGGTGTGTGATTGTTTGAGATACGTAATCGTTTTCAGGTAAGTCAGTGCTTAATAAAAACAAAGGAGCACTATTGAAAACGGTTGGAGGTAAATAAAATGCTTTCACCCAAACTGGATGATCGTGAATCATAATTTGGTACTTGATATTGGTATCTTCCAAAAAGCTATAAATTTTCTCCATGAAAGTTACTTGCAAGGTTTGATCCTGATTTCTTGCTTGATCGTAGTATCCGTATTTCCAAAGTATACCAACTCCGATTAAATTTTGTTTTAATTCATAAGCACTTCTTAAATGCGATCCGGCTAAGAAGCCTAATCCACCGCTGTAGATTTTTAAGGGTTGGTGGATTGCAAATTCCATAGAAAAGTAGGCTGCCTTTTTCTTAAATTTTTCATTGATATCGAAAGGCACCTGGTAATTTCTAAAACTCATAGTGATAGGGCGTTTGATTATTTGCGTGCAATATAATGGTATTTACCTAAAATGTAAATAATACACATTTATGTGTGAATAACAATCGTTTGCAACCCCTAATTGTGGATTATTTTTTCTTTTTTGACTTCTTGATTTTGTCAAATTTGTCGTTAAAATAGCATTTCATCCCTCTGTGATTGCCACAATTTCCTTCCTCTTTAATAGCAATATTATTTCCATTAATTGAAAAATGGACAATACAAGGATCGCCCTTTTCTGTATAGGTGGCTTGGTTATTAGTGAAATTTAATACTCCTTTTAATTCACCTACACATGATCCATTTCTTTTTTCGAAATGAATAAAAAATTGATATTTATTAGGGGCGCCATAATCCCTTAGTGCAATAAAATTTTTGGCATCCGTGCCATAATTTCCACTATAAACATTTTTACTAGAAATGGTATCAATTGGATTAATGACTTCTTTATTTTCAGGGGTTTTATTGCTGTCAAAGTATATTAATCTGAAATTACTGTCAGAATAGGCCCATGCATTTTTTTCATACGTTGCAACTCCTTGCGGTGAAATAACATTTTCCTCCACTAAAAAGGATGGTTCCCTGTTGATGTTTAATTTCTTTTCATATTTAGTGGATTGCTTATTTTCTTCCAAAAACTCAGTGATGGATTGAAAATCTAAATACTTGTTTTTCTTATTAAATACCAGTGCAACAATTTCATGCTTTTTTGGATATTTGATATTCAACAATAAATAATATTCAGCTTCCTGCTCAATTCTTAATAATGGGTGGATGATTGCCTTTGATTTATTTGTATTGTCAATGAATTGATCAATGATACTATCAGGGACAAATTGAGCTAAGGCCTTTCTTTGAATCACAAGCGTGTCTAAAACATTATTTAAGCTTGTATCTGAAATGGTAACTGGAAGCTCGGTATTTTTAAAAACCCTGTTAAAATCATTAATTTTTATCGGGGTATTTCCTGATAAATCGGTCTTTTTTTCACCACATGAAAAAACAAAACAAACCAAGACTATAAAGTACCATTTACGCATTCCGTAGTTTTTGTTAAAATTAGACTAACAAACTGAGTTTCACAAATGCTTTTATGATTAAATTTACATTCCATGAAGTCAAATAAATCCTTAGATACATTGAATGAATCAGTCTCCGTTGAGCAAAAAGTGGGATGGAGGAAATTCATGGCATTCATTGGCCCAGCTTATTTAGTAAGTGTGGGTTATATGGATCCAGGTAATTGGGCAACTGATTTGGCTGGGGGAGCTGCCTTTGGGTATCAACTTATTTGGATTCTTTTACTTAGTAATTTAATGGCCGTTTTATTACAAAGTTTAAGTGCTAGACTAGGGATTGTTCGCAGGTTGGACTTAGCGCAGGTGAACAGGGAAACTTATCCTCCCTTTGTGAATGTGTCATTATATGTTTTAGCGGAGTTAGCTATTGCAGCAACTGATTTAGCCGAGGTATTAGGTATGGCCATTGGTATCAAATTATTGACGGGTCTACCATTGATGTATGGAACTATGATAACGGTAACGGATACCTTTTTATTTTTGTTTTTACAACGATATGGTATCCGTAAAATGGAAGCCTTCATCATTATATTAGTTGCTACCATTGGGTTTAGCTTTTTCATACAATTGTTTATTGCAAAACCCGATTTGTCCTATGCGATTCAAGGATTTATTCCATCAAAATTATCTCCTGAAGCTTTATATATAGCAGTAGGTATTATAGGTGCTACAGTGATGCCGCATAATTTATATTTACATTCTGCTTTAGTACAAACACGAAAAATTAATAGAACATCGGAAGGGATTAAAAAATCTATTTTTTATAATTTTATAGATAGCACTGTTGCCTTAAATGCTGCCTTTTTTGTAAATGCCGCGATATTAATTTTAGCAGCTACCGCTTTTTATGCTACTGGTCATAAAGAGGTAGCAAAAATTGAAGAAGCACATGCTTTGTTGGCACCATTATTAGGCTCTAAATTAGCACCCATTTTATTTGCCATTGCTTTAATCGCTGCTGGGCAAAGCTCCACCGTAACGGGTACATTAGCTGGCCAAATAGTTATGGAAGGGTATTTAAAACTAAGGCTTAATCCTTGGATAAGACGCTTGTTAACGCGTTTAGTGGCCATTACTCCAGCCGTTTTAGTGATTGGAATTTTAGGAGAAGGCAGGGTAGATGCATTACTTATTTTCAGTCAAGTTATTTTGAGTCTTCAATTAGGTTATGCGGTGATTCCATTAATCCATTTTGTCAGTGATAAAAACACAATGGGTGAATTTGTAATTGGTTGGAAAATCAAAGTATTGTCCTGGTTAGTGGCCTCCATATTGGTATACTTAAATGGGAATTTAGTATTTGATTTTGTGTCTGCATATTTCGCTCAAGCGGATCATTTATTATTAAAAATTGGTTTAATCCTTTTGGTGATATTTTTTGCAGGACTTCTTTTATTTATTACAATTTATCCTTTTGTTAAACAGCGTCATATTGTTGAAGAAAGTGATTTCCATGGGGATGCCGTTGAGTTGGATTGGACTCAGTCAACTCCTATTCATAGAATTGCCATTGCAGTTGATTTTTCTAACACCGACAAAAAATTAATAAATACGGCGATTCATCATGCATTCCAAAATCAAAAAGTAGCCATAAATGATGCGACTGAATTTATTTTAATTCATATTGTGGAGAGTGTTACCGCTAATTACTTACTAGAAGCTAGCGATGATATCGAATCAAGAAAGGATCAAGAGCGTTTAGATGGGTATGTTAATGCCTTAATCGCCAAAGGATATAAAGCAAGTACTGCATTAGGGTATCAAAATAGAGTCAAAGAGATTGTTAGAATCGTACATGAAAAAGACGCACAATTGTTAGTAATGGGTGCGCATAACCACCAAGGTTGGAAAGACTATTTATTTGGAGAAACAATCGAGTCGGTGCGTCATAAAGTAAGTATTCCAGTATTAATCGTTAATCACTAATTTGTTAGGTCTTTTTAGGGCCTATTATCTTCATTTTTATATACATTTTGTACATTTGCGTACAAAATTTTAAAGCTATGGGACAAAAAATTAAAGTTGCTAATCCAGTGGTTGAATTGGATGGTGATGAAATGACCAGAATTATTTGGAAGTTTATTAAGGACAAATTGATTTTGCCTTATTTAGACATTGATATCAAATATTATGACTTGGGTATGGAGTATCGTGATGAAACTAATGACCAAGTAACTATTGATGCTGCAAATGCCATTAAACAATATGGTGTAGGTATCAAATGTGCAACCATCACTCCTGATGAACAAAGAGTAGAAGAGTTTAAGTTAAAACAAATGTGGAAGAGTCCTAATGGAACGATCCGTAATATTTTAGATGGTACTGTATTCCGTGAGCCAATCGTTTGTAAAAACGTTCCTCGTTTAGTACCTAACTGGACAGCACCTATTTGTATTGGTCGTCACGCATTTGGTGATCAATACCGTGCAACTGACTTCGTAACAAAAGGAAAAGGTAAATTAACAGTGAAGTTTGAAGGTGAGGACGGAACAGTTCAAGAATTTGAGGTGTTTAATTTTAAAGGTGATGGTGTTGCAATGGCAATGTACAATACAGACGAAAGTATTTTTGGTTTTGCAAGAGCATGTTTCAATCAAGCACTTGCTAAAAAATGGCCTTTATATTTATCTACAAAAAATACCATTTTGAAAAAGTATGATGGTCGTTTCAAAGATATTTTTGAAGAAGTGTATCAAAATGAATTTAAAGCAAAGTATGCTGAAGCAGGTATCACTTATGAGCATCGTTTGATTGATGACATGGTAGCAAGTGCTTTAAAATGGAATGGTAATTTTGTTTGGGCTTGTAAAAACTATGATGGTGATGTACAGTCTGACACTGTTGCACAAGGTTTTGGTTCTTTAGGTTTAATGACTTCTACTTTAATTACTCCTGATGGAAAAGTAATGGAAGCAGAGGCTGCACACGGAACAGTAACACGTCACTACCGTGAGCACCAAAAAGGAAACAGAACTTCTACTAATCCAATTGCGTCAATTTTTGCATGGACAAGAGGTTTAGAGTTCAGAGGTCAATTGGATAATAACCAAGAATTAATTCGTTTCTCTAAAGCTTTAGAAGAAGTTTGTGTGGAAACAGTTGAATCAGGTATTATGACAAAGGATTTAGCAGTTTGTGTTCATGGAAACAAAGTAAAACATAGCGAACACTATGTTTATACTGAAGAGTTCTTGGATGCATTAGACGCGAATTTGCAAAAAAAGCTTGCTTAAAGAATTTAGCAAGCGTTTTTTGAATCGCTAATGATTTTATTTATTTTATAAAAAATAAATCGGAAAAAAAGCTTGCGTAAAAGAAACTAGCGTAAAATACCGTTACAATAGCTAACAAAAAGGCCACTCAATTGAGTGGCCTTTTTTATGGAGTAGTTTAAAGATTTAATAAACTGACAACAATTTATTTTTTACATTCAGCTGTACATTTATGTCCTTTTTCACCATGGCTAG
>JBDKFR010000070.1:0-21700 GCA_039798645.1 Bacteroidota bacterium
CCTGCTTTAGAAACTAACTTAACATTAATTCTTGCGGCACGATTTGCATTTTTTAAATCAAAAATTAATTGAGATAAATCCTCGATTGAATATATATCGTGATGCGGTGGTGGTGAAATTAATCCCACACCTGGTGTAGAGTGTCTTGTTCTTCCAATCCAGTCGTCTACTTTATCACCTGGTAATTGTCCTCCTTCACCAGGTTTAGCACCTTGTGCCATTTTGATTTGAATTTCGTCTGCTTCAGTTAAGTATTGGCTTGTTACGCCAAAACGAGCACTTGCAACTTGCTTGATAGCACTGCGCATAGAATCACCATTTTCCATTTTTTCATAACGGATTGGATCCTCACCACCTTCACCTGTATTACTTTTTCCACCTAAACGGTTCATAGCAATCGCAAGGGTAGTATGTGCTTCCCAAGAAATAGATCCAAACGACATGGCACCTGTTGCAAAACGTTTGTAAATATTGGAAGCTGGTTCAACTTCGTCAATAGAAATAGATGGTCTAGTTGGTTTGAAATCAAATAAGCTTCTTAAAGTACAAGCTTTTTCACCTTGATCATTTACCAACTTAGAATATTTTTTGAAACTAGCGTAGTCACCCATGCTTGTTGCATGTTGTAAAGCATGAATAGTTTGCGGATTAAATAAATGCGCTTCTCCACGACGCTTCCATTGATAAATGCCACCTACAGGTAAACGATCAATGTCTGCCGCTTTCTTAGGGAAAGCAATATTGTGTTTTGCTAATATTTCTTTTGCAATTTCATCAAGTCCCATTCCTTCAATACGAGAAGTGGCACCTGTGAAATGACGATTCACTACTTCTTTATTAATACCAATAATTTCAAAAATCTGAGCACCTTGATAGGATTGTAAAGTTGAGATACCCATTTTAGAGAATACTTTATACAAACCTTCATTAACTGCTTTGATATAATTTTTCTTTAAATATTTATCATCCAAATCAGTTTTGATACGATCATTCAATTTCATATCTCGTATACTAGACATAGCTAAGTATGGGTTGATAGCTGTTGCTCCAAAACCAATTAAGCATGCATAGTGGTGCACTTCCCAAACATCACCCGCTTCGACTATGATACCTACTTTTCCTCTTAACCCTTTTTTAATTAAGTGATGGTGTACTGAAGAACATGCTAATAAAGAAGGAATTGCAGCATGCTCGGAATCAATGGAACGGTCAGTTAAAACAATTACTTCAAATCCGTCTTCTACTGCATCAACAGCATAACGGCACAAGCGATCTAGACCTCTTTTTAATGAACCTTCTTTGCCATCTGCTCTGAAATAACATTGTAATGTTTTTGCTTGGAATACACCTGTGTCAATACTCCTAATTTTTTCCAATTCATGATTGGTTAAAATAGGATGTTTTAAGGCTACACAGTGACTCGCCATGGGATCTTCAATCAATAAACTTCCTTGGCTTCCAACAAAGGTTGCTAAGGACATGACCATTCTTTCACGAATTGGATCGATTGGAGGATTGGTTACCTGTGCAAATAATTGTTTGAAATAACTAGTAATATGTTGAGGTTGATCACTCAATACGGCAAGTGGTGTATCTGTTCCCATTGAACCAATTGGTTCTTTGCCATCTAAGGCCATTGGAATAATGATTTGTTCTAAATCTTCCTTAGAATATCCAAATGCTTTTTGGTATTTAAAAATTTGATCATGCTCCAAATGTGTGAACTGAATTCTTGGTTCAGGTAATTCTTCTAAACGAATTTTATATTTATTTAACCAGTCACCATAAGGTTGTTGGCTGCAAATTTTTTCTTTTAATTCAGTGTCGCTGATGATACGACCTGCTTCCATATCAACTACAAACATTTTACCTGGTTGTAGACGGCCTTTTTCAACTACTGTTGATTGATCAACAGGTAGCGCTCCTGTTTCAGAAGCCATAATCACACGGTCATCATTGGTGACACAATATCTTGAAGGGCGCAAACCGTTTCTATCCAATGTTGCACCAATCATTTTTCCATTAGTGAAAGAAATAGAAGCTGGCCCATCCCATGGTTCCATAATGGCAGCATGGTATTCGTAAAATGCTTTTTTAATCGGATCCATTAAGTCATTACCATCCCAAGCTTCTGGTATTAACATCATCATGACATGCGGTAAGCTTCTGCCACTTAGGGTTAATAGTTCAATGACATTATCTAAGCAAGCACTATCTGATTGACCTGAAGTTACGACTGGTAAAACCATATCTAATTCTTCCTTACTGAAATAAGGTGAGAAGAAGCTTGATTCATTAGAACGTAACCAGTTTAAGTTTCCTTGTAAAGTATTAATTTCTCCATTGTGCGCGATGTAGCGAAATGGTTGTGCTAATTTCCAAGATGGGAATGTGTTGGTTGCAAAACGAGAATGCACTAAACCAAACGCAGACACGACACGCTTATCACTTAAGTCAGGAAAGTATTCGCGAACTTGATGGCTTGTTAATTGTCCCTTATAAACAATGGTGTTTTGTGAAAGGGAAGTGAAATAAAAACCAATGTCATCCTTTTTGATGCTATTGTTAATCGTATGAGAAGCGTAATTTCTTAAAATAAATAATTTGCGTTCAAAGTCTTCTGCATCTTTTACATGATCAGGCTTTTTTACAAATACTTGTTCCATGATAGGTTCCACTGATAAAGCAGTTGGTCCAATGGGTTCTCTATTAACAGGAACTTTTCTATAGCCAATAATTTCGATATTTAATTTTTCAGCAGCACGAGCAAAAATGTTTTTACATTCTTCAACAATACTTTTATCGGTAGGAAAAAACATAAAGCCAACCCCATATTCACCTGCATTTGGTAAATGCAAACCAGCATGTAATAATTCATCAAAGAAAAACTCATGTGGTATTTGAATCATAATACCTGCACCATCACCTGTGTTAACCTCGCTTCCACTTGCACCACGGTGTTCCATATTTTCCAAAATAGTTAAAGCATCACCCACATTTTGATGTGATTTAACTCCTTTAATGTTGGCAACAAATCCAATTCCACAAGCGTCGTGTTCAAAAGCAGGATCATACAATCCTAAATGCTGATTTTCCATCATACTAATTCAATTGAGTAATGTATATAATCTAGGGTATACCGATTCGTGGAAAATTACAAAAAAATAGCCATTTTTAGTAGTGGTTTATCAATATAATTACCAACCATTTGATATGTATCAAAATGGAAACGTTTTCGTTAGATATTTTCAAATAACGAACGTTCGCATTCAGCAGAAATTAGAAAAGATTAAACGATATCAACCCTAAATTGATTCCCAAACATTTGTTTGTTGAGTATTTGTTGTTTTGGATACAAACCAAAAATAGAACTTCCTGATCCAGTCATGCTAGCATAAATAGCGCCATGTTGGTATAGCATTTGTTTTATTTCACCTATTGTAGGGTAGGCGTCAATGATAGGCGATTCGAAATCATTTATTAATTCAGCTTTCCAGTTTGCTAAAGGGCCTGCAACAATATCAGCAATTGACTTTGTTTTGTTTTTAGGTGTTAGTTGACTAAATGCCCATGCTGTTGAAATATGAATGCCTGGATGGATTAAAACAATTTGATAATTAATTAAATCACAATTCAATGATTTTAAAATTTCACCACGACCTGTTGCATGGCATGCATTTTCATATACAAAAAATGCACAGTCGCTTCCCAATATTGATGCATAATCTACTAATTGATAGTTATTTAGTCCTAAATTAAATTGTTGATTTAAAAGTTTTAATACAGCAGTACCATCGCTAGAACCTCCGCCTAGTCCTGCTCCCATAGGAATATTTTTATGCAAATGCATTTTAACAGCAGGAAGGGTAGGGAAATCTTTTTTTAATAAATGATAAGCTTTAACACAAAGGTTTTGTGTTTGATCGCCGGGCACTTCCAATCCTGAACTTGAAAAATGCACATCAATTAATGAATCATTAGTTGGTAAGATTTCTAATATATCTTCTAGACCTACAGGGTAAAATACAGTTTCTAGTTCATGATAGCCATCGTCACGTTTTGCAATAATGGAAAGGCCTAAATTAATTTTACATCGGGGAAATACAATCATGGAATTATGCGTTATGATTACTTATGCTCATTCCTTTTTGCAATTTCATCTCTAATGTCAATTGCTCTTATATAATCCTCTTGTTCCAACACTTCATTGAGTAAATCATTTAATTGTTCAATGGATAAACTCGATAGGTCGTTTTGCGCGTCAGGGTTATTGGCAAAATTTGTTTTAGTTGGTTGATTGATTTCACCTGATTCATTTTCAATTCCTGCTTGCTCCAATATATGAGCATGAACGTAAATAGGACAACCAAATCGAACGGCTAATGCAAGTGCATCACTTGTTCGACTATCAATTTCAATGGTGTCGTTGGCGGTGAAACAAACTAATTTTGAATAAAATATGCCTTCTTGTAAATCACATATATAAACCTCCTGCAAGCTAATGTCAAAAGAAGTCATGAAATTTTTCATTAAATCATGCGTCAAAGGGCGTGCGGGGTGCATGTTTTCAAGAGCTACCGCAATTGCCTGAGCTTCAAAACCTCCAATCACAATTGGGAGTCGTCGTATACCATTTACCTCACCTAAAATAACTGCATAGGAGTTAGCTTGGGTAATGCTATGAGATAAGGCAACAATTTCTAATTCGATTTTTTGCATAGACACAATAATGACCCAAATTTAAATATAAATTTGTTACGCTCCGTGCTTTGCTTTTAAAATTGATGCAGTTAATGCAGGTACAACGTCGAATGCATCTCCAATGACGCCATAGTCAGCTGCCTTGAAAAATGGAGCTTCTGCGTCCTTATTTATAACTACAATTGTTTTACTACGGTTAACCCCTGCTAAATGTTGGATAGCACCAGAAATACCAATAGCAATATATAAGTTAGGAGCAATTTGTATACCAGTTTGACCCACATGCTCATGATGTGGTCTCCAATCTGAATCTGAAACCGGACGACTACATGCAGTGGAAGCGCCTAATGCCTTTGCTAAGTCTAATAAAATACCCCAGTTTTCAGGACCTTTTAGTCCTCTACCACCACTCACTACTAAACTAGCTTCCGTTAAAGGAATTTCACCCTCGATTTTATGTACAGCTGTAATTTTCAAGGTACTTGTTGGTACATCAATTGCTAAATTTTCAATCACTGCTACGCCATCGCCAACTACTTCACCAAAACTATTTTGATTAATAGATATTACTTTAATAGGCGTTTCAATTTGAATACTTGCATATGCTTTTCCAGAAAAAACAGTTTTAGTAACAACAAATCCAGCATCTATGTTTGGCAATTGACAAGCGCCTGTTACAATACCTGCATTTAATTTAACAGCAACTGCTGGTGCAACTGCTTTGCCATTTATATTATGCGCAAATACTAAAACAGTCGCCCCTAATTTTTTAGCAGCTTCTGCAATCACATTTGAATTAGTTCTCGCATCAAAATGATTTAAGGATGCATTATTAATTTGGTGCACTTTAGCAGCACCAAACTTTCCAAGTGTTGATAAATCATCATGCACTGTTCCTAATACTAAGGCTTCTGCACTTGTGCCTAATTGTTTTGCTAATGCATTGCCATATGAAATGGCTTCAAAAGATGCTTTTTTAATTTCTTGGTTATCTTGATCAATATATATAAGTACCATAGTTTTAAATTAATTGGAATGATTAAATTTTTTTTCGCAGAGGTTGTTAAATTACTTTGGCTTCTTCTTTTAACAATCTTACCAATTCGTCCATATTAGCGGG
The DNA here is from genome assembly GCA_039798645.1 of Bacteroidota bacterium. Lineage (GTDB taxonomy): Bacteria > Bacteroidota > Bacteroidia > Chitinophagales > Chitinophagaceae > Sediminibacterium. Next base: position 5,822 of record JBDKFR010000070.1, read on the forward strand.
GTCAACTAATTTCACTCCTGATTTTGTTGGAGGTAAACTAAATTGCTTAATGTTAGTAGTGGCTTGCGTAACAGTTGCTTCTACTACTTTTAACGGCTTTGTTCTTGCAGCCATAATACCACGCATATTTGGAATTCTTTGCTCAGCCATTCCTTTTTGACAACTTACAATTGCAGGTAAATTCGTTTCGCTGGTTTCTTCACCACCTTCAATTTCTCTTGTAACGGAAATGTTACTTCCATTGATGTCTAATTTTGTTGCAGCTGATATAAAATTTATATCTAACAATGCGCATAGCATGGAACCAATACTAGCACTATTAAAATCAATGGTTTCTTTACCAGTAAAAATTAAATCGTAAGCACCTTCTTTAGCAATGGCACTAATTTCTTGCGCTACAGTTAATGAATCGTTGCTTAAATTATTGATTCTAATGGCTTCGTCACCACCCAGTGCAAGTGCTTTTCTAATAATGGGTTCAGTGTCAGCGCCACCTATTGTTACTAAATGTATTATCACATTTGGATCTTTCTCTTTTAATTCTATTGCCTTTACCAAAGAGTACCATTCATCGTATGGATTAATGATCCACTGTACACCTGTTTCATCAAACTTTGTATTACCTTCGACGAAAGCAATTTTAGCAGTGGTGTCAGGAGTTTTGCTGATACAAACTAAGATCTTCATGATTGCAAATTTTGTTTTTTTAATATTAGTTGTTTATGCAACTAATGCAAATATAAGGTAGTTTTTTACCATAATTTGCTTAAAATTTATTTAAGATGAATCGAATTGAAAAAATTTTGGAATTTTTGAATCAACAGCCTAAAGACAACTTTCTACGACACGCTTTAGCATTGGAATATATCAAAATTGGAGAGGATTTAAAAGCCAAGGATTTATTTATCGAAATTTTAGAGGAGACCCCTGATTATATTGGTTCCTATTATCATTTGGCAAAAATGTTGGAAAAATTGCAAGATAAAACCGCTGCTATTGAATGGTATGAAAAGGGTATGGCAGCGGCAAAATTGGCAAAGGACGATCATGCCTACAGGGAATTGCAAGCGGCTTATGAGGATTTAGTGTATTAGCCTCGATCTTTTAATGCGATCTAATTGATAGTAGAAAGTATATTAAAGAGGTAAGCGGTCCCCTAATTTTTTATCAATTAATAAAAAAAAGTCTTCCGGTTTATAGGTTCGCCATTTTTCAAATTCCATTAGCTCAATATATCTGTTAAGCTTTTTTTGTAGGAAATCATGTTGTGAAGCTTGATGCATGTTGACTAAAACCGCCCATCCATTCTCATCGGAAAGTTCTTCATATAATTCTTCATAGTAGTCGCGGTCGCCATTATGAAAATTAAATACATTTTCAGCTATCAAAATAAATTTATAAATACCCTCATCCATTAATTTTTCGAGAATTTCTCTCTTTAAAGTCATGATATCGTTTTCAATGGCATCATTCCATTCGCCAATCATTTCAATGATGACAAAGCCCATTTCATAATCAGCATAAATTATTTTCAGGTATAAGGTTTTGCTACCTATTTCATCCCATTGGGGGTGAATGTAATAGTTGTAAACGGTTTGAGAGAATTCAAATTCACTATAGGTTTGGCCAAAAAAAGGGGATAGTGGATCTTCCTCGGCCATATATAAATGTCGCCAATGATAATATGGTTCAATCTCATGCATGCATTTATTTTTTGGGCTTATGGTATTCAATTAAACCGTCCATTGGAGATTTTATAATCTTGCCAACTTCTAGTTCGTATCCGGTTGCTAATTGTTTAATAACATCTTTGAAAACATAGGCAATGGAGCCGGAAAAATGAATTGGGTATAACCAGGATTCATTTAATTTATTCAAATGCGTGAAAAAGAAATCATTAATGCCATCTTCTATGATATTTTCAATCATATAATGACCTCGATTTTCTGATAAAAAGGTACTAAATGAAGCCATGTATCTATTCGGGAGCGGTTGTTTGTAAACGGCATCCAGTATTTGGTCTTTGTTAAGTTTGTATTTATTTTCAAATGACAACATTAATTCTTCATCAAATGTTTTATACAAATAATATTGCAACACTTTTTTACCTAAATAAGCACCGCTTCCTTCGTCTCCTAAAACATAGCCTAATCCGGGGCTGTTTTTAGCAATGACTTTTCCATTATAATAACCCGTGTTTGACCCTGTTCCTAAAATACAAGCGACTCCTTTTTTGGTTTGACAAGTTGCTCTTGCAACTGCAACTAAATCGGTTTGAATTTCTAATGTTGCTTTTTTAAATACTTTTTTGAGCGCTTTTTTTATGGCTACTACATTTTTTGGATTACTTAATCCTGTTCCATAAAAATATATGGCATCTATAATTTGAAGGTCAACTTTTTTATGAAATCCTTTATTGATGGTTTCAATCATTTGCTCCTCCGATAAAAAGTAGGGACTGATTCCAATGGTTGAAATGGTCTTTTTCTCTTTCCCTAAAATCACTGTCCATTGACATTTTGTGGCACCGCTATCTGCTATTATGTAATTCTTGCGCATATATAAAGTCTTGTGTGTGAAAATAACCTTTTTAGTGTAATTTTAGCCGATAGAATATGAACATGCAGGAAAATAATAAATCAAAATGGTTTACCCCAATTGCCTATGCAGTTGTGTTGGTAATAGGTATTGGAATTGGCAGCTTTTTTAAGGGAAATTTAACCCTTGATGCTTTGCAATTGAATGAAACAAGTCCCATTCAAGAAATTGTTACATTGGTAAAATCAAAGTATGTGGATGATGTTGCTTTTGATAGTTTAAATAATAAAGTTGCTGATTATTATTTAGCTCAATTAGACCCACATTCAGTTTATATTCCACCTGCTGATTTAATGGACGTGAATGAACAATTGATGTCCAATTTTAAAGGTATTGGAATCGAATTTCAACAAAATCGAGATTCCGTTTTTGTGGCATATGTTATGAAGGGAGGGCCTGCATCAAAAGCGGGATTGAAAGTTGGTGACATACTTTTAAAAGCAGATGATAGTATTCAGTTATCAGGTAAAAAATGGGATGGTGATGCCATTCGTTCTAAATTAAAAGGTCCGGAGAATAGTAAGCTAAAATTATTGGTGTTATCCAATCAGCAGCAAAAGACCATTACCATAAACCGTGACAATGTTCCTGTTTCACCAATTGATGCATCGTATGAAATTAAGCCTGGGGTTGGTTATATACGTATTAATAAATTTGCAGACAGAACCTATGAGGCATTTATGCAAGCATTAGAGCCGCTTATTGCAGATAGTATAAAATCGTTGGTAATTGATTTAAGAGGTAATGGTGGTGGTTTACTTTCGGAAGCAGTTGCCATTGCTGATGAATTAATTCCGGGAAATAAATTATTGGTTTACACGGAGGGGGTAAATTCACCCAAGGTGGAATATAATAGTAAGCGAGAAGGTCTGTTTGAAGAAGGTGGATTAACTATCTGGATGGACGAAACTTCAGCTTCGGCAAGTGAAGTGTTGGCCGGAGCTTTGCAGGATTGGGATAGAGCAAAAATTATTGGCAGACCCTCTTTTGGTAAAGGATTGGTGCAACAGCAATTTAGGTTGTCAAACGGTGGTGCGATTCGATTAACCACTGCAAAATATTTTACACCTTTAGGAAGAAATATTCAAAGACCCTATGACAAAGGCAAGCTTGCATATGAGCATGAATTTATGAACAGGGTTCAGGAAGACGCAAAAGGCAAATTGGACGCTGTTGTAAAAGGCAAGGCTTATAAAACACCTAAAGGAAATGTGGTATATGGTGGTGGCGGTATTTATCCTGACAAGTTAGTAGCAAGCCAAGGCATTACATATGATTCTACTTACAGTGTTATTTGGGATCAAAATTTATTGAATGATTTTGTGTTGCATTGGTATATAAAAGAACAAGTAAATTTTAAAAAGTATAAAAATACCAGTGAATATTTGGCGGCTTATAATAAAATTGATTTGTGGACGGCATTAATTGTTTATGCGAATCCAGCACAAAAAAATGCCTTGAAGCCATTGGAAAAAAATAAGCAGCAAATCCAAAATCAATTACTAGCGCAAATTGCTAGAATGCATTGGTATAAGCAAGGATATTATGAAGTTCAAAATGCATTGAATCCTAAATTAAGTGAGCTGCTTCCCTAAAAATGAGTTTTGTCATATAAATGAATGACCCATCTCAGTGGCTATTTATTTAAGTGGGGCGATTTTTGAGCCTCATAAATATGCAACATCATTGTTACCATTGTGGAACGGACTGTGACGAAACCATTCAGGTGGAAGAGAAATACTTTTGCTGTGATGGATGTAAGATGGTGTTTCAGTTGTTGGATAAAAATGGAATGTGTAAGTATTACGACCTGTCTGAAATGCCAGGTGTGTCAGCAAAAGGGATTTTTACTTCAGAGAAATACAATTATTTAGACAGTAACGCAATTCAGGATCAACTTATACAGTTTAAGCTGGATAATCAAGCTCATGTGGTATTTTATTTACCACAAATTCATTGTGTGAGTTGTGTGTGGTTACTTGAGAATTTGCATAAAATAAATCCGGGTGTTATTCATTCTCAAACACATTTTGAAAAAAAAGAAATTAAGATCGCTTTTAATCCTGCAATAATTTCATTGAAGGAATTGGTGCAGTTGTTGGCATTTGTGGGTTATGAGCCAATGATACATTTAGGTGGAAATGATTGGCAAAAAAAGAAAAAAGTTAATAAGCAACAATTATTTAAAATAGGTGTGGCAGGCTTTTGTTTTAGCAATATCATGATGTTGAGTTTCCCAGAATACCTATCGTCGAGTATTGGAGATATAGGAACTCTGCGTCCATTTTTTGTGTATTTGAATTTATTGCTTTCACTACCCGTTTTGTTTTTTAGTGCTAGTGGATTTTTTGTTTCTGCATATACTGGTCTAAGGCAAAAATGGTTAAATATTGATACACCTATTGCTTTAGCGATATTAGTGACCTTCCTACGGAGTGTTTATGAAATATTGACACAAACTGGATCCGGTTATTTAGATAGCATGAGTGGTATTGTTTTTTTTATGCTAATTGGCAGATGGTTTCAGGATAAGTCTTATGATTCATTTTCATTTGATAGAGATTACACTTCCTTTTTCCCTTTAGGTGTAACGGTTATTGAAAACAATATTGAAATTAATAAACCCTTATCTGAAATTGTTAAGGATGAAATATTAATAGTGCGCTCCAGTGAAATGATTGCTGCTGATGCGTTATTATTGACAGATGGAGCGCTTATTGATTATAGTTTTGTAACTGGCGAAAATGCTCCAATAGAGGTAGCTAAAGGAGCTAAAGTTTTTGCAGGCGGTATACAAAAAGGAAGGGCAATTCAGGTACAAGTGGTTAAGCCTGTTGGACAAAGCTATATAACAGAATTATGGAATAGCCCTTTGTTAAATGCCGAAAAGAATATTGATAAATCCTTTGTTCACCCATGGAGTCAATATTTTACTTATGTATTATTTGGAATTGCAATTGTTAGTGGGATGTATTGGTGGTTTGTTGATCCGCAAAATATTTTACCGGCTGTAACATCGGTTTTGATTGTTGCTTGCCCTTGTTCCTTATTACTTACAGTGACTTTTACGTATGGAAATGTAATAAGGTATTTGGGTAAAGCTAATTTGTTTTGCAAAAACAGCAGTGTGTTAGAAGCGATTGAGAAAATTGATACAATTGTATTTGATAAGACGGGTACATTGACTAATCATGAGGATACAATGTTGGAGTATGATGGGATTGAAATGTCAAAAGAAATAACTTCTATATTATATGCAGTAACTAAAGAATCCTTACATCCCTTGAGTCAATTAATTGCCAACAATTTAAGAAAGAATGAATTGCTTAACCAACAAATTGATCAGATTGAGAACTTTATTGGTAAAGGTACTCGAGCAGTATGCAAAGGCAAAATTGTCTGGATTGGTTCTGCTAGTTTTTTACTTCAAAATGGAATTAAGGTCCCAATTACTAATTCGGGTGTGTATATCGCAATTGATCAAACATATTTGGGTGTATTTATGATGAATCATAAGTATAGAAAAGGGGTTGGTCAAATGGTTAATAGATTAAAATTAAAAGGATATGATATTCATTTGTTAAGTGGCGATCATCCTACAGAGAAAGAAAACCTGATGCGAATTTTGGGAATAGATACCCCCATGTTTTTCGAGCAAAACCCTAATGACAAACTAAACTATATAAAGGCCCTGCAGGATAAAGGCCATAAAATAATGATGGTGGGTGATGGCTTAAATGATGCTGGAGCATTAAAAAAGTGTGATGTGGGAATTGCTGTAACCGATCAAACCCATTTTTTCACCCCTGCAAGTGATGCCATTATTGAAGGGGCTAATATTCAACAACTTGATCATTTAATGGCTTTTGCTTTAAAAGGCAAAAAGATAATTATAGCCATTTTTATATTGTCTATTTTATATAATATAGGTGGAATGTACTTTGCGACCCGCGCGCAATTGTCGCCAATGGTTGCTGCGATTCTAATGCCAATTAGCTCCATCAGCATTGTTTCTTTATCCGCTTTATTGAGTTACATGTATTCAAGACGGTTAATTACAAAAAACTGATTAAAATCATTTTTCTGATGATGTAAGTCACAAACCATGGATTTGTGTGAATTTATATTTGTCCGAAATATAACAAATGAGTGTACTTATCATCTTGATTTTAGTAAGTGTTTTTGTGGCTGGAGGGTTCCTTGTTGCATTTTTGTGGTCAGTTAAAACTGGCCAAATGGATGATGATTATACACCTTCGGTTCGTATGTTATTTGATGATGAATTAAAATCAAAAAAAGAAACCCCCTAATCTTTATTAATTAATAATCTCCGTTTCAATCTAAAAATCAAAATACATCTCAAACATTTTAAACTATCCTTATGCAATTAGAAAGTTTTCAGTATGATAATAAAACAGTAAGGAATTTCGCCATCGCAACCCTTATTTGGGGTGTGGTTGGCATGCTTGTTGGATTAATTATTGCATTGCAATTAGTATTCCCGGTTCAGCTTAACTTCCAGCCTTATTTGAATTTTGGTCGTTTGAGACCATTACATACAAATGCAGTCATTTTCGCTTTTGTGGGAAATGGAATTTTTATGGGGGTTTACTATTCCTTGCAGCGGTTGTTAAAAACAAGAATGTTCAATGACACATTAAGTAGAATTCACTTTTGGGGATGGCAGTTAATTATTGTTGCAGCTGCCATTACTTTGCCATTGGGCTTAACAACTGGGAAAGAATATGCTGAATTAGAGTGGCCAATTGACATTGCAATTACGTTAATATGGGTAGTTTTTGGTTTTAATATGTTTGCTACGATTATTAAAAGAAGAGAACGTCATTTATATGTTGCTGTATGGTTTTACATAGCCACTTTTGTTACTGTGGCGGTTTTGCACTTAGTAAATTCTTTTGAATTGCCTATTTCACTATTTAAAAGTTATAGTTGGTATGCGGGTGTACAGGATGCCTTGGTGCAGTGGTGGTATGGGCATAATGCAGTAGCCTTTTTCTTAACCACCCCTTATTTAGGATTGATGTATTATTTCATGCCAAAGGCAGCTAATCGTCCAGTTTTCTCATATAAATTATCGATCATTCACTTTTGGGCATTGATATTTTTATATATCTGGGCAGGGCCTCACCATTTATTATATACTGCATTACCTAATTGGGCTCAAAGTATTGGAATTGTATTCAGCTTCATGTTGATTTTCCCTAGTTGGGGTGGTATGATTAATGGTTTATTAACCTTGCGTGGTGCTTGGGATAAAGTAAGAGAAGATGTGATATTGAAATTTATGGTAGTAGCGGTAACTGCTTATGGTATGTCCACATTTGAAGGTCCTATGTTATCATTGAAAAGCATTAATGCAGTTGCTCACTTTACAGATTGGATTATTGCCCACGTGCATATTGGAGGATTGGGATGGAATGGTATGTTAACTTTTGGAATTTTATATTGGTTAATCCCAAGAATGTATAAAACCGAATTGTATTCCAAAAAATTAGCTAACGTCCATTTTTGGTTGGCAACATTAGGTATTTTATTTTACGCGATTCCAATGTACTGGGCAGGTTGGCAACAAGCTAGTATGTGGAAACAGTTTACCGAAAGCGGTCAAATTAAATATCAGTTTTTAGAAACAGTAACTTACATGGCTCCTTTTTATGCGATGAGAGCATTAGGCGGCGTATTATATTTAAGTGGTGCGATTGTTGCAATGGTTAATATTTTCAAAACAATCGGTAAAGGCACTTTAGTTGCTAATGAGGATGCGGAAGCGCCTGCTTTAGAACAATCATATACAAAACATGCAGGGGAACATTGGCATCGTTGGATTGAGAGAAAGCCAACTCCATTATTAATCATGTCATTGATTGTTATTTTAATTGGTGGTATGGTTGAAATTATACCTACTTTTTTAGTGAAGTCAAATATTCCAACCATTGCAAGCGTAAAACCTTATACACCTTTAGAATTACAAGGTCGTGATATATATGTTAGGGAAGGTTGTTATACCTGCCACTCACAAATGATTAGACCTTTCCGAAGTGAAACGGAGCGTTATGGTGAATATAGCAAAGCTGGTGAATTTGTTTATGATCATCCATTTCAGTGGGGAAGTAAACGTACAGGTCCCGATTTAGCAAGAGAAGGCTCGGGCAACTTGAAAAAGTCAAATACATGGCAGTATAATCACTTGGAAGAACCTAGTGCCATAAGTACTGGTTCAGTTATGCCATCCTATGCGTTTTTAATTGAACACAATTTAGATACTGCAACTACTGCAGCTAAAATTAATGCTATGCGAACCTTAGGTGTGCCATATGAAGTGGACTTTGCACCAAAAGCAAATACAGCTTTAATGACTCAGGCAAATGAAATTGCTGCAAGTTTAAAAAAGGACGGCATTGATGTTCCAGCAAATAAGGAAATAGTAGCACTGATTGCTTACTTGCAAAGATTAGGGACAGACATTAATAAAAAATAACAACCATAAAAATTTGAAACTATGTTCAGTTTTATAAAAAAATATACCGAGACAATGCAGGATATCAATTTCTATCCCATTTTTTCAATGTTGGTATTTGTTGCCTTTTTTGTAGGCGTATTATGGTATGTAAAAGTGATGGATAAGACAGAAGTCGATGAAATTAAAAATTTGCCACTTGAACAATAATATAAATTTTAAATCAGACAATATGTTTAAACATAAAAATATAATTTTTGCTATAATGGCAACAATGATCAGTGTAGTAGGTTTTTCACAAGATGCTACTGCAACCGCTTCAATAGTAAATGATTCCACTAATTACCTTGAAATGCTCATGTTAACAATCGCAGGATTATTGGTATTTGTTATTTGGGTTCTATCTAATGTGCTTTTTATGATTTCCAAAAAAGCAGTAGATGTTTCAAAGTCTGGAAACAAAATAATGATGATAGGTTGGATGGTGATGGGGACATTGTTTACCAACTTAGCAAGTGCTCAGGATAATTTAACTGATACAGTTTCAAAAGTAAGCAGTGTTAACAATTACGGTGGTTTATCGGAAACCACTTTTTGGACACTATCAACTGTATTAGGATTAGAGTTATTGGTAATTTTTGCATTAGTCATATTTATAAAAGGTTTGTGGAAATCAATTAATCCAATAGAAGTTAAGGTTCAAATGGATAAACAATACCATACATCATGGATGATTAGGACATGGAATGAATTGGATAAAAAGTTTTTTACCAAGGCAGCTCCTTTGGAAAAAGAAGCAGACATTTTGTTGGATCATGACTATGATGGAATTAAGGAATTGGATAATGCATTGCCTCCTTGGTGGAAATATGGTTTTTATATTACTATTTGTATTGCGGTAATCTATTTATTTAAATATGAGGTTTGGCATAATGGGCCGAATCCTACTGAGGAGTATAATTCAGAAATGATTTCAGCAAGAGAGCAGGTTGATGCCTACTTAGCCTCAATGAAAAATAATGTAGATGAAAAATCAGTAACCATGTCCGATGCATCAGGCATAGCTGCAGGGGCTGTTACATTTTCAAAAACATGTGTTCCGTGCCATGGAAGTAAAGGCGAAGGTGGGGTTGGACCTAATTTAACCGATGATTACTGGTTGCATGGAGGTGCTGTAGCTGATTTATTTAAGACCATTAAATATGGTTATCCAGATAAGGGTATGCAGTCATGGCAGTCTACCTATTCTCCCATACAAATGCAGGAATTGGCTAGCTATATCAAGACACTTAAAGGAACCAATCCTCCAAATGGGAAAGCGCCTCAGGGTGATTTGTATCAGGATATTGTTATAGCAGATAGTACAATTGTTGCACAACAAAAAGATAGTGTAGCTGTTGCGAAATAATAGGCTTAAATATTTGATATAAATAAAAGGAACAAATAACAGGTATAAATATTACAAGGGTATAAGATAATACAAATAAGATGAGTAATCAAGATTCTGAAGCGCTTGCGGGTTATAAAAAAGGTTTATTAGACCAATCTTTTAGAGATTCGGTTGCGACGATCAGCAAAGAGGGGAATCGCAATTATATTCAACCTCAAAAACCAAAGGGGAAATTATATAATTTAAGATCTTATTTCAGTTATTTCTATTTAGTCCTTTTTTTTACTTTGCCATTTATAAAAATTGGAGGTGAACCTATTTTCCTAATTAATATTTTAGAACGAAAGTTTATTTTATTTGGTAAAATATTTTGGCCTCAGGACTTCTTCATATTTGCAATTGGTTTACTTACGTTTTTAGTTTTTGTTATTTTATTTACGGTTGCTTTTGGAAGACTCTGGTGTGGATGGGCTTGTCCACAAACTATTTTCATGGAAATGGTTTTTAGGAAAATTGAATTTTATATAGAAGGAGATATTGCTCAACAAAAACGTTTAAATGCAATGTCCTGGAATGGCGAGAAATTATTAAAAAAAGGGGGTAAGCTTATTGTGTTTTTTATGCTATCTTTTTTAATTGCCAATTTCTTTTTAGGGTATATTATTGGCATTGATGAAGTTGGAAAGTTGGTTAAAGAAGGGATATTTGTACATCTCGGTACTTTTAGTGCATTAGTCATTTTTACGTTGGTTTTCTTTTTTGTTTATATATGGTTTAGAGAACAAGCTTGTATCATTGTTTGTCCATATGGTCGTTTACAGGGCGTTTTATTGGATAAGAATTCCATTTTAGTAGCTTATGATTATGTACGGGGTGAGCCAAGGGGGAAAGTGGCTGAAAAGGGAAATGGCGATTGTGTAAATTGTCATGCATGTGTTAGAGTTTGTCCAACAGGAATTGATATTCGAAATGGGACACAATTAGAATGCGTCAACTGCACTGCTTGTATTGATGCCTGTGATGAAATCATGGATCATATTGGAAAGCCTAAGGGATTAATTAGGTATGCATCGGAAAATAATATTGCTAAAAAGGAAAAGACAACTTACACATGGAGGTTAAAGCTTTATACGATAGTGCTCTCCGCTTTAATTACCTTTTTGGCTATTTTATTAATTACAAGGGCCGATGTGTCAGCTAGAATTATTAAAACGCCAGGACAAACCTATCAAAAATTAGATAGCAATAAAATAAGCAACTTATATAATATTAAATTGGCTAATAAAACGAGGAGATTGATTCATTTGGATTTAAAATTAGAAAACATCAATGGAGAAATTAAATTAATAAGCCCTGTGGATGTGCCAAAAGAGTCTTATTTCCAAACTAGTTTTTTTGTGGTTTTGAAAAATAAGCAGTTACACAAACGTAAAACAAAAATCAAGGTAGGTATTTATGAAAACGGCAAGCGAATTCAAACAGCTACTGCCACTTTTTTAGGGCCTACTATATAAATAAAAGTTATGAGATTCAATTGGGGATATAAGATAATATTAGTATACGGTTTATTCGTATTGGGTATGATGTTTTTAGTTTTTAAGTCGACACAGCAAAAATATGACCTAGTTCAAAAGGATTATTATGCCGAAGAATTAAAATTCCAAAATGTGATTGATGCCAGCCAACATGCAAAGAATTTAGGGGGTGAATTAATTACATCAAGACAGGCTGGTCATTTGTTGGTAACCTTGCCGGTCGGTTTTCAAAATGCAAAAGTAATTGGTTCTGCACATTTGTATTATGCGGCCGATGAAAATAAAGATATTAAATCGGTATTTGAAACAACAAATGGCAAATTTAAAGTCGAATTGCTATCAAAAATGAGTGGTGCATATACTTTAAAATTAAACGTTGATATGAAAGGGGAGCAATATTATTATGAACAAAGAATATTTTTTTAACAATGCAATTGAGTCTATTATTTGAGATTGGTTTTTTGTTGGGTTTACTAGGAAGTGTCCATTGCATAGGCATGTGTGGACCTTTGATAATGGCACTTCCTTTTTCACATAAAAACAATTTTGGAAAATGGGCTTCTTTATTCTTATATCACCTGGGTAAAATTGCTAGTTATTCAATACTAGGTGTTTTATTTGGATTATTTGGAAGCCAATTTCCCATATTTGGTTTTCAACAAAATATTTCAATTGTAATAGGTATAACCATGTTATTGTATGTTATTTATGTTTTTGTTTTAAAACCTAAACACATACAATTAGGAGTATTTGATCGTTTATATAAGTTCATAATTACGACTTTAAGTAAGCTTTTTCAAAGTAAACATACGGGTGCTTTTCTATTAATTGGGCTGTTGAATGGTCTTTTGCCATGTGGTATGATTTACATGGCATTAAGTTCCGCAATGGCTACACAGCATATTCTTTCGGGAGGAATATTAATGGCATTTTTCGGATTAGGCACGGTCCCCGCATTATTAATGGTTGCTTTAGGAGGTCAATATATTGGGTTTGCTTTTAGACGTAACATACAAAAACTATTACCTGTATTCATTTTTGGGATGGGGGTATTATTAATATTAAGAGGGCTTAATTTAGGGATCCCATATATAAGTCCTCATGCCACTATTGGAGCGAATGTAATATCATGTCATAATTAATTATCATGAACAAAGAAGTTTTTTTACAAGAGTTAGCGTCCGTGATAAGAACATTGAATTTTATTCAAGAAGAGCAAACTTATATAAAAAGTAAGCTTAGTAATTTTTTAGATAATGTGGTTGATTCGGATGTATTAAATTGGGCTGAATCTTTGCACCTTGAAATATTAAATAGAGAAACGGCTGTTCAATTATTGAGAAATGATATTTTAAAAATTAAAAGTCAGGTTGTACAAAAAAGATTTTTGAATAATATGCTAGATCGACAAATTATTGATTCATTTAATAAACATAAACAACAGGTTGTTTATGTTGAAACAGAATTTGTAGCGTGGAAAAAAATTACAAATGAACAATTCGAAAGTACTTTGTAATTAGTTAAATAAATTTTGAAGTTTCTTTTCAGCTAACAAGGTGATTTTACCTTCTTTTATTTCAATCAGCTGTTCATTTTTAAAATCACTCAACGTTCTTATTAAACTTTCAGTTGCGGTACCTGCAATATTGGCTAAGTCTTCTCTTGAAATGGAAATGGAAAATTGCTCTTGCTCATTAATTGCATATTTCTTTTTTAAAGTTAATAATGCATCAGCTACTCTTTTTCTTAAACTATGATAGGCTAGAGCAACCAGTTGTTGTTCTTTTTCTGTAATATTATTCGCCAACAATTTAATTACTTTTAAAGCAATTTCTTGATTGGTAGTAATTAACTTTTCAAATTCTTTTTTAGGTATTACTCTAATTTGAGAATCTTCTAATGTTTCAGCATATTCATTGTAAACAGCATTTTCAATTAAAGTGGTATATCCAAAGAAATCACCTTCTGAAAGTAATTGTATAATTAATTCCTTGCCACCATCACTAGTTTTAAATATTTTTACTTTGCCTGATTCGATATAATATAACTTATTAGGATGCTGACCTTCACTATAAATGGTTTGTTTTTTCTTATACGCTATTATGTCATGATTTTCAAGTGTAGTATGCATCTCATCCTTGTTACCTAAATCAGATACAATTTGATGCCATGTTTCAATTGCTTTTCCTCCATGATTTTGATGAATCTTAACTTTTTCAAGTCTTGCCCTAATGGCATTTAATAATTCTACATCTGAAAATGGCTTGGTGACATAATCATCAGCTCCCATTTCCATTCCTTTTCTTAAATCATTTCTTTCGCTTTTGGCACTTAAAAAAATAAATGGAATATGTTGCAAGCTTGGGTTTTTACTTATTATTTGGTAAACTCCATATCCGTCAAGTACCGGCATCATAATATCACAAACAATAATATCAGGAGGATTTAGTAATGCTTTTTCTACTCCTATTTTTCCATTTTCGGCAGTCATTATTTCATAATTTGCTAATGACAAAATTTCTGCTGTATTTTCTCTTAGTGCTTCGTTATCTTCTATTAACAATATTTTTTCCATAAATAATTTTTTAGATAACCTCCTTGGTTATTTTACTTGGTAGTTTTATTGTAAATGTGCTTCCTTTTTCTAATTCACTAGTGTACTTAATTTCACCATTCAATAATTCAACGTATCGACCTACAATATGCAAACCTAAACCAGTACCCTGAATGTTGGTAACATTTGATGCTCTAAAAAAGCGTTCAAATAAATGTACTTGATCTGCTTTAGGTATTCCAATCCCTTGGTCATTAATTTGAAGTACTGTGTATTCATCATTGATATTTGTTTGGATACTGATTTCAGCATTTTCAGGAGAAAATTTAATAGCGTTCGAAATTAAGTTAACAAGTACATGTTTTAATAAATTACTATCTAAATAGGTGAGTGGTTTGCCTGAATGTGTGTAATGTAAATTTTGGTTGGGCTTCAACAAAACATTCATTTCGTTGATTAATTCATTAATAAATTCAGCTAAATCAAATGTCTCAGCTTTAACTTCAACCTTTCCTTCTTCAATTTTACCTAGTGATAAAAATTCGTTTAATATATCAGTTAATGTTTTAACTGATGACTTAATTCGGTCTATATGTCTGTCTCGCTTTGGTTGATCCTCAGTTGTATTGTATTTAGCTAACAGTGAAATTGATGATAGTATGGTACTTAATGGTGTCCTAAATTCATGTGAAGCCATGGATACAAATCTTGATTTTAAATCATTTACTTCTTTTTCTTTTTCTAAAGAAATGGTTAATTCTTCCTTGGAGATTTCTAGGTCGTTAAGTGTTTTTTGAAGTTCTAGTGTCCTTGCATTTACTTTTGCCTCTAAGTTTGCATTAAGCTTCCTCATTTCTTCATTCATCAATTCCAAGTCCGCTTTTTGCAATATTATTTGCTCCTCGTTTTGTTTTCTTTTTGTGATATCTGCTATATAGGCTAAAACATAAGCTTCATCTTGAATTTTGAAGTGACCAAGACTTACTTCAACTGGGAATTCTGTGCCATCATTTTTTATGGCAGATAATGACATGCCAATACCCATACCCCTGGCTTTCGGGTTGCTTGCATAGCTCTCTCTGTGTTCAACATGGTTATGATGATAGCGCTGAGGGATAAGTTTTTCTAGCATTTCCCCTTCCATGGATTTGGAAGTATATTTAAATAGCTGGTTTGCGAAATGATTTGCTAAAACAATTACTCCATTTTTATTTACTACGATAATGCCAAGAGAGGCTGAGTTGAATAAGGCCTCAAATCTTATATCATTATTTAAGGAAATGTCAGACTGCTGAATCATATGTTAATTTATACTACTTATAGT
>JBDKFR010000071.1:0-53962 GCA_039798645.1 Bacteroidota bacterium
CCTCTTGACTGACCTGCTCCCTTAACGGTTGCGGGCGTTCTAAACTCAACGTGTAATTGACAATCACCAAAGGATTGATTTGTAATTAAATCACCAGCACCTTTAACATCCGTTAAGGCACCGTCTGGATCTATTTTCCAGCCAATTTTTTTACCGTCTCTACCATGAAATGCTGAAAAATCTTTTCCATTATATAAAATAATAGCATCTGAGGGTGCTTCATTTATAAAATTACCTGCTTTTACTTCTGGTACATTTGTCCATACTTCTAACTTAGCAGCTTCGGCATCAATACTATCTCGAAAATTTTTATATTTTGCCTGAGCATTTGCAGACATTACAATACAACTATAAAAAAACAAGCTTGCTATTACTCTTTTCATATGACAATCGTTAAATGTGTAAAGTAATTTAAGCTCAATTTCTTAGAATAAAAAATCAACCGAGCAAAATTTTAAAAATTCAGTACTATTATTTTATAAACGGATGTTTCCATTTATCATTCCTCTACATTTAGTAGATCCGCAGTTGCAGGTAAAAGGTTCCATGGTGTGGTCTAAAAAACTTGCATAATCTAAAGTAAGTTCTTCGCCTTTCTGAATAGCTCGATTGGTATAAACGTTCAATCCAATGTATTCACAATTGGCGTCACAACTATGATTTTGTGGTGACCACTCTTCTGGCTCCAAGGCCCATAAAATATAAACGTCTTTACTAATAGGGTAAGCATAGCGTCTAAAACTTAATTTTTCATTTTCGTTCCAGTTTTCATCTACATATTTTTTGGTAACAATACGTTGTGCTTTTTCTTCCCCTTTAAAAAGTAAAGTTCCTTTTGGTAAATCAAATTTTGCATACATACCATAGCCAGCAATAGCATTTCCTTTTATAACATGTTTTTTTTGCTTTCTTTGATATCTTGCCATCCCCTCAACAATGATGCGCTCTAAAAATCCCTTTTGACCTGCCTCATCATATTGTAATATATAGTCGGCAGATCCTTCGTAACCCTTATCATAAAAAACAGAACAAGTAAAATTTATTTCTAAAAAATATATATCACCTTTCTCGTTCATTCTAAAATCCATTCGACCATAACCAACCCCATTAAAGGAAATAAATATTTGCTCTGCAATATTTTGCAATTTTTTGGCAAGTAGCGTGTCAGTTACTGGAATATTTGCATTGGGGTGTAACTCAGATGTTTTTAAGGCGTATGTTTTAAAACTAAAACCACTTGGAAAAATATATTCAACTGGAATAAAACTTGTACATGTTTTTCCATCCGCATTTGCGCAAACTAATACCGTAAACTCTCTTCCGTCTATATATTCTTCAACCAATACTGATCCAAATTCATTTAATAGCGCATTCACTTTTTGGGTAAGCGTATGAATGTCGTTTACTTTACTATTGTCATCAATACCTAAACTGTCACCTGCTTTCGCAGGCTTTATAAATAATGGGAAATTTAAATTTCCTGGAAGCAATGATAAATCATCAACAGATTCAATTAATATATGATTAGGCGTTTTTACATCTTCGCAAAAAGCTAAGTACTTCATAATACTTTTAGGAGGGTCGTATAAATTCAAAGTAGGACCCGTATAAGGCAGTTCCAATAATTCTAAACAATAAATTACATCAATGGAAGGAACCTTCCACTCTAAATAACCCTCACAAAGATTTATATATAAATCGTAGTTTTTGTTTTTTAGTTCTTTTAGTTGCTGATAGGTAGTTAGCTTATTTAAAAAAACGTGATCTATAACAGCATTAGGTAAAATAGAAGATAAATTTCTTTTAGGATCATAATGCTGATAGTCAACACCTGAAGTACTATAATCAGGCTGTAATACACATAGTTTTAAATTATCAAAAGAACTAGACTGGTTTAAATTTGGAAGGGTTTGCATGCGTTTAAATTTTTCTTCGTCGAGCAAATGCATCATTAATAATGTGTATCACTAACTCGGTAAAACTTTGATTTGCAAATTTTAAAATTGCACCAATAGATGTATAATTTTCATCCTCGCTAATTCCACATTGTGCATTTACTTCTAATACATAAGGGGTACCTGTTTTTTGATCGACCCTAACGTCTACCCTTGTGTACCCTGTTCCACCAACGGCCGCGAATGCATCCCAGGCAATTTTTTGTATTTCCATTTTTTTATCATCCTTGCATACAGCGTATTCATAAAAATTTTCTTGAGATGGCATTGCAGACTCTTCCTCGTATTTTTCCCAAAGACGATCAAATGATAAGAATCTTTCTTTAGCCGGTAATGATTTATGAAAAACGCGCTCAACTGGCGGATAAATTTTTGCGAATTCAGGCTGCGTGCAACTACCCACAATCATAACAGTGTATTCCGGCCCATCAATAAAGGATTCTGCAATAATTCCTTCTGATGAAAAATTCCAGCCTCTGTATCCTTCCAACATTTTTTTTATTTGTTGTTTTAACTCCGTTTCTTTTTCAACAACATTTTTTATACCTACTCCCAAGCTTCCACCTGATACGGCTGGTTTTACAATTACAGGTTTCCCAAGTTTTTGGAATAGATTAGTAGCGGAAATTTCATTTTGATGGATATGCTCCCATTTAGGTGTTGAAATATTAGCTTCATCAAAAGCTAATTTCATAGGAATCTTTGAAGTGGTAATTTCATAAAAAAAATCATCAGCACCTGTATAAATTATATTTTTTTCATGTAAGGCCCTGATCACGGATATACCTGGTGCACCATTTATTTCATCGCCGTCACATAAATTTAACACCACCGGAAATAATTCCCCTTTGTGTAGCTCATTAGCAATTTCTTGAACTATAAATTTATAATTATCAAGTGTAATAGGTTGCCACTTCCACGGAATAGCTAAGTTTTCAAATACGACTTTATACTCTTCAATACTTTGCGTAAAGTCATAGTAATAATCCAAATTTGGATCCGGATTATTCAGGGAAGGCGCTAACACCCAAACCTTTAAATGTCCCAAAGGGACAAAGGGGTAAAATAAATTTCTTATTGCTGTCAACGCGCTGATAATGAATTAGTAAATGAATGTTTGAAGTTATTAAATAATACATATAATGACAATGTATTTATGCATTATTTATAAGGCATTATACTTAGTGTTTAAACAATACATGTTTACATGCGTCTTTAATATATAGGGTTTAAAACCATGATTAATGAATCCATTTAAAATATGTTAAGTATTGCTAATCAAATTATTATGGCAATTCAGTTGTTTTATTGATAAATACAAACAATATGCAAAGCCAAGTAATCATATGTGATCAGCAGGCCATTTATGCAATGGGAAGTGCCATGATGGTTGAAAAGCATACATCCTATTTGCCTGCAACCATTATTAATAGCTTAACTCATATAAGTGATTTATTAGTTGCAAATGTACCTGGTGTACTAGTTATTGATAGCAGTATGGTTGATTTTTCAGATCATTCCAAAAAGGAACATATAACTGCTCTTAAAAAAAGAACGCCTATCATGATTGTATTAAATGAAGACGATAATTTATTATTATTTCAATTTATAGAAAATGGATTTTCAGTCATCATTTCTAGAAATGCTACCAAAGCGCAATGGTTGAAGGGTTTAGAAATGACTAGACTTGAAAAAGTATTTTTTTGTGATGATGTTTCCCTTAAGGTAAATGCATTAATGAATAATTATGATGACTTACAATTATTTGATAAAGTAAATGATCTTAAGTTATATGATAAATATATACTCATTAGAATATGTCAAGAAGCACCCAGCAAACAAATAGCATTTGAATTAGGAAATAGCAAAAGAACTATTGAAGGTCATAGAACTAAAATGATGCATTTATTTGAAGTAAAAAATGTTGCAGGATTGGTTAAAGTAGCATGCATATCTAAGCTTTATGATAATTACCTTTCAAATCCTGGTTTGTATGATGTTACCTTATGTGCTAAAACGTCTTCTTTATAAAAATAGATGTTTTTAAAATTACCATCAATATACATTTGTGCTTGATCGGTAAAGTGTTTGTCATTAGCCCATCTACTTTGCCCACCTGTGATAATTGTTTTTGCTTCTAGTTTTTTTCCAAAGCTAACTGCGGCAATAAAGCTATTACCCGAGTAGCCATATCTTTTTTTAGTTCTTGAATATTTTGGTGTGAACATTATTTTACTTTCAAAAGCTGGTAACTGTCCAAATTTACTCGATGTTTGAGCAACCGCGATACTTGCTAATGAATCATTAAAGTTGTCACCTGGATTTACTCTTTGGTATCTATTAATTTGACCCCAGGGTATTTCCCAACTGCCATAAGTTCCTTTTAAATTATTCAAAGCAGCTTTTAGATGGTATAATTTAAAATCAATATCTTTTTCATTAAAGGATTCAAATCTTTTTATGATCCTGGTTCCTTCTTCTTCAGTAGAAGGATTAAATGAAAATTTAGCAACACCTGGAGGATTATTATTCATTTCGGCCATCCAAGTTACAGCAATTGTTTGTGCAATTGAGTTGGTGTCTGCGTCATGATTCCAGTCTT
Organism: Bacteroidota bacterium; assembly: GCA_039798645.1. Lineage (GTDB taxonomy): Bacteria > Bacteroidota > Bacteroidia > Chitinophagales > Chitinophagaceae > Sediminibacterium. Next base: position 4,558 of record JBDKFR010000071.1, read on the forward strand.
CTAAATATTTAATTGCTTTTTCTATTTCTGTCGTCATTGCATTTTGTCTTCCTTTTTCAATATTGGGATTTTCCTGCGTTTTTCTTGATTCCGAAATTAATGATGGCAATAAAATATCAAAAGCAGTTAAATGTTTGTTGTATCCTAATTGAATTAATTCATCCAAACTTATTTTATCAATAGCTCCTAGTAATCTTACTGCATTTAAGCCTCTTGGATTTTCACCATCAGGTGCCATATAAGTTGGATAATTTTCGGACTTAGGACTATTTGTTCCTGCAACTGTAAAAGGAGTGGCATTACAATTTTGTAGCCACCCATTAACAGGATTTATACTTTGTACAATTTCATTAAGTGGGTGTACACCATTCCAATCAGTTGCTTTAATACTTCCATCAACCGGTCTGGTATAATCAAAAGAGGGGTCATTTCTTTTAGGCATATAATTACCATGCCAATAAGCAATATTTCCATCGGCATCGGCATAAACTGTGTTGTTGCTATTGTTTGCCAATAGATTTAAAGCATTGGTGTACTCTTTTAAATTTTTTGATTTGGTTCTTGTCCAACACTCAATTAATGCGTTTAAAGAGCGGTTGTTTTCATGTAAGCTTAACCATTTTCCATCCTTTTCGCCCATCACCGGACCGTGATGTGTTTTATAAGTAGTAGTTTGTTTTGTTTTTAAAACGCCGTTATCATAATATTTAACATCAATCACTCTTGTAGTAATTGGCAATTGTTTGTTTTCGTATTCATAGGTAAATCCAGCAGTTTGTTTTGATACTTTTTCTAAATATACATCCGCTACATCGGCATAACTACTAGTATGCATCCATCCAGCATGTTCATTAAATCCCTGATAAATAAACATTTGTCCCCAAGTAACCGCACCATACACATTCAACCCCTCTTCACTTACCATATGCATTTCAGATCTAAAATAAAAAGGTACATGTGGATTAATATATAACATGGCATTGCCTGATTTACTATGCATTGGGGCAATGGCAAATCCATTAGAACCTTTCAATGTTTTATCCTCCATGTCAAATGGATTTTCAATGACCGGCTTTTGGTACACATCGTGTGATCGAACAATGCCGCCATAAAAATATTCAACATCCTTTAATTTGATCCCGCCTGATCTGGTTGGTGAAACACTTCCATCCGTCCACATTAAATGATACCAAGGTTTAAATTTAGTGATGACCTCGGGATGTACATTGGGATGCTTTGCTAAATAATAATTGATACCATCGGCATGTGCTTGCAATAATTTTTGAAACCAATCTGGACTGTTATTATAATCCTTAATCGCATCAGCACTATCCTGAATTAATTTCATCATTAGGTCGGCATATATTTTTGATTCTTGATTTGGTCCAGAAAAATCATTTGATTTTAATTCCATTAAACGACCCAGCATTTCTAAAAAATTTTTTTCAATCTGCGGAAAATTTTCTTCGCATTGTGCGTACATCAAACCAAACACAGCATCGGCGTCGGTTTTTCCATATATATGCGGGATACCCCAATTGTCTCGAATGATAGTAGTTTGCGCTACATGCTTATCCCATCTTGCTTGCTCGTTAATTATCGTACTATTTTTATTTTGCAGTTTGTTTTGTGCAAAATTTAAATTTGATAACATTAATAATATGGCAACTAAAAATAATTTGAATAAATTTTTCATAAACACGCTTTGTGATGAGTTCTTAAAGTTAACGAAAATAAAAAAGCACAACCTATACAGATTGTGCTTTTTATATAAAACGCCGAATTGGGATTTATTACATCAAATTATACCAGCCCCCAGGATTTAATAGTTGCTAAATTGATTTTAGCACACTCAAGTGGGGTTTTGTTTTGATAAGATTCTTGCTCAATGATAAAATGATGAGCACCTCCCACTTTTTTCGCTAATTCACAAAGCATTTTAGGATTTACAACACCATCACCAATGGTAGTACTATCATAACCATCGTTCATTTCTCCTTTGCCGTCCACTTTAATTTCATCTTTAACGTGTAGGGAAGGGAAGCGGCCATGGTATTTATCAAGCCATTCTTTAGCGCGACCACCAGAACCATACATATTACCAAAATCAAGTTGTTGCACCACCAAGTTTGGATCTGTATTTTTGAAAATTAAATCATACATAACGGTACCATTTAATTTTTCAGTGAATTCGAATTCATGATTATGATAACCAAATTTCATACCACTTTTCTTACATAGCTCACCTGATTTATTGAAAATATCAAGTTGTAACATTAAGCCATCATAGCTGCGTCTTAATTTTTCGTCAATGGAAGGGCTAATTACATATTCCTGCCCAAGTGTAGCAGCATCATCAACAGTATATTTCCATGCATCTGTAAAGTCATTCTTTGCTTTATCAAAATGCCCTAAGTTCATAACAGTATGTCCACTAGGCATTGACAAACCTAAATCATCTAACACTTTTTTAAATTCCGTGGCCTTCCAACCATAAAATTTACGATTTACATAATTAGCATGTTCAACATACTTATAGCCCATATCAGACAAAGCCTTTAAAGTGTCGAATGGTTTTTTAAACATATCATCTCTTACAGAATATAATTGTATGCCAATTAAGGTTTGTTGTTTTGCAGCTGATGTTGTGGCCGCCTCAACCACCTTTGGTAATAAACCAGCAGCCATGATGGCCATGGTGCTATTTTTTAAAAATGACCTTCTTGTATTTTTCATATGCAATCGTTTAGGTATTAAACTTACAAATTAATCTTTAACATTGGTGTTTTTAACTGGCTTAATGTCTAACCATTCAGTACGATCTAGTTGACGTTTACCTGTTACAGTTTCACTTAAATTATCGGCATTATACAAACGACCATTTTTCATCACGTATTTAATTGAATTAGTATTTTGTATATCAGTCAATGGGTTTTTATCTAAAATGATCAAGTCTGCTAATTTACCAGCCTCAATACTTCCTAAATCTTTATCTAATCCAAGTCCCGTTGCGCCTAAAATGGTTGCCACTTTTAAAGCGTCAATAGTTCTCATGCCACCACTTTGCATGGACCAAACTTCCCAATGATATCCTAATCCTTGTAATTGTCCATGACTTCCAATACCTGCTAAACCACCTGCCTCAACAATGTTCTTCATACTAACTGCATGTTTTTGAAACACATGCTCTTCAGGCAAGAACCATGTTGCACGACGACGTGATTTAGACGCTAATTCTTCATAAGGTGTAAAGAATTGCATTTTTGGATCTGCATATGGATTTGCATTTTCATAATAATAATTTTCAGCCCAAGGTCCACCATAAGAAACTAGTAGTGTAGGTGTCACCGTCATTTTTGAAGTTGCTATGATATTGGTAACGTCTTTATATAATGGATAAATAGGAATTGAATGTTCGTGTCCAGGATAGCCGTCTAATAAGTTGGTCATATTTAATTTAATGTCCAAACCACCTTCTGTTGTAGGCATTAATTGTTGATGTTGCGCAGCTTGAATTACCCACTGTCTTTGTTTTCTATTACCTACTAAATACATTTTAATGTACTTAGTATTAAAATATTTTGAATATTGAGATAATACCGATTCTGCTTGTGCTGAATCCTTCAAGTTGTATGACCAATAACCCACACCAGGTCCAGTTGAATAAATTCTTGGTCCTACCATGGAACCTGCTTCCACCATATCACCATAAGTTAATACATCGGTAGTTGCAGTTTGAGGATCACGTGTTGTAGTAACACCATAGGCTAAGTTAGCAGCATATACCCAAGCTTGGTTTTTATGAATACCCCAACTTGGCCACATGTGCGCATGTGTATCTACAAAACCAGGAATAATAGTTTTACCTGAAACGTCCACTGTTGCTGTATTATCAGCTACTTGTAATGTTCCCGATTTGCCAATTCCTTTGATTCTATTGTTCACAATGTAAACATCCCCGCCTTCAATAACCTCATCACCATTCATAGTAATGATTCTTGCATTTTTTAATAATACCGATCCAGTTGGAATGTCTTTTTCATAATAAACATTTACCCATTGCTCAGTCGCTTTAAACTTAGGCGTTTCTTTCTTTTCGTTTTTCTTCGCTAAGCTTTCCTTGTTAGTCGAGTCTTTTTTAGTGGTATCATTTTTTGCTAACAATGCAGCAGCCTCTTCAGCTTTTTTTGCAATTGCTAAGCTATCATCAAAGGCATAACTTTTATCGATATCATAAGTAAAATGCGCAGCACCTAAACTCCAATGAATATTTTTTCCATTACTTTCCCAAGCTGGAAACTCACCACCCATTTCAGTTAAAAGTTTACTAGGGAATGCTGCATTTTTTGCATCGGCCACTGAAATATCTATAAGCTTACCCGCTTGTGGAACGGTAACATAATATATATTGTTATTTACTTGTGCTATAGCAGCTTTACCTAATGGGGACATAATAATACTTGCAGCATTTGAAGGAGGATTGTTTTCCTTTGCAGCTTCGTCTAAATCTTCAGATACCATTTGAGGTAGCATACAAGGATCACCAGCAGGTTTGCCATTATGTTGTGGGATACTTCCAAAAGTAGTAATGCCCGTAATTTTTACAATTTCTTTTTCATCACCACCATCCCATTGAATAGATAATAATTTCCCATTATTATTTAAATAAATTCTGTTTTCATTTTTTACAAAGTGTGCATTTGATCTTCCGTTAGCTTTATCAATTACATGAATTTCACCATTTGCTAAATCTAACCAGCATAATTCGTCCTCATCGTCATTATAAGTTGGATCTTTTGAATCTAAAAATTTTTGTGATGAAGTTCGGTTGAATACCAAACGCTTTCCAGTTGGATCAATCGCTATGCCTTGATAAAGTGCAGCTTGTTTAGTGATTTCAGTTTCTTTATTGGTTGTTAAATCAATGCTATGTATACTTCCACCTTTAATATTCCATGTAGTAAAATAAATTACTTTTCCATTAGGGTGCCATGCAGGTTGTGCTTCCGTGAAATTATTTTTAGTGATTTTTTTAGGCGTTCCATTTGGATAATCCATCACATACAACCTATTCAAAACGGTAAATGCTAATTTAGTTCCATCAGGTGATGGTGATGCATCTCTTATCTGTGTTGCCTTTGCTGCAATCGTATCTTTAACTGGATATTTAAATAATACTTCAGGAGCCATTTCAATATTTGCATTTACATTGTATGCAATTTCTTCCTGTCCTGCAGTTTCAATATTTATTTTATGAATTTTCCCACCATAAGAAGTAATTAAAAATTTACTATCTGGTGTAAATGTCATCGCAGGTAATACACCTAAAGCAGCAATAGATTCTTGATCGTCTCTTTGAACAGGATAGGCTAACCAACTTTCCTCACCTGTCGTTAAATTTCTTTTTACCAAACCGGTTTTGTCTTCAAATCTTGAACCATATACTAACCATTTACCGTCTTTTGATAATACAGGTGTAAAAGCTGAACCATATCTTGAAGCAATTGTTCTTGTATTTCCCTTTTCTCTATCATACACGCCAATGCTATATTGTGGAAGCATTGCATTGTAATTCCATGCGCTCATTCTTGACGAATAATAAACATAACGACCATCGGCGCTCACTGCTGGATCAATAGTTTTTAAATTGGCAGGTGTTGCAATTAGTTGAGTACCAGCACCTCCATTTTTATGCATCAAATACAATTTTGTATTACGACGTCCTTTTGTATAAACAATATAATTTCCATCAGGTGTATATACGGCACCAGGAAAATTTTGGTTATTGTCATCGGTTAATGCAACCGTATCTTTTTTCTCCATGTCTATGTACCATAAATTTTCGGCTCCGCTACGGTCTGAAATAAATAAAATTCTTTTTCCATCTGGGCTAAAACTTGGATGGTTATCATAAGCAAGCCCCTTAGTTACAGAAGTTGCTTTACCCCCTTCCACAGGCAGGGTATATATATCACCCATAAGGTCAAAAACTAAGGTCTTTCCGTCTGGACTAATATTTACAGAAGTCCAAGTACCTTCATTTGTATTTAAAGGTATTGACCTGGTTGCTTTTAAAGGCAAACCTTTATAGGTTGTAAAAATGGTACTGTCTTTTTTGGGATTATTTTGGCTTTGCGCATTTGTTTGTATTAAACCAAATGTCAAAACAAGCATCAAACAAGTAAATCTCATAACATATATATTTTAATGAAAGTTAGTAAAATCATCAGATAGCACCGAAATTTTCAAATGGATAAGTTACCGCTTATCCATTCATGTAATTGTTAATGTAATTATGTATGATTTTAACCATTATAATACCCGTTTTACGAATGGAATCGTAATTTTATACTATGATTAAAAAAGTTATTTTAGCCAGCCTTTTAATGGGTTGCTTACTAGTTGGTTATCAAGCAAATGCGCAAAATATTAGCATTGACGGAACCATCATGGATAGTGTTTTAAAGAAAACCCTTACTTCTGCCACGGTTTCATTGGCAAATGCTAAGGATTCCTCCTTAATAAATTTTACTAGGGCCAACGAAGATGGCTTTTTTCAATTTAAAAATATAGTACCCGGTAAATATCTTTTATCTGTTTCCTATATCGGGTATCAACCATTATGGCTTGGTCTTAAAATGGGAACAACCAATAAATTATCATTAGGTAATATCTATTTAACTGACGCAAGTCAAATCAGTACCGTTACCGTCACGGCTAGACGACCTCCTGTTGTCATAAATGGCGACTCCATTGAATTTAATTCTGAAAACTTTAAGACTGTACCAAATGCGGTAGTTGAGGACATGCTTAAAAAAATGCCAGGCATTGAGGTGGATAAAGCAGGTGCTATTACGGTGAATGGAAAATCAGTAACTAAGGTATATGTGAATGGAAAAGAATTTTTTACGGGGGACCCTAAAATGGCGACTAAAAATTTACCAGCCGATGCGGTTGATAAAATTCAAGTGTACGATCGCAAATCTGATCAAGCCATGTTTACAGGCATTGATGATGGAAATGAAGAGACTGCGATAAATATTAAAACAAAAAAAGATCGTAAGCAATCCACTTTTGGAAAAATTGGTTCTGCCTTTGGAACGCCAGGTCGCTTTGATGGACAAGGCAATGTGAATAGAATTAATAATGACGAGCAGTATTCATTTATAGGAACTGCTAATAATGTAAATAAACAAAATTTTAATAATGGCGATATTGCTAATTTCTCAGGCGGCGGTGGTGGTAGAGGCGGCGGCGGTATGACAATAAATTTCTCAGGTGGTGATGGCGGAACTGATGCAAATGCTAGAGGTGTAGCAGATACCTATTCCTTAGGAGGAAATTATTCTAATATTTTGAATGACAAAAAAATGGATTTTAATACCAACGCAAACGTAAGTGATGTGTCAAGGTATAATACTAGTAATTCATTTACTCAAAATTTAATTCCGGGAAATAATTTCAATAGAACAAGTAACTCCATTTCAAAAACCAAGAATCAACAACAAAGATTAAATTTTACGATTGATAATAAAGTATCTGAAACATTTTCTTATAAATACACGCCTAGTTTTTCTAAACAACATAATACATCCAATAGCGAGTCAACAACTAATACAACCTTACCTGATGGCACGCCAACCAATGCTACCGCGACTAAATCGTCAAGCATATCAGATGCAACTAATATTAACAATACTTTATTGTTAAGAAAAAAGTTTCAGAAAAAAGGCCGTACTATTTCTTCTACGCTAACTCAAGGGTTTAATGAATCCATCGCTAATGGCGATCAATTTACCGATCAACTTTTTTATACATCAGGTGTTTTAACGAAGGACTCTATTTTAGACCAGCAAAATAAACGCAAGGGAATCACTGAAAATTATTCAGCGAATGTAGTGTACACCGAACCTATTACTAAAAAATCACTATTAGAATTCAATGCCTATTTAAATCAAAATATAAGTAGCTCAAGTAGAAAAGTATTTGATAAAAATAGCGGAAACGATCAATATGATTTATTAAATACAAGATTAACGAATGAGTTTAATTCCGAGTATACCTATGCAGGCGGAGGAATGAATTATAGATTAAATCAAAAGAAGTATAATTTTTCAACAGGATTTTCAATGCAAAATGCGATGTTGAATGGTGTTAACACAAGCACCAATACAAAAATTAAGCAAGACTTCAAGGACATCTTACCATCTGCTGTGTTTCAATATAATTTTTCTCAAACGCAGAACTTGAATTTCACTTACCGTACCTCTACCAACCAGCCATCGCTTACGCAATTACAACCTGTTTTAGATCAAAGCAATATCAATAATCAAACTATTGGTAATCCTAATTTAAAGCGTACGTATAACCACAACCTTAATTTAAGATTCTTCTCTACTAAAATACTTGCACAACGCAATTTCTTTGCTTTGTTAAATGCTCAGTTTGCTGATAATTCAATTGTGAATTACGATAGTATTTTACCTACAAGACAAACCTTATCAAAGCCGGTGAATGTTAATGGCATTTATCGTGTAAATGCAACTATGAATTATGGATTTGGTGTTAAAAAATTATATTCAAGAATCAATTTCGGATTAAACGCAGGTTATAATAATAATGTCAACTATGCGAATGGCGTTTTAAATACCATTATTATCAAATCATTTTTCCCAAGTATCACCTACTCCTTTAGCTTAGACGAAGTAATTGATATTAACCTTGTAGCAAGGCATAATTACAACAACACTAATAATGCGATTAATCAGGCATTAAATACAAATTATATTACTAGGGTATATAATGCGGACGTAATAAACTATTTACCTTTTAATATTGTATTGAACCAATCTTTGAATTACACCATCAACGAAGGAAGAGCACCGGGCTTCAATACGGCTGTACCTATATGGAACGCAAGTATTTCTAAATTCTTCTTGAAAAATAAAAGAGCTGAATTAAAAATTAGCGCCTTTGATATTTTAAATAAAAACGTTGGTGTTTCAAGAAATGTATCTGCAAATCAAATTGTTGACCAATCCTATAATGTGATTAATCAATATTTTTTAATTGGATTTACCTATAGTTTACAAAAATCAGGATTAGGCGGCGGCGGCGGCCCTAGAATGATGATTAGAATGTAATACTCATTATTGAATTGAAAAAGAACTTAACTTTAATATATAAATATAATTATAGCATGAAAAAAATGTCGATTGCTTTGTTGGTTGGATTGTTTGCACTTACAGCAGCCAATGCTCAAATGAAAGAGGGTAAAATTGTGTACGAGCGTAAAATTAATATGTGGAAAATGATTACCGATCCGGAAATGCGCACAAGAATACCTGAATTCAGAACTTCACAATTTGAGTTATTATTTAATGAACAAAATAGTTTGTTTAGAACGGTACCTGATGACGAAGCACCAGACCCATTTGCAAATAGCGGTGGAGGTGGTGGTGGACCTCGATTTGCCTTCAGAATGCCAGAAACAACAACCTTTACCGATTTAACTGCTCAAATGCAATATGAATCAAGACCTATGTTCGAAAAAACATTCTTGATTATTGATTCATTAAAGCCATTGAAATGGAAAATTTCGGAAGAAACTAAAACCATTGCTAAACATGTTTGTAAAAAAGCAACTACCATGATTGCTGCACAAAATGTTAGATTTTCCGTTGGCGGTGGTGCTCGTGGAATGGGACGTAATAACGCCGATTCAACTAATAAACCAAGTGCTCCTATAGCACCTAAAGAAACGGAAGTAACTGTATGGTACACCGAGGATGTGTTAGCGTCAGTAGGTCCTGATAATTATAGTGGCTTGCCAGGTGCTATTTTAGAAGTGGATGTTGACAATGGTTCAAATGTTACCACTGCAACTGAAGTATCTTCTAAGTATCCTAAGAAAGAATTAACGAAACCTACAAAAGGGGATGTAATGAATAGAGCGCAATTCCAAGATGCCATGAAAAAATTAATGGAAGACATGCAAAGAGGTGGCGGAATGGGCGGAATGAGAATTAGAGTAAATAGTAACTAAAAATAATTGGGTAAGGTCTTTTATAAGGACCATTTACAACCTATAGCAATGCTGCGTGGCTCCCCAATATAATAGGAGTACGCAGCATTTCCTTTTACACTAAAATTTTTTGTGGCCATTGTTGAATAATAAGTATTGGTAGCATTTAGTATATGTAACCAGTATTCCATTTTATTATGCTTCAAATTGAGCCTTACATTTAAAACATCAAAACCAGGATATTTTGTTGCATTGGTTTCATCCATGAAATAAGCGCTTTGATGTTGCCACTCCAATAAGGCATTTATATTTTGATTCAATTTTAAAGTACTATTTAAATTACTCCAAAAGTTAGGAGCAGCATTCATTTCCTTGCCACTAACATCAGTTCCTTTAATAATGGTTTGAATGTATTTATGTTTTGCGTAGGTTCCATTCCAATTGAATGATACTATATTTATTGGTTGGTATTGTATCTGGAATTCAATTCCTGTATGTTGTGTGCTACCACTGTTTTGATTTAAATTCACGCCATCAGGTTGTCTAACAGAAATTATTTCATTTTGCCCATTCAGTTGGTAAATTGAAATTTCATAAAACCAGTTTTTATGTTTTAACCATCCTCCTAATTCTTGATTATTAAATGTTTGAGGCAATAAATAGGGAATCCTTATAGCGTTATAAATTTCAGTTATTTGAGGTGGTACAAAACCTTGACTATAATTAAGGTAGGCGCCAAATTGTTTTTGGTTATAGGTGATTCCTAATTTTGGAGTTACACTACTAAAATTATTATTTGAACTTGGTGTCCCAGAAGATAATTTGTTTTGGAATAGGTATTCAAATTGATCATAGCGTAAAGCTAAATTTGAATTGAAGTGTTTTCCAATTTTTGAAATAAAATTCAAGTATATAGCTTGATTATTAATTTTTGTTTGATAATTAGTTAACAACGAATCAATTGCTGGATAAGTGAATTTAGTGTACTTGCCAATGATGGTGTCTTTATAAATATTAATAAAGTTTGCTTTTAAATTTTGCTGAGTATGGTCTCCTAAAAATCCAATAATTAATTTACTATGTAAGCTTTTGATTTGTACCAGGTGTTGAATATCGAATACAAAGGCATTAAATATATTTCGGTTGGTTTGTCCTTTATATGCAGTTGGGTTGGAAGTGGATCCAATTGAATAGGTTGGATTTTGATCCATCGCATTGTCTCGATACATAAAATTAAAAGTAGTCGTATTCGTATTATCCCATTGATAACTCAAATTTTGCCTAAATCTAAATGCACTTAACTTTCGATAAGTGAAAGTTTGAAGTGAATTAAAATCACGGGAAACAAAGTGTATACTATCCACTGAGCCCGTCATTTGCGCAAAATAATTGATATAATTAACGGTCTGATAGCCTTTGAATTTGTTATTGTTAAAGTCGTGACGTAAACTGACACTTTTTTTAGAAAAGTCACTGTAATCAATTGGGCCATTATTTTGTGCACTATAATTGGCATTGATTAACCAACCGCCTTTTTTTGTAGGAAAACCAAAATTAACATCGGACTTAAATAGTCCTAATGTGTTAATTTGATTGGAGAAATTTAAAAGCTTTTGAGTTGGTGCCTGCTGACTTATGATATTTACAACCCCACCAATAGCTTCAGCACCATATAATGCAGATGCTGGTCCTTTAATAATTTCGATACTTTGAATGTTTGAACTGTTTATTTCAATTAAAGCATTATTACTAAAAAGACCACTTGTTCTAATAGGCATACCGTCCTCTAAATATAAATACAAACCTTTAAGCGAAATGGGTTGTCGAATGGACATCATGTGTTGTTCATTCCCAATGGTTGGCATATACACGCCACTCACTGTATTTAATAAATAATCAATTCTATTGGATTTTAAAGCATTAATAGTTTTTGAACTAATAACCGACATTGCAATGGGGGCAGTTATTCTTTTTTCACTTATTTTATTGGCAGAAACAACAACTGTATTTAATTGATTTGCTGAACTGTCTTGCCCATTAGTTTTTGAACTGCAGATGATCATTAAAACACACAAAATTCCAAAAGAAAATTTCATAAATGCAAATTTAGTAGTTAATTTACTTCTATTCCATGTTTGTTTTATTTGGAATTCATTAAATCATAAATATGAAACACATCATTGCAACCCTTTTTTTATTTAGTACCCTGATGACCTCTAATGCGCAAGTAGCGTCTATGCAATCTCAAGCAAAAATTATCAATGAATTATTGGAAGATAGATTGGAAAACTTACTACCTCGTTTAATGGACTCAACTAAAATTGATTGTTGGGTAATGATGACAAGAGAATATAATGAAGACCCTATTGTAAAAACATTTTTACCTGCTGAGTGGTTATCAGCTAGACGACGAACTATTTTAGTTTTTTATAGAGATGCTAAAAATAATACCTTAAAAAAATACGCAGTTGCGAGGTATCCAGTTGGCAAACTAATTGTACCAGCATGGGATCCCGAAAAAACACCTGACCAATGGGAGGCTTTGGTAAACTTACTTAGAACAATGCATCCTCAAAAAATTGCATTAAACTACTCACCCGATTTCGGACATGCTGATGGGCTTGACTTAACAGAGTATCGCGAATTTTTAGCGCATTTAAATGCAGAGGAAAAGCAACAAGTTATATCGGCTGAACCTCTAGCGGTAGCTTGGCTTGAAACAAGGACTGAAAAGGAAATGGCCTATTTCCCAACCTTATTAAAAATTACACATGCTATAATTAAGGAAGGGTTTAGTAATAAAGTAGTACAGGTCAATAAAACGAGTACAACGGACTTGGTTTGGTGGTTTAGACAAAAGCTAAGTGATATGGGATTAGGAACTTGGTTTCATCCGTCTGTTGAAATTCAAAGAAGAGTGTCCAATGAAAAGGATGAAATTATTAGACCGGGTGATTTTTTACATTGTGATTTTGGAATTAGTTATCTAAGGCTTAACTCGGATGTTCAGGAACAAGCTTATGTGTTGCTTCCAAATGAAAATAGGGTACCGGCTGACTTGCAGGAAGCTTTTAAAAAAACAAATCGCTTACAGGATATATTAACTGGTAATTTTAAAACAGGAATTACTGGGAACCAAATATTGGCAGCTACAAGAGCCAAAGCCATAGGGGAAGGAATAACACCAAGTATTTATACGCATCCAATTGGATTTCATGGCCATGCAGCGGGAACTACCATTGGCATGTGGGATATGCAAGGAGGTGTTCCAGGTTCAGGTGATTATATCATGCATAATAATACCTGTTATTCAATTGAGTTAAATGCTTTGCATAAGCTTACTGGATGGGATAAGCCTGTTCGCGTAGCCTTAGAACAAAACGGATATTTTAATGGCGCAACCTTTAATTATATCGATGGACGTCAAACTCAAATTTATGTTATCACTAGCAAATAGATAAAACAGCTAATTGCTATAAACTATTAGTTACCCATCATACATAAATAAGAAAGCTTCCACAATTTTGCGGAAGCTTTCTTATTTAAAACCAAATTCAATGATTATAATGTAACGACGCTATTAGTAGTACCAAAAATATTTGCTGTTTCTGCATCAGCTTGCTCGTCATTCAACCATACTTTTTTATCAACGAAATACCTGAATTCATGTGATGACTCCTTAGGTAGATTTAATTCAGCTGAAAAAATGCCTTCTTTTTTCTTTGTCATGGCAATTCCTTTTTTCCATTCGTTATTCAAACCTAAAATGTCCACTTTTTTTGCTTCAGCATTTAAAGTAAATTTCACTTTTACGTAATCCTTTGTTTTATAGTATTTTTTTTCAATCATGATTTTACAATTATTGGTATACAATTAATACAAATCATTGAAAAAAGTAACCCAACAAAATATTAAAAAATTGATAACTAACGAACACTCTTAAACATAATAGCTATCACAAACGATTGCAATGACTGCATAAAAAAAGTCCCTCATTTCTAAGGGACTTTTTTATGCATATATTTCTAAAATGTGATATTGATATTTTTAGATCGCAATTGTTTATTTTAAAATGTAATGAACAATCAAATAAGTTAATGCAGCTAGTACACCACTTACAGGGATGGTTAATACCCAAGCCCAAAGTAAATTAGTAGTAACGCCCCATCTTACAGCACTTAATCTTTTTGTTGCACCAACTCCAATAATGGATCCTGTAATGGTATGTGTCGTTGAAACTGGAATACCCATTTGTCCAGTGAAGAATAAAGTAAATGCACCTGCTGTTTCAGCAGCAACCCCTTCCAATGGTGTTACTTTGGTAATTTTTGACCCCATGGTTTTTACAATTTTCCATCCACCACTCATGGTACCTAATCCAATTGATATATAACAAGCAGCTGGAACCCAACTAGGTAATTGCCCAAAATCTTGAATACTACCATTGGCAATTAATGCGGCACCAATAATACCCATAACTTTTTGTGCATCATTACCACCATGGCCGATACTAAATGCTGCAGAACTAAATAACTGCAATTTTTTAAACATGTTAGCAACGGTACGAGCAGTTGGTGTTTTAATTTTTTCAACAAAAACATAAATCAACATAAACAAAATAGAAGCGCCAATAATACCATATTCAATGATTGCATTATCAGCTTTTTCAATTTCTTCTGTGAATGTTTTTTCGATGTTGAATTTTTCAATCTTTGATTTAACCTTATTTAAATTCTCGTCCTTGATAGGATAAATTTGATTCATTGCAGTAATTGCCGAATCAGCCGAAATTTCCTTAGCTAAAAATAATTTCAAAGGTGTTTTGTATCCCTCTGTTTTTTCTTTGGCAATATTATATTCTGCTTTGATTTCTTCGTTTTCTGGAGCCTTTGCTTCTAAAACTAAAAAGTCGTTTGCGTTTCTAGCCGCGTCTTTAATTTTACTAGCAGCAGCATTTTCTAACCAACCACTATCTGCTGCAATTTTTGAAATTTGAACGGCACCTAATTTATCATAACTACTTAAATAGGGGCTAACTTTTTCATAAGTATCATTTGCTTTAGCTAATTTTTCTTCGTTTAATTTTAGCTTAGCAATTAATAAAGAATCATCTCTATGCGTTTTTAATTCCTCATAGGTAGCTTTTATTTCCTTCTGATATTTATCAATGCCATAAAACTTTTGAATGTTTTCATGAATCTTAACCTCTTCGAAATGATCAAACATTAAGATGGTGGCAAATGTTGCAAGTGAAATAATAACTAATCTCCACCAAATATTCCTCATGATGGTAACGAGGGTAATAAATACAGAAATCAAAATTCCAATCACTGGTGCTAAAAATATAAAAAGCACTGTTTTAAGAATGGTGTCAGTATCTACAATTTTTGCCCATGAGTAATCAATGCCTTTAATCATTAATGCGTGTGTAATAGCAGCTCCAGCAAAACCACCAATTAAAGTGTGTGACGAGGAGGATGGTATGCCGTACCACCAAGTAAGTAAGTTCCAAAAAATAGCAGCTAACAAACCTGAAAAAATAACTGGCAAAGTAATGAAGTCCTTATAAACCGTTTTACTAATGGAGTTGGCAACAGCATGATCTTTAAAAATCCAAAAAGCTAATACATTGAAAAATGCTGCCCAAATAACAGCCTGGAAAGGCGTTAATACTTTAGTTGACACCACTGTTGCAATTGAGTTTGCAGCGTCGTGAAAACCATTGATATAATCAAATATAAGCGCAAGCGCTATGATGATAATTAATAAAGTCATCGTAAGTTAAATTAAGCGTACTTGATAATGATAGATTCAATAACGTTTGAAACATCTTCAATTTTATCAGTTGCAATTTCTAACACTTGATAAATCTCTCTTTTCTTAATAACTTCTTTAAAGTCATTTTCTTGTTCAAACAATTTTTCAATGCTCATATCAAACACATCGTCAGCTTGATTTTCAATACTATTAACTTTAATCATGGCTTCTGTCATTTCCTTAACATTTTTCATGTTACGAAGTCCCATGACTGCCTTTTTGGTTTCAGTAGTTCCTTGTAAAATCAATTCAGCTAATTTGTGAATTCCTGTATCGTTTGGATTTACCTTATAAAAATTTATTTTTTTAGCCGATGCATAAATGTAATCAGCGATATCATCCAATGATGTAGCTAAATAGTGTATGTCTTCTCTGTCAAATGGAGTAATAAAATTGCGACCAAGTTCAGTAAAAATAGTATGTGTTAAATCATCATTTTTATGTTCTAAGTTTTCAATTTGTGCTAAAATATTCGCTCTTATGTCAACATCGGGTTCGTTCACCATTTCTTTCAATTTTACACCCATTTCTTGAACATGCTCAGCAACCTCCTCAAATAATTGAAAAAACACTCTATCTTTTGGTAAGAAAATTTTCATGATTGAATTAAAGTCCATAACTGTATATTTTATGTTTAATGTAAGCGCTAAAATTGGCATTTTACCTATAAAATATGGGTAAAGTAAGGTTACCAAATTGTTAACAAATGCCCTTCTAAATCACTCTTTTATTGCCATAAAAATTCAGTGCAAAACCCCCTGTTTTAAGTATTAAATTCGACCATTTTCATAGGTAATTTCCTATCTTTAATCTCATAGGTACATTTTAATATACGTTACTTTCCAATTAATAAATTGATTTTCAATGATTTACAATAAAAGACATTTTTTATTACTCATTGTGTCTTTATTTATATTGAATGTCAACCAGCTTAATGGGCAATGGTTGGATACCCTATATACAGTTCCCAATACCCCACTTATTGCTAAAATCTTAAGCCTAAAAGAAGCAAATTTAACGGTCAACCTCTCTAAAGAGTCCGAACTCATCCCATTAAAAAATACGATACTGTCATCCAATGCCCAAAAACTATACAAAAACGGTACAGGTGTATTTGTAAGTATTGAACAAACTGGCTTTATATTTAAATTAGTTAAATATGATGATAATAAATGCGTATTTGAGCGATTAGATCATACCATTAATTTGAACTATAATATTAATTGTAAGACATTTTTTTATAATAATGAATTGTACAGTTATGGTGGTTATGGTTTTTGGAAATCAAATGGAAGTTTAAGAAAATTCAATTTCCAGGATAAAGAATGGGATATTATTCCGTTGAATGAGGAGATTATTGCATCCAATTATTTATGGTTTTCTGAAGAACAAGGAAGATTGTATGTTCCCTTTCAACGTATTATTAATGCAGGCATCAATGGCCCAGAAAATGTTATAGGTAAGACTATATTTTCAAGTTATTATTTAGACGTTGCAGGTAGAAAATGGGTAAAATTAGGTGATTTAGAAAGTGATGTTGAAGCGCTAGTGAAAGAAGACAATACAAGCAGTGAATATTTGTCTTATAAAAACGGCTTAATGCATCGAGTTAACGAAGAAACCTATTTATTTGATTATGTTCACAATAAAATATACAAATCAAAAAATCCTGGTTTAAATCAATTTCTAATTAGACGATTTCAGGTTTTAGATATGTTTATTTATGAAAATGAAATTTATAGTTACAATGCATCAACAAAATCATTTGTTATGTATCCCTTTAAAATCAACGACTTTGAGCTTTTACGATCAAGCATTTGGGGATCTGAAACAAAATTATTTTATGTCATCTTGATTTTAGTATTCATCATTTTGGTAATTGTTACTTCCATTTGGATATTTAATAGAAGTGTAAAAAGAAAATTAGAAGTAGCACAGTTAGCTATTCTAAAAAATAAATCTATTTCACAAGCATTTACCCCAATTGAGGTTGGGCTCATCAAAATATTACTTTCAAGTAGTTTGCAAAATAAGGTGGTTGAAATTCATCAGGTTAATCATGCACTGGGCTTGAAAGATAAAAATGTTGGCTTACAAAAAAAGGTAAGAAGTGATGTGGTGAAATCCATTAATGAGAAATACGAGTTCATCACACAATCGCCCCATTTATTAATTGGCAGTAGTCGAAAAAGTGACGACAAACGTTATTTTGAATACTTTATAACCCCTTCGGAGATGAATAGAATTCAAAGGCTTCTTGCAAAAAATTAAATGACCTTCAATTGTCATAATTGTGTCAAATTATGACCATATTTCTATAATTATATTGCTTTGTATTCGATTCCTTATTTAGGAGTATTGACCTTTGCGGTCGAATGAAAAAAGTAGTACTTTTTAGTCTGATAATTTCCCCGTTGGCTTTGTTTTCACAAATTTCTTTTGTGAAGGATACTATGCAAATGCAAGGTGACAGTGTCGTAATTACGGCAAATAGAACCGAGCGTAAACTAAGCAACATAACAGTGCCTGTAACCATTATCAATGCAAAGCAATTACAACAAACTGGATCTCTTCGATTAACAGATATTTTGAAAGAACAACCAGGTCTAACTATATCAAGTGGATTTGGAGCAGGTGTTCAATTGCAGGGCTTAAATCCCGACTACACTATTATTCTTATCAACGGGGAACCATTAGTGGGCCGCACAGCGGGCGTACTTGATTTAAATAGAATTGCTCTAGGAAATATTAAAAAAATTGAAATTGTAAAGGGTCCTTCCTCAAGTTTATATGGAAGTGAAGCTATGGCGGGTGTTATCAATATTATTACGGATGCCACCACAACTAATCCACTTCAAGCTTCCTTGCGTTATGGAACCTATGAAACATTGGATGCTGGAATAAATAATGCCTTTTCAACGAAGCGTGTTTATTACCAAGGGTTTTATAATTATTTTAATACCAATGGTTATAGTATCAGACCCAATAGCAGTAGCAGGGTAACAACACCTATTACAAGGTTTACCATGAACCAGCAATTAAAGGTGAACTTAACTGACAATACGAATTTGTCAGTTGGACTAAGGTTCACCAATGAAAAAATAAAAAATGACATATCAGTTGATAATGGCGGTGCTACTATCAATTCTAATGGCAAGGAAAATAATACAGATCAAAATGTAAACCTTACTTTAAATCATCGTTTTTCAAATGTGTTGAAAACTAGTTTTAGAGGCTATTTTACGGAGTATAATGCAAAGCAAGATTTAGTAACGCTTTCGGGTGATCCATATTATGATTTATTAAATCATTCCTTTCAACGAATTGAAAATCAAACGGACTGGAGTTTCAATAAAAAATTGAATATACTTTTTGGTGCAGGTGCTGTATGGGAAGGCGTTAAGAGTACAAGATATGATAGTGAAAATGTTAGAAAGAACAACTCAATCCAATACGGCTTCACCCAATTAGAGTGGACGCCAAATGATAAATTTATTTTAATTGGTGGTGTAAGATTCGATAAAAATGAAGCGTACGCATCAGCGTTTAGTCCCAAAATGTCAGCCTTATATAAAATCAATGCAAAGCATAAAATAAAATTAAGTGTTGGCCAAGGCTTTAAGGCGCCGGATTTTAGACAAATTTATTTGGACTTCACAAATGCTGCAGCAGGAAGCTATAGTGTATTTGGAACAGCTCAAGCGCAACAAGTGATAGCTACCTTAATGACTTTAGGACAGATTGGTACGCTCTATGATAATTATTATCAATTAAAATCTTTGAAGCCAGAATATTCAAATGGAGTGCATTTAACTTGGGATTATGAACCAAGTAGTAAAAACTTTTTTAGCCTACAATTTTTCAGAAATGATATTCGCAATTTAATTCAGGTTCAACAAGTAGGAGCTTATGCAACTGGCGCTCAAATTTTTAGTTATTTAAATATTGGCCGTGCTTTTACACAGGGAATTGAAGTAGAAGCTAAACATAAAGTAAATAATAATTTATTTATAAGTGGTGCATATCAATATTTGGTAACGGGTGATAAAGATCAAATTGAACAAATAAAATCAGGAAAAGTATATAAAAGAGATGTGAATGGGTATAGTAAATTATTAAGTTTAAATGACTATTTAGGTTTACCCAATAATAGCACACATAAGGTTCAACTTAAATTAAGCTATACGAATACCGATGGATTTTTTGCAAATTTTAGAGCAATGTATCGCAGTAGTTGGGCTGTGAATAACACCAATGGAAATGAAGTATTTGATAACGGCGATGAATTAGCAAAAGGGTTTACTTCCCTACATACTTCAATTGGAAAAGATTATCGAAATGGCATTTCATTACAATTAGGATGTGATAATATTTTAAATTATGTAGATGCTTCAAACTTACCTAATCTCCCTGGTAGAACTTATTTCGGCACTTTTAAATATCAAATTTTTAAAAATAAATAACATGAAAAAAACAGTTCAAACAATTGGCTTATTCATTATGGTAGCAACAAGTATGGTGGCATGTACAAAGTCAGAAACAGCAGCTCCAACAGTAGTAACGCCATTAACTATTTACACAGTGAAAGATGTCCCTGCTGATACCGTAGTGGGTTTGAGTGCACAAGGTGCACCACTTTCAAAAGGTATTTATACATTTTATAGTTTGGAAAAAAACGCAATTGTGCCAAATACAGATAGCGCAAGTACAAAATGGGATATAGCCTTTTTATCAACTCGCATTATTACGAATGGTGGAACAAGTGGCACTGGACTTGGTGGTGCATTTGTATTCACTGGCTTATTTGATGATTTAAAAACAATTTCAGCTGATTCTGTTTTTAAAACTGATAATGCACCAACTTCTTATGCGATAACAACTGGTAGTGGAAAGGGTTGGTACACTTATGATGGATTAAATAATTTAGTTACTCCTATTGCTGGAAGAGTTTTAGTGATTAGAACTGCGTCAGGTAAATATGCAAAAATAGAAATAACTAGTTATTATAAAGGTGGTGTAACACTTCCTGCTTCAGCTAGTACAGATGATAAATTGTACAAGCAACGTTATTATAATTTCAGATTTGCTTATCAACCTAATGGAACTAAAACATTTTAAGGTTTAAGTTACTTCCCCCAAATAAAAAAGGCTTCCAATTGGAAGCCCTTTTTATTTATGAAGATTTTTATTTTTTTGCTTTAAAGCTCCAAGTGAAATTAAATTCGGCAACGATTTCATTATTTTCATTTTTGCCTTCCGACTTACAAATGAGGGTGACACCTTCCCTTGTTTTAATCGTTTCCGCTATTGCATTTTTAATAAGTGATCCATCGGGACATGTAAATGACAATATTCCTGTTCCTTTTTTAAAATAACTAGCTTCCATTTTTATGACTAGCATACTTACTTTAGTGTCTAATTTGTATAAATGACCAAATGCCAATAATCCAGTGCTCATTTCAGCAGCCATAGCTTCTGCAGCAAAATACATGGATTTAAAGGGGTTTTTACTAAACCAAGAATGTCGGACACGGATAGCACAAGTATTTTCATCAATATGCTTTAATCGAAGACCCACAAAAAATGCTGCGGGTAATTTAGTGGCAAGAAAAAAACCAAAGCTAATGGGCGAGCTTATTTTATTTACAAAACTACTAAAATGGGTATTCATAAGTTTGTATTCATATTTCCATATAAATGTACTTCAATTTTAATTGATAAACCTTAAATTTACTTAGTATAAAATAAATGACATTTTATTATTAGTAATAGCTAAAGTAAGTATATGAATAAAAAAGTAACCTATATTATATTGACTGCCATTTTATTCGCGCAAACAAGTTTACATGCACAAAAAAAAGTTGTAGGTAATGCTTCCTCAACAACACTCATTTCCAATGTAGTAATTGTTGATGGAACCGGAACTGCTCCTAAAAAAGGTGCAATAAGATTTAAAGGCGACGTGATTATGGAAGTAGGGGAACTTAAAACCTTAAATGGAGAAAAAGTAATTGACGGTAAAGGGATGGTATTGGCACCTGGATTTATTGACGCACATAGTCATCATTTAGGTGACCTGCAACGCAAACCTGCTGGCTTGTCAACGTCAAATCAGGGTATTACAACTATTGTAATTGGTCAGGATGGATCGGGATATCCAATGGATTCATTGGAAAAAGATATGCGCCAAAAACCAGTGGTAGCAAATGTTGCAAGCTATACAGGGCATTCAAGTTTAAGAGAGGAAGTGATGGGAGAAAAAAATGTATTAAGGCAAGCGAGCCAAGTGGAAGTAGATAAAATGAAAACAATTTTAGCTTCAGAATTAGCAAAAGGTTCATTAGGATTGTCAACTGGATTAGAATATGAACAAGCATTTTATTCAAGCCGAGATGAAGTTTTACAATTAGCTAAAGTAGCCGCAGATGCTCAAACAAGATACATAAGTCATATTCGTAGTGAAGACGTAACATTAGCTGACGCATTGGATGAAATTATTCAAATTGGAAAAATTACCAAAATGCCAGTGCAAATTTCTCATATTAAATTAGCTAAAAAATCAGATTGGGGTAATGCTTCAAAGGTGTTAGCACAATTAGAAAATGCGCGTGCTGAAGGAGTCAAAATTACTGCTGATGTTTATCCGTATACTTTTTGGAATTCTACTTTGCGCGTTTTATTTCCTGCACGCGACTATACCAATATGGCTAGTGCTGAACTAGCCGTTACTCAATTGTTTGATCCAAAGGAATCCTATATCGTGCAATATGCGCCTAATAAAAGTTATGTTGGTAAAACACTTTCTGCAATTGCTCAACTAAGAAACGAATCGGAGGCCCAAGCTTTAATAAGTTTAGTGGATATAGCAGCAAAGTTTGAAGAAGCAAACCCAAAATACAATGGAAGTATTGAGGCCATTGCAGCAAAATCAATGAGTGAATCGGATGTTGCTAAATTTATAGCATGGCCTTATGCTGTAATATGTTCTGACGGTAATGGTGGCGGACACCCAAGAGGATATGGTTCCTTTACAAGAGTATTAGGCAAGTATGTAAGAAACGAAAACATAATATCCTTATCAACGGCTATTCACAAAATGACAGGTCAAACTGCTGAATATTTAGGTATTAAAAATCGCGGCTTGATTGAGGTTGGGAAAAAAGCCGATCTAGTATTATTAGATCCTAATACGGTGATAGATCACGCAGCTATCGGAAATAGCAATGCACTATCAACCGGCATTGCAATGGTATGGGTTAATGGACAATTGGTATATGAAAATCAAAAAGCGACTGGGAAAAAGCCAGGTGTTTTAATAAAAAGATAGTTTAACAATAATCGTACTTAATGTATTTCGCAATCGCGTTAGGATAAAAATAAAATGCAAGCAAATTTAATTTGAAAATACTGATCTAAAAATTGACAAAGGAATGATACAAACAAATAACAATGCCATTGTATTAACGAATGGCTTACTAACTTCTCCCGATGCTAAAACGGCACATGGTTTAATTAGAGGAACGGAACGCTTCACCATTGTTGGAATTGTAGACAGTAAAGAAACGGCAGGGAAAGATGCAGGTGAATTATTAGATGGGAAAAATAGGAACATTCCTGTTTTTGATAATTTAGAAAGTGCTTTAAGTAACTTAAGTAATATTCATTATTTAGTAATTGGTGTTGCTACGGTTGGAGGGAAACTACCAGGTAATATGCTAGAGGTTGTGATTAAAGCTATCAACGCTGGTATATCTATTGTGAATGGCTTACATGAATATTTAAATGAAAAGCCTGATGTGGTTGCATTGGCAAAGTCGAAAGGAGTTACCTTAACGGATGTCAGAAAACCAAAATCAAGAGAAGATTTACATTTTTGGACGGGCGAAATTTTCAAAGTGAAAGCACCCATTATTGCCGTGATAGGTATGGATTGTGCAATGGGAAAACGTACAACTGCGAGAATGTTAAGACAAGCTTGTGAGGCCAATGGATTAAATGGTCAAATGATTTATACGGGACAAACAGGTTGGTTGCAAGGAGGTAAATATGGATTTGTCTTTGATTCAACATTGAATGATTTTGTTTCAGGTGAATTGGAAAATGCAATTGTAACTTGTTGGAAAGAGACCAATGCCGATATTTTATTTTTAGAAGGTCAGTCGTCCTTAAGAAATCCAAGTGGTCCCTGTGGCATTGAATTATTAATATCAGGTAATGCCAAACATGTGGTTTTATTGTTTGCACCAAAGCGAAAATATTTTGATAATGACGAACATTGGGGAAGTATACCGTCGGTTGAATCGGAAATTGAAATCATTGAAAAGTTGGGATCAAAAGTAATTGCAGTCGCTGTGAATACCGAAGACTGCAGCACCGAGGAAGCTTTTACTTATCAAAAAGAGTATGAACAAAAATTACAAATTCCAGTTTTGTTACCAATACAGGAAGGTGTTCAAAAAATAATTCCAGTTTTAAAAAGTTTAATTAAATAAAAATCGGCGTTAGCTGAATAAAAGTATTCAAATGAAAATAGTTGCAGTAAGATCTTATTTAACAAGTATGGCTTTAACAAAACCATACACCATCGCATACAATACCTTTTCGGATGTGAGCTTGGCTTTTTTTGAAGTAGAGTTAGAAAACGGGATGGTAGGTTATGGTTCAGGAAGTCCTGCAAAAGAAGTAGTTGGGGAATCAACTGCACAAACAGCTGCTAATTTACAAACCGAATTTGTACAAAATTTTGTTGGAAAAGATATTCGTCAATTTCAACAAATTATATTTGATACTATTAAGCATTTCCCACATTTACCTGGAACACAAGCTGCCATTGATATTGCCTTGCATGATGCATTTTGTAAATTGATTGGCATTTCGGTTGCTGATTTTTATGGTCGAAAAATAAAGGCGTTGCCAACATCGGTAACCATTGGTATTAAAAATGTGCAAGAAACCTTATTAGAAGCTAAGGATTATCAATCACTTGGTTTTAAAGTTTTAAAAGTAAAAACAGGTATTGATGTAAATGAGGATATTGAAAAAGTTTTAAAGCTAAAGGAACACTTCGGAAATCATTTTTCAATTAGGGTTGATGCGAATCAGGGGTATAAGCTTGATGATTTGAAAAAATTTATAACAGCTACAAAACACCAAGGCTTAGAATTAATTGAGCAACCTATGCCAGTTGGAACTGAAGCTGAATTATTAAATTTAAGTTGGGAGGAGCGTAAGTTATTAGCAGCCGATGAAAGTTTAAAGGACCCACAAGCAGCATTAAAATTAGCGGCCAATGAAAAACCATTTGGTATTTATAATATCAAATTAATGAAGTGTGGAGGCATATTTGGTGCTTTAGGCATTAGCAATATTGCCAATAATTCGGACATTGATTTATTCTGGGGCTGTAATGATGAGAGTATCATTAGTATTACTGCTGCCTTACATGTTGCATATGCATGCCCTAATACAAAGTATATTGATTTAGATGGCAGCTTTGATTTAGCCGAGGACTTAGTGAAGGGAGGTTTCGAAATTGAGGAGGGTGTTATGAAAATTAACGATGCACCAGGTTTTGGCTTCACTTTATTATAAAAAACAATGACTAAATAGACAATCATGGAAATGCTAAAACCAAAAATTGGGTTACGTGCGGCAACATTTTTAGTAGTGAGCGTAATTATTGGTTCAGGCGTTTTTAAAAAAATTGCGCCTATGGCGCAAGAATTAGGTAGCCCATGGTTGATTGTTTTATGTTGGATATTAGCTGGCTTAATTAGTTTAGCTGGCGCTTTATCAACAGCTGAAATGGTAAGTATGTTTCCAAATTCCGGCGGCGAGTATTTTTATTTTCAAAAAGTATATGGTCGTTTCTTCTCTTTTTTATATGGATGGTCAAGTTTTACTGTTATCAAAACGGCAGCTATCTCAGCACTCGCCTATATTTTTGCACAGTCTTTAAATAGTTTATTCCCCTTACCTGAAATGGGTAATCAACAAAGCTTTTTAGGCATTGCATTATTTCAAAATCTTTCCATTAAAATATTAGCTTCGGTTTTAATTATTTTATTAACCTTACTAAATTATAGAGGCGTACAATTTGCTGAAAAACTAAGTAGCATATTAACCTATTTAATGTTAGCAGGTATTTTAGCATTTATCATTATTGGTTTTACTTCAGAAAAAGGTTCAACACAACATTTAACGCAAACAAGTCAATTAAATAATTATTTAGCACCACAGGGTTGGAATTTAATTAAAGCTTTATTTGTTGCTAGTTTAGGTGCCTTTTGGGGTTATGAGGGCTGGAATAATATTGCTTATGTAGGAGAAGAAGTAAAAAACCCAAAAAAGAATTTACCACTAGCCTTGGGTGTAGGAACCATTATCGTAATCGTAACTTATGTATTATTAAATATTTTGTTTGTATACGTATTACCGATTGATTATTTTATTGGATTAAATGCTACTCCTAATAAAATTGCAGCAGTAGAAGTAGCTGGTCAAATTAGTGGAAGTATTGGAATGATATTAATTGCATCTTTAATAGTAGTGACTACTTTGAATTCTACGAATAGTAGTATTCTCATGTCGGCAAGGATTTTATATGCTATGGCAAGAGATAATATGTTCTTTAAAAAAGCTTCATCGGTTCATCCAAAATACAATACACCTGATATCGCCTTATTTATTCAAGCGTTTTGGGCTATTGTACTTGTTTTTTCTGGAACCTTTGATCAGCTAACCGATATGCTAGTTTTTGCCTCCTTTATGTTTTATGGAAGTACAGCTTTAGGTGTTATTATTTTAAGAGTAAAACATCCTGAATTAGAAAGAAAGTATAAAGTCATTGGCTATCCTTTCGTACCAGCTATATTTTGTTTGTTTTGTGTAAGTTTATTTATCAGCACTATCATCAACCAACCTTATTCCGCAATTTGGGGATTAAGTTTGATGGCAACCGGAGTACCTGTATATTTTCTTCTAAATAAAAATGCCAAGTCATAAACCTGGCATTTAAAAATGGGTTTTGAAATTTTATTTATGCTAAAATGTTTTTAGCATACTCCATACATTTTCGAGTTTCTTTAACTGCATCAGATCCTACAGGTATATCATATTCTAACTCAATGGTTGCCGGAATACTATATTTATTTTCCTTAAGTAAAGTCAAAATTTCTTTTAAGGGTGTATTGCCTTGACCCCAAGGTCTGTTTTCGCCACCATTTTCTTTGTTTAATCTGTCTTTAATATGCATACTGGTAATGCGATCATGTTTAGTTTTAATAAGTGCCAAAAGTGTTTCTTTTGTATTGGCACCTCCTGCAGCAATATAGTGCCCGCAATCAAGATTCATTGAATTATAGGGTGATTGGCTTAGAGCTACATCCCAAGCAGTGTCGGTCGCTTGTAAGTGTGCATGATAACCAATGTAAATTCCATGCTTTTCACCTAAGTCACCTAATCGTTTTGAATGTTTAGGATCCTCTGGAATTTCAACTGTAACTGATTTTGCACCTAGTGCCTTAGCTGCTTTTAAGGCATACTCAATTTCTCCGTCTGTATTGGTAGGATTTAATGCATTGGGTTTAAATGCATAAATAGTCACACCTGCCTTATTATACATTTTTTTAATTTCCTTGAATTTATCCATACTAACTGATTCTCTCCATTTTACGAGTTCAGTTTGATATGTTTTCATTTTAGCTTTTAATTCATCGGTCCATTCAATTTTAATACCAGGCACCCATTTCACAGGACTTGTTGGAGCGCCTGCATACTGCTCAATGGCATCTCCCATTAACTCAATGGCACTAATATCAGCGTCAATGCAATATTGTAATATTTGTGTAGCACTTCCAGGCAGGCTTCTAAATGAGTAAGTTATAGCACCTACCTGTACCCCATTAATTAAAGAAGTTGGACTGGATACACCAAGTACATTTTCAGCGAAAGCTGATTTACTTGCAACAAACAAACCTAAGCTGGCTAAAGAGCTTTGAAAAAGAAATGCACGACGACTGTGCATTGAATTTGATTTTTTAGAAATAGACATAGTGGCGTTATTTTAATAATAATACAATCGTTTATTAAATTTAACGCATTCAATGTACAATGAAAAAATAAAAAGGAAGAGTGGTAATTACCTCAATTCAAAAACGACCCCTTGTTCAGGATAAATAAGGTGTAGCCCCAATTTATTGGCGTCCATAATTTGTTTTTTAATCGACGTTTCGCAATTGCCACATGGTTTGATATGTGTAACAATGATATTGACTGACTTTAATTTTTGATCCGCTAAATTGTTTAAAGAATTTAATTCTTGCATTAATAGCTTTGGGGTCAAATGTCCAAATAACGCTTTGTCAGGCATGCTATTATCGAAAGAAACTTCAATGAAAATGCCCTTTAATTTATTTTCTTTAATCATCGGCGCTATAGCTTTCCAAAGTATATTAAGTTTATTGGATTTCTCAACCGTATCGGCACCTGTATCACCCAAGTATAATAGGTAGTCTTGATTTTGTCTTACTAAAAATGCACTGCTTTCATAAGGATTAACATGACTTAATGAAAATGGAGTAACATATAGTTCAGTATTTGGAATTAAAATTTCTTTTCCTTCAACAAGTGTTTGATAGGTATATTTATTTAAAATAGGCTTGTCACCTTCATTGGCGAAATTGGCCCAACTTTTCCATGTAAAATAATTATTTTTTAAAACCTCAATAACCGAACTAAAACCGTAAATAGGTTTTGGAATATCGTTAGGCGCATTTAAAACTAAACCTGCTAAATGGTCTAAGTGACCATGTGAAATAAAATAGGCGCTAATGTGTTTTTTTTGAATCTCCTCAGCACTCGATTCTTTAAATAGTGATTTTTTTTGTGCTACTTGAAGCCCAGCATTAATGGTACCTGCGTCCAAACAAATGAATTGATCAGATCCATTCTTTGCAACTAAGTATGCCGATAAATTTGATTCATCTAAACCACCCTTTACGCCCAAAGGAATAATTTTAAATCCATTCGTATTTGTATTTGATTGGATATTTACTTGTGCAAATGTTGTACAGTAAAATATACTTAAAAGAATAATGAATAGATTTCTCAATCGCATGATTTTTAACATAATAAGTAAAATTAATTTAAATTACCTTTAGCCAGATAATATGAGAGTAATTTTTATAATAATAGCGTCCTTTTTGCTTTTGGCAAATACAAAAGGCATTGCACAGGTTAATTCAACATCTAACCCAATGCTTTTTATAGGACACCCTAATCGTATAAATACGTTAGACAGTTTAATAAATGTAGCTGCTAGCTTGGCTTTGAATTCGAAAGACTATCATTATGAGCTTAAAGTTAGTCTAGACAAGGACAGTTTAGGAGTTGAGACAGTCGTCTATCAATACATGAATGATTCCATCCTCATTAATGTAGCTAATCATTTTTTCAATGATTTAGCTTTTGGGAATCGTATGCCTAAATTAGATCACAATGTTGTAAAGTTTAAAATGAATGTCAATGAAGTTGGGTTCATGATTAAAAAATACGCAGAAAAAGAGTCTCTAAGCGAACTTGTTAAGTATTACACAAAAAGTGCGAGAGAAGTAAGTATCATTTTAGACACGCTTGCTTATTATCATGCAAGCGGTTTACCTAATCCCGATAAAATAAAAATTTTACAAAATGCGGCCAACGACTTTAGGTGGCTAAATGCAATCAAAAAAACGAATAAGTTTATTTTAGTCAATATTCCTTCCGCAATTTTAAAGGCTTATGATAGTAATAAAATGATTATGGCTATGCGCGTTATTGTTGGAAAATCGACTACTCCAACCAATACTTTGGCGTCGCAAATTAATAGGGTTATTTTAAATCCATATTGGATGGTTCCTAAAAGTATTATTAAAAATGAAATGTTTGATAAGTATAAAGCTGATAGAGACTATTTTTTTAAAAATGGCTTTACTTTAATTAACGCAGCCTATAAGACAGTTGATCCATGTACTTTAGATCTCACTAAATATAGTAAGGACAATTTTCCATTTATGGTACGTCAGGGAACAGGTTTGGATAACTCATTAGGCTTACTAAAAATTGAATTTGAAAGCCCTTCTTCTATCTACTTGCACGATACACCTCAAAAGGGATTGTTTAAAAATACTAAACGATTTTATAGCCATGGATGTATAAGAATGGAAAGGCCTGTAGATATTGGAAATTGGCTGCTTCAAAATAATAGAATAGCCATTGATACTTTTGATTTTAAACAGCCCTCTAAATATACCATTCCACGCCCCATACCCGTTACCATTACAACACAAGTGATTATATGGTATAGTCAAATTGATTTTGACTATAAAGGGGCCTTAAAATTTTATCAAAACGTTTACAATAAAGAATAATTGCATTTTCTAGAAAAAAAAATTCCTATATAACATTCAAATTATTTGTTACTAGTGTAGGTGTCAAAAAATATATCTATAAAAACTATTTCAATAAGGTGACTAGACATATACAACTCACTATTTCTTACTTTTTCTATTGTTTCAAAAAGTGATTTTTGTTCTTCTATCCAAGTCGCAGTTATTTCATGAAATGGAAAATCAATTAAAGCATTTTCACAATCTTGATTCAAACTAAAAAGTGTTTTCATTCTATCAATCAAGTGTATTTATAATATCTGAAGAAGATATTTCTAAAGCAGCAGCTATTTTATGTATTTGAAAAATACTCGTATTTATTTTGCCTAGTTCAATTCTGCTTAACTGCGTATAATCCATATCGGCATTGAAGGCTAATGTCTCTAATGTAAGATGGCTTTCCATTCTTAATTGACGAATACGCTTTCCGATCAGTTTGGCGACCGTATCTTTATTATGAGGCATTTGCAAATTTGTAATAATAACCCCGTCAATTCAATGGCAAATATGCCATCATTAAAATGTGGCAAATATGCCATATTTTGTGTTCTTAATAAATCAGAAGCGTATTGTAATAAATAGGAGCATAAAACGCTGGAGTGGATTAAAAGCTTACTTAAAGTTAAACCTATTCATTAATTATATTTTACTTTTGGCTAAATAATAACATATGACGAATCAATTATATCCATGCTTATGGTTTGATGGAAAAATTGCCGAAGCCACCCAATTTTATTGTTCTTTATTTTCAAATTCAAAAAAAATTGCTGAGAATAATATTATCACCAAATTCGAAATTGAAGGAATGGGTATTAAATTATTAAATGGTGGAGCACTTTTTAAAGTAAATGCATCAGTTTCCTTTTTTGTAAAATGTGAAACTAAAAATGAAATAGACAATATATGGAAAGCCTTATTGGACGGCGGTAAGGTCATGATGAATCTAGAACAATACCCTTGGAGCGAATATTATGGTTGGATTGAAGATAAGTATGGAGTTACATGGCAATTGTTTTTAGGTGCCTTAGCTCCTGGCGAACAAAAAATTATTCCATGTATGTTATTTACGAATAAAGTGTTTGGGCGTGCAGAAGAGGCTTTGAATTGGTATACCCACATTTTTAAGGAAAATAAAATATTGAATACCGATTATTATACCGAAGCGGAAGTTCCATTTACGGGTAAACTTAAGCATGGAACATTCCAAATAAACAATCAACAATTTGCTGCAATGGATGGTCCTGGAGATCATCAATTTGAATTCAATGAAGGCGTCTCTTTTGTTGTTGAATGTAATGACCAAGAAGAGGTTGATTATTATTGGGAAAAACTTTCCGATGGAGGATATGAAGGACAATGTGGTTGGTTAAAAGATAAGTTTGGTGTATCCTGGCAAATAGTGCCTATTGAGCTTAATAAATTAATGAGTGATCCCATCACGGCCAACAAGGCAAGATCAGCATTTATGAAGATGAAAAAATTTATTATTAAAGATTTATATTAAACTATTTTTCACCTGGTTTTCAATTCATTATCTGTTTTACAAATTGAAAACGGTTGCTTTTAACATTTAGGGAAATTTTCTTGTGTTACCTTTGCAGTCCTTTAAATGAAAAAGCGCTTAATCATATTATCATTATTACTATTCATAAACCTGGGTTTATTTAGTAAGAACCATGCAGTAGACCATACTACTGAAATGTCATTACATGTCAATGAGGATAGGATTGCTTATTTGTCGCAAAAATTTAATATTAATAAAGCAGCCATTAGTTTGGCTATTAAAGGATATGAAAAACTTAGAGAACTTGGGCAAATAAGTAATAGTATGTATTTGACTATTGTGGATTTTAGTAAGCCAAGTAATACCGAACGTTTTTATGTTATTGATATGCTCAAGGAGCAATTAGTTATAAAAACATTAGTTGCGCATGGCAAAAATTCCGGCACTTTAATACCAAGTGAATTTTCAAATAAAATTTCGTCTTTAAAAAGTAGCTTAGGATTTTATGTAACAGGAAATACCTATCGAGGTAAACATGGAACATCACTAATTTTAGATGGTGTTGAAAAAGGAATTAATGACCAAGCAAAAAACCGAGCAATTGTTTTACATGGAGCCAACTATGTTAGTAGTAATATGATTAATGATGGCAATACGCCCATTGGCCGTAGCTTTGGTTGCCCAGCTGTACCCAATAATAAAGTTAAAAGTATCATTGCGACCATTAAAGGAGGTACTTGTATGTTTGTATATGCGCCCAATACGGAGTATGCGCAAAAATCAATGCTGGCTAAATAATGTATTTAGCTTCCCTATGTTTTTCATAATTTTGCGGTACTAATTCATTTAAAACATAGCTATGACCAAGTATGTAATTGTATGTCTATTTGCGTTTTCTCCCATTTTATTATGCGCTCAGAAAAAAGGAGCCAAAAAACCTGCATCCAAATCAACTACAACAGCAGTAGCCAATAATATCAGTTCCATTCAAGCTCCTATGAAGTTATGGTATGAAAATCCCGCCAATCATTTTGAAGAAGCTTTATTATTAGGCAATGGAATGCAAGGTGCTACCGTTTTTGGTGGTATTTCAATTGATAAAATATATTTAAACGATTTAACACTTTGGTCGGGTGAACCTGTGAATGCAAATATGAATCCACAAGCCTTTAAGTATTTGCCAGATGTTCGAAAAGCATTAAAAGAAAATAATTATAAAAAAGCCGACCAACTCATTAAAAAATTACAAGGAAAGTATTCGGCTTCTTATGCGCCATTGGGCACTTTGTTATTAGAAATGAATGACGATCCTTATATCACGGATTATAACAGGACATTAGATATTGATCAAGCAATTGCTAAAGTAAAAACAACTTCAAATTCAAATGTAATTGAGAGAGAATATTTAGCATCCAATCCTGATAAAATTGTTGCGATACATTTAACGAGTAAAAAAGCGGGTGCTTTAGGATTTACCATTCGTTTTCAATCTTTATTAAAGTATGAAAAAACTATCGGAAGCAATACCATTAGTATTCAAGGAATAGCGCCGATTAAAGCCGATCCACCTTATTTGCAAAAAAATAAAAATGCAGTTGTCTTTGAGCAAAAAAAAGGAACACGTTTTTCGACCATCATCAAAATACAAAACACGAATGGTAAAATAACCAAAACGGATTCAAGCTTAACCTTGTCCGATGCAACTGAAGCAACTTTATATATTTCAATGGCTACTAGCTTTAATGGTTTTGATAAGGATCCAGCTACAAAGGGTTTGAATAATGTATCCATTGCAAATACACAATTGAACAATGCTAGTAATTTAGGATGGGCAGAAATCAGAAAAAAGCATGTTAAAGATTATCAAAGTTTTTACAATCGTGTACAACTAAAATTAAGCAATAAGGATACGGTAAATTTGCCAACTGATCAAAGGCTTATCCGATATGCATCAGGTGCACCTGACCCATATTTAGAAACTTTGTATTTCCAGTACGGTCGATATTTATTAATATCAAGTTCACGTACACCATATGTTCCAGCTAATTTACAAGGATTGTGGAATCCGTATATTCAACCACCATGGTCAAGTAACTATACCATGAATATTAATGCAGAAGAAAATTATTGGCTTGCAGAGAGTACTAATTTATCTGAAATGCATTTACCCTTTTTACAATTCATAGATAACTTAGCTACAACAGGTAAAATAACTGCTAAAACATTTTACAATATGCCAGGTTGGGTAACGCACCACAATTCTGACATTTGGGCGATGTCCAATCCTGTTGGTGATTTTGGAAATGGCGATCCTTCGTGGGCAAATTGGCCAATGGGAGGAACTTGGGCTTCCACACATTTATGGCAGCACTATTTATATACCGGTGATAAATTGTTTCTAGAAAAGCAAGCATATCCATTAATGAAAGGAGCTGCTGAGTTTTGTTTAGCATGGCTTGTACAGGATAATAATGGGAAGTATATTACTTCACCATCTACCTCGCCAGAAAATAAATTTATAACACCTACAGGTTACGAGGGCGCAACGTCATTTGGTAGTACAGCTGACTTAGCTATGATTCGTGAATTATTTTTAAACATTATTGCCGCTCAAAAAATATTAAATACGGATCCAACATTCGTAGAAAAAATCAATACCACATTAAATAATTTATATCCTTATCAAATTGGTAAAGCGGGTAACCTTCAAGAATGGTATTATGATTGGGAGGATGCTGATCCTAAACACCGCCACCAAAGTCACTTGTATGGATTATTTCCTGGAACACATATTACTAAGGAGGCTACACCTACTTTTGCTGATGCTGCCAAAAAAACGCTTGAAATAAAAGGCGATGAAACCACAGGTTGGTCAAAAGGTTGGAGAATAAATTTATGGGCAAGATTAAAAGACGGAGAACATGCTTATAAAATGTATAGAGAGTTATTAAAATATGTAGAGCCTGATGCCATAAGAGATACTAAAAATAATAGTGGAGGTACCTATCCCAATTTATTAGATGCACATCCTCCATTTCAAATTGATGGAAATTTTGGTGGCGCAGCCGCAGTTGCTGAAATGCTTATTCAGTCTAATAATGACTATATTGAATTATTACCAGCTACACCTAAGGTTTGGTCAAGTGGCGAAGTGAAAGGCTTAAAAGCAAGAGGAAATTTTGAAGTTGATTTTGTTTGGTCAGAGGGCAAGGTAAAATCAGTAAAAATAAAATCAGCTACACAGCCATTCGCCAATGTTTTAATGAATGGTAGAATGGAAAAGATTAAAACCGACAAATAACTTAAACAATTGTTAAAAATAATATTTCAATAATCAGTAAAAAGGTTGTTTTCATATAATTTAATGGTATTTTCAGCGAAGAACATTAATTCGGTTAAACCTTTTATTTTAAAACAGGTCAAATTATAAAATACCATCGTATGAAAATATTTAACATTGCATTTTGTGCTAGTCTGCTTTTTTTACAATCATGTTCAAAGGACGCAGCTACCACCACCACTACAACAGGTGGCACTAACAATACGGTTGCGAGCACTACTGTTCCAGATGTTTACAAAAAAATATATGGAGCATCAAGTATTACGTCAGATGGCACCTATATAACTATCAAATCAACAGGACTTCCTGATCATAAAAGTCCTTATTATGCATCCACTAATGCATTGTATGAAACCTATTCAGGAACTACTTTTGCAGGAAGTGTTTTTCAAAAAAACCCAAATTCAATTGCTGAGAAAGCGTATGTTTTTAAAATTCCAATTGATCCTAAAGTTTCATCAACGCATGCGGCAACTCCATTAGGTGCAATAGGCGTTTCCCTAAATGGGGTTCCTTTTTACAATCAATATGCAGGACCTAATCAACCTTTAACCGGTGAGGTAGCTTCATTTGATAAATATTGGGGTCATCCTGCACCTTCAAGTGCATATCACTATCATGTTGAGCCACTTTACTTAACAACGGTTAAGGCTACAAAGTCATCTCTAATGGGATTTTTATTAGACGGTTTTCCAGTATATGGTCCTGAAGAAAATGGTGTAGCAGTAGATAATAGTAAATTAGATGTTTACCATGGGCATACTTCGGCAACAACTGAATATCCAAATGGCATTTATCATTATCATATAACTAGTACCGACCCTTATATTAATGGAAATGGTTATTACGGTACACCTGGTACAATTTCGCAATAAATGAAAAACATAATTATCATAAAGTGCTTTTTGTTAAGCGCTTTGTTTTATGCATGTGATTCACCTAGTAACAAAGGGTTAAGCGAAGTCTTGACTAAGCATGATAGTACCAATAATAATATAGTAGTTCCTCGAGTTTATACAAATGCAACCGACAACGGTTTCAACTTTCATGCAGACACTCTTTACTTAAATAACACTCAATATAGCGGTTGGGTGTATAAACTCAATGAAATTAAGGACACTATATTTATGGGAGGTTACTTTAATGGAATTGAGGAAGGCATACAAAAAAAATGGTATTCCAATAAGCAAATTGCAGAAGTACGCATATTTCATTTAGGTAAAAAAACAGGGAAGCATACTGGTTTTTGGGAAAACGGTAATCCTAAGTTTGAATTTTATTTTTTGAATGGCGAGCATCAGGGAATTGCAAAGGAATGGTATAACAATGGCAAGCCATACAGATCATTTCATTACGAAAATGGTTATGAAGAAGGAAGTCAAAGAATGTGGTGGGAAAATGGAACGGTCAGGGCTAATTATGTTGTGAAAAATGGCAGACGCTATGGACTCATTGGTTTAAAGCTATGTATGAATCAAAACGATAGTTTAAAAATGTAGTAAGCTAATAAGCAAATTTTTCGGCATGCTTATAAATATAAAAGCTGTTTAAAGCGTCACCTATAAATAAAAAAACATGTTGTATAAATCAACACTTTATTTAAGCTTCATTTTTTTATTGTTTTCTTGTTCATCAAACAAGGTGAAGCAGAATGATAATAGTTTGAAAAAGGAAACTCTTCCTTTTTTTAATACACCCGATTGGACACCTGAATGGATTGAACAAGATAGTATTGCCTATCAAAACATACATCATATACCAGCCTTCAAATTCATTGATCAGGAAGGCGATACCATTTCGAATAAAACTGTTGCTGGTAAAATTTATATTGCTAATTTTTTCTTTACTACTTGTCGAGGTATTTGTCCTAAAATGACAACTAATATGTATTTATTACAAGAAGCCTTTAAACAGGATACCAACATTTTATTTTTATCACACAGCGTAACGCCCGAAACTGATTCAGTAGGGGTACTAAAAAAATATGCTATTGAAAATAAAGTCAACAGTAAACAGTGGCATTTATTGACGGGGTCAACAAAAAGCATTTATGATCTTGCAAAAAAACAATATTTCGCAGGAGACACGGTTGGTTATTACCAAACAGGGAATGAATTTTTACACACCGAAAACTTCATTTTATTGGATAAGCAACAAAGAATAAGAGGTGTTTACAATGGCACTTTGTTGGTAGAGATAGAAAGAATAAAAGAAGATATTAATATTCTAAAACAAGAAAATTAAGCAGCTACCTTACTATTTTTTAGCAGTGGTATTATTTCTTTTGAAATAATAAAGTTAAAATTCTAGGAATATTTGATTTGTCATCATCGTCAAACCACTCCTCCAATAACTTTAGTTCAAAATTATATTTGTTAGCAGCTTTTAAAAAATCTGAAATGTTATGAATGTAACAGGTTACTACTTGCTCACCTTCTTCTGTTGTAAATCGAGCCTTGGAGCCAGCGTATTGTTTAAATGGATGCAGTTCACTCATATACACATATGCCTGCTCGTTGGATATTTGGCCAATTTTTTCAAAAACAGCATCGATATGCTCAATATGTTCAAGTACAAGACTATAGGTAATTAAATCAAACTTCTCCTTTGTAAAATCCCAGGGTTTATTAATATCTGCAATTACAAATTGAGTATTTGTAGACTTTACTTTTTCAGTAGCTATTGCAAGCATTGCCTCGGAAAAATCAACTGCTGTGATTTGTTTAGCATGATGCTGAAGCCATACTGTATTTTTACCCGTGCCACAGCCAAATTCAAGCACTTTGTCAAATTTAATGTTTGACAAAGTTGCTTGAAGTGCTATTGCTTCTAAATCTCTTGTTTTATTTTCATTGGTATCATATTGTGCTGACCAAATTTGATACCCTTCTTTTACATTCATACTTCTTTCAATAAAATTTGCTACTCATTTGAATTAATGACCAAAGCTACCATGAAATTTTGGAATGTTAATTAATTCAATCTCCATATTTTTATCAACAGCAGTTTCTTTGAAATTGTAAATAATTTCAAGTACATCTAAGTCAATGTAATGAGCATTGGTTCCGTCAATCACTACTTTTACGCCGTTTTCAATTTGAGCCAATTTTTTTGCTAAGCTACCTTTATTTAAAAAAGTTACATGCTCGGTTAAATCAATTTTCACTAATCCACCAGTATTTAATTTGTCATGATGAATAATATAATCACGACGATAGTTAGCACGTAATATATAAAAGATAGCCACTATCATACCTAAGGTGATACCTTTAAGTAAATCACTAAATTGAATAGCAACTACCGTAATAATAAAAGGAATGAACTGTTCCCACCCAAGTTTATACATTTGCTTAAACAAGGAAACTTTCGCTAATTTATAACCCACCACTAATAAAACGGCTGCTAAACAAGCCAATGGAATTTTATTCAATATAGAGGCTAATAATATAACACTGATTAATAATAATACACCATGAATAATTGCCGATAATTTTGTTTTTGAACCTGCATTCACATTTGCAGAAGTACGAACAATTACTGCAGTTAAAGGTAAACCGCCAATTAGTCCAGATATTACATTACCAATTCCTTGTGCTTTTAATTCTCTGTTGGTTGGCGTAATTCTTTTTTGAGGATCAAGTTTGTCTCCAGCTTCGGTACTTAATAAACTTTCTAAGCTTGCAATTATAGCAATAGTGGCTGCTAAAATATACACCTTCGGATTGGTTAAACTTCCCAAATCAGGAAAACTAAACTGCTGTCCAAATTCTTGAATTGAATTTGCTACAGGTAACTTAACCAATTGCGTGTCAATTAACTTTAATGCTGGATCATATAATACTACTAGTTCGTTCAAGGCAGTTCCTACTAATACAGCAATTAAAGCTCCTGGCACCCATTTTGAAATGGCGAATTTTTTAATAAATGGCAATTCCCATAATAAAATAATGCCTATGGAGATAGTAGCAATAATGATAGACATGATATGATATGGCTGTGGCATATTTTTAACATAACCAATTGCCACTGGTGCTTGTTTTAAAATTAAAATGATACCAATAGCGGCTAACATACCTTTAATAACACTTGAAGGGAAATAATAACCAATGACACCTGCTTTCAAATAGCCTAAAACTATTTGTAATACACCTGCAATAACTACTGCTAACAAAAATGTATTATAATTACCAAGGTCATTGATACCATTAAGTACAATAACAGTTAAGCCAGCAGCTGGTCCTGAAACACTAACATTAGATCCACTAGCAAATCCTACTATAATACCACCAACAACCCCTGCGATAATTCCAGAAAACAAAGGAGCACCTGAAGCTAAAGCAATACCCAAACATAAAGGCAATGCAACTAAAAATACAACAAGCCCTGCAGGCAAATCTTCCTTTAAAAACTTAAAGGTTATTTCCTTTTCTTGATTTTTCATATATCTGTTTTTTATTTTTTGTTATGATGATTTAAATGCTGTTGGTTCATCAACTACTTTTGGAATGCCACAAAATAGTCTAGTGTAAATTCTTAATAGTGATAATTCAATAAATATTAAACTCAAAGCTACTAAACACATGATAATATATTGGTGTTTTTCAATATAAGTTAATAATAAATCAATGCCTATATATAGGGGTGAAATTGGAAATCCAATCAGACCTATACATGCTATTAGAAACATGATTGATAATTTAGGGTGCATTTTGCCATTTCCGTGATAGGTATCCAAACTAATTTTTTGTGTTAATTTCTCAAGGCGTGTAATTGAAAATAAACCAAGCAATCCAAAAACTGAAATTGAGATTAAATAAAGTAACAAATATTTTAATTGTATATGACTATTTATAGATATACTCATCATGATAAATAAATGTCCAAGGAATACATTTGTCCATGCTTGCTTACTTGAAAGCCTTTCATTAAACGAAATCAGCAATAAAACAAGAGCTAATACGGCAAATAAATATACAAACACATCTAATAAAGTTTGATGCGAACTAAATGTATTAATGTCTAAATAGGTGCCGAGTATCAACAACAATAAATTAGCAATATAAAACCATTTTTTATTTAAAACACTTAACTTATTACCAATAAGTTTGAATGGTTGCCAAAAATATTTAAATAAAGTATTATCCATATTGAATTCTTTTATGGACAGCATTTTAATAGTATTCCCGAAAATACTGTTAGATGTATTTTTCTTTTTAGGTACTGAAAACAGTTGATTGTGTATCAGGTAATTCATAACGGAAGGCGAAACCAATAACTGATAAGTTCTTAAAAATGCGTTGCCCATAAAATGGAATAAAGCTAACGAGTAATAACCTAATCCAATTTCAATAAACATTATTCCAATTTGTGTAATGGAGGCATATGCCAATTGTGTTTTAACGGTTGGTTGTGATTTGGCTATTGCATTTGATATGAAACTTGTAGTAATCCCCAATACAATTATAATATAATTAATATAAGGTACTGTACTCCAAAAATGATGTGTTCTAATTAGTAAAAATACGCCTAAGTGTATTGAAAGAGATCCGTAAAAAATTGCACTTGAACTAGACGGGCCTTCCATAGCTCTTGCTACCCATGAGGAAAAAGGGTACATAGCTGATTTTATGGATGCTCCAACGATAATACAGAATGCAATACTAAATGACAGATATGGGTGGTCTTGAATGATTTGTATGGTTTTACCCATATTATTTTCTATCGCAAAAAAAGAAATATTCCCATGCCATAAATGATGACTTAGCCACATTGACATAATTAAAAATATATCACCAAGTCTATAAATTGAAACCACTTTCATTGCATTCTTAACAGGTAAATATCTGTTGTTATAAAAAGAAATTAGCAAAAAAGAAGTGATGCCAATTAATTCCCAACCTAAAAATAAAGTTTCGAAATTTCCAGATATCATCACAATAGAATATCCTACAAAAAACAATTGAACATTATTAAAGTATCTTTTGAAACCTTCTTCTCTATGAATATAATATTTACTAAAAACTGAAACCAATAATGTCAATAATGATCCAACAAATAAAAATACTAATGAAGTTATATCAAAAATGAAATCAATATAAAAATCAAAATCAGGTGTTCTTAAAAGAGTAATCTGTTTTATATCAACAGTTTGCTGTCCATTCAAGAACCATTTTATACCAATTATAACTGAAACAATTAGCTGTAGACCACTTGTAATAATTGCTGATAAAGCAATTTGATGTTCCATTTTTTTATTAATCGAAACACTGATAACATATCCAATAAATGGTATGATAAAAAATAACACTAGAAATTTTTCCATTTTATTGTTTAGTTTATGTGATAGACAGGTAAGTTTTCTTTAGTTGCATTCTCGATTGAGTAATGGGTCATTTCTTTCGCATCCTCAATTATTTTTTCCATATCTGTTATTTTCTCAGTCGTATTTGCAATTGTTTTATATTCTCTAAAAATACCATCTTCGTATTTGTACAATAAATTATTAAATGGACTAATGACCACTAAATGAATCCAGTTTTTATAATACCAATTTTTAATGGCCTCGTTTTCATTCAGTACTTTTAATACTACCAAAGGATCTTGTTCAACAATAACTAATAATCTTACAGGATCGTGCACTTCAATCATTTGTAATGGAAGTCCAGGTCTTAAGTCTCCGTCGCTACTATTTGCCACGCCTATTAGCCCCATAACATTGTGAGGTAACTTTGTACCAGCCCCTAGTTTTAAATTGTCAATCCTGGAAAAATAATATTCAAGATTAATACCTCCACAAACAGGACCAATTGGAGCAATCACATTTTTTAATAAACTACCATCTTTATCGATACGGTAATCGTAAGAGTTTAAAAATGCTCTCCTGTCTAAAAATACATTTTTGCTTAAATCTCTTCTACCGATAATACAAAGGGCATTTGAACCATGACCTAATTCAGGTCTAGGCTCAAATAAGGATACTGATCTTTTATGTATGTTACGTCTAACTTCCTTAATTGGTGCTTTAGTGTCAATTGATGCGAATCTTCTTGATCTTTCTTTTGCGTTTAAGTCTAATGCTGTTTCAAATTTTTTAACATTCGCATTATGTGCTTCCTTATTTGTTTCGTTTAAAATAGATGTATCAAAAAATTCAATCCTATCCGCTGCGGTGTCATGAAGGCCTCCTATAAATTGTGTATTTTCTGGTATATCAATTCCTAAAGCTGCTAAAGCGGTTCTAACTTTTGGATGATTTGCCATAAATGAGAAAACCCTTGCGTTAACCGATCCAGGTCGTCCACTACAAGCACCACAGTCGTGTGCGCCATGGTGTGGGTTATTGGCACTGCTTGATCCATGTGCTATGATATAAACAATTGGTCCAAAGTTTTGGGTTAAACCCATATTTTGAAGTTGACCTTTAACGCGGTCGGTCATTTCCTGAATGGTGTAACCAATTTGCAGATTTTTAGCATCAAATTCGCCATTATGTTCAATGCTCAAAGTTGAATTTGCCCCAACATGTGAAAAAGCGTTAGAAATTGCGGGCGTCATTTTG
Organism: Bacteroidota bacterium; assembly: GCA_039798645.1. Taxonomy (GTDB): domain Bacteria; phylum Bacteroidota; class Bacteroidia; order Chitinophagales; family Chitinophagaceae; genus Sediminibacterium. Next base: position 47,227 of record JBDKFR010000071.1, read on the forward strand.
GGAGAAAAGAGGTTAGTGATTAATTCAACAATAGAATAAATTCCAGCAGTTAGATTAAACAGTAAACCACCCAGAAAGGTATGTGCAATTTTATCGTATAAGAAAGAATGCTTTCTTTCAATATTATTATTTGTTTCTTTAATCAAAAATTTTGGGGTAACAGGAGCAGGACAAAGTTTTTCATAAAACTTTCCGTTCTCGGCTTGAAAATAAAATTCAACACCAAAAAATCCTGGAGCTCCAAATGTTTCAGCATTTAAATCACTACTTTCTAAATGCCTTCTTATTGAGCATTCTCTTTCATCAATACAAAATACGGCTTGAAAGCTAGGTGCCGAATTGATGACTTTATTATTTTGCTTATTTGATTGTAGTGCAAAAAGAATATTGTCATAATAACTCCATTCAAATGCATCCTGCCAAAGCATTAAAACCTCATCATATTCATTCAAAGGAATGCTTTCAAAAATATCCGTTTGTTTAAAATTTGGTAAAACTGAAATTAGAGGTAACCAATTTATACCCAAATTTTGGTCGAGAGCATCAATTTCTATTAATAGTTCGAGCTTAATGAAATCAATTAATTTGACTTCTTTTTTATCTAAAAGGGATCCTGAATTTTCTTCGAGTGTAGCAACCATACCAGACCAACCACGATGTGCAAACTGTTGGTCAAAAATATATTGATAATAAAATTTTTCATCCCCCACTAAAATTTTGAGCAACGAGGTAATGTCAGTTTTGTTTTCATTTAGTAAAGTTTTCACTCTTTTTGATTTGAAAAAGCTACTGTAACTATTTTTTTCAAAGGCGCAGAATGACTCAAAAAATCCACCTTCAATCGTAGGAAAGTCAGCAATAGCAATACCTTGGTCTAAATATGCGCAAATAATTCGAAATAGCAGAGGATGTACTTTGTTATCGAGATCAATTTTATAATGTGCTTTCCATTGTTGTCTTAATGACCCAATTTTTGATTTATTGCTGGGCGTATAAATTTCATGGATAAGTTTTTCCATCCATAAACTTAACGAATCAGCACCCTTCTTTTCAGTTATAATTCTGTTTAAAACAAATTCATTAATTCTTTTGTCATTATATAAGTTTCTAAATTCATTTAAGTTAAGTGTAACATTAAATCCAAATGTATCCCTTGCTTTAAATATTCCTTCATAAAAATTTAAATCTTGAAATGCATGAAGAGAATTGTGATGCACAAAATCTTTTAAAGGCGTTTGACTAGGTAAATAGTGTTTTAAATCATGAATCGTTTTTTGAATATCAAAACGATCATTTTCAACAAATGTATTGGACATGTACAATTAATTATAATTAGCTTATTTAATAACCCGGTTCCTAAAAATCAGTAAACCTAATGGGGAGGAAAAAAATGAATGCTAAATATAATTTGGTGGGGGGCAAATAACTTCGTTTGAAAAACTGTAAAAAACTAAATCAATATAATTGAAATAAACCTTTTTAGTATAAATTAAATTTTTACGACTATAATTCAAAATATCAATTTCAATTAATTTAAATTTTAAATTTTTAAGTACATCCTCGTCAGCATCTTCATCAGCATTACTTGTTGAAACCAATTCAATGCAATTGGTTTTATTCAACATTGAGCTTAACCATTCAGTTGGAAATGTTTGAATGGTTAAAATGCAAATAACTAATATTAAAATAATTTTTTTAAACATATTTTTAGCTAAACAAATATATCAAATCATTCTTAATTAATATGGTTTGAAATCCATTTGGGTGTATTTTAATCATCTTATATATTTGCGTTAAATAATTAACGCCACAATCTTTAATTTATGAACCTCATAACTGTAACATCAACCATAAATGCACCGCTTTCAAAAGTTTGGGATTATTGGACGAAGGAGGAACATGTGAAAAACTGGAATTATGCTGCTACTGATTGGCATTGCCCTAGTGCAACTATCAATTTAATAGTTGGAGGTGAGTTTCACTATACCATGGCAGCTAAGGACAATTCCTTTAGTTTTGATTTTTGGGGTACATATCAAAAAATTGAGACTGAAAAATATTTAGAAATTCTAATTGGTGATGGACGCTTTATGAAAGTTACTTTTGAAAGCACCAATACCGGCACGATTGTTACAGAGCAATTTGAGCCGGAACAGCAAAATCCTCCTGAAATGCAACAAGCAGGATGGCAAATGATATTGGACAACTTTACAAGTTATGTAGAGCGTAGTTAAACGGTATCATAATAGATATAAAATTTTAACTTATTATTCGCCAGTGTAAAACTATTTTGACTCGGTTTTGTTAAGTAACTAAATAAATAGGTTACTTACATGTCACTAGCAGTTACGCTTATCTTACCCAATCAATTATTTAAGGAGCATCCTGCTGTTCAAATAGATAGGGGTGTTTATTTAGTAGAGGAGTGGCATTATTTCAATCAGTATCAATTTCACCAACAAAAATTGGTTTTGCATAGAGCTAGTATGAAGTTTTATGCTCAATTTTTAATATCTCAAGGGTTAAGTGTTAATTATATTGATGCGATTAATGATTTAAATAAGAGCGAATTGCTCGTTAAAACATTTCATACTAACAATGTGACTCAAATTCATATGGTGGATCCGGTGGATAATTGGGTAGCTCGGAAAATAAAAGCAGCTTGTAAAAAATATGGCATTGAATTGATTATTTATGACAATCCTAATTTTTTAAATACCATTAAAGACGTAGAAGGTTATTTTGATAAAAAGAAAAATTACTTTCAAACTGATTTTTATACCTGGCAAAGAAAGTCACGTAATATATTAATTGAAAAGGATGGGAAACCTGTTGGAGGGAAATGGACCTATGACGCAGAGAATAGAGCTAAGTTTCCTAAAAAAGAAAAAGCACCAACCATACCTTTCAGTACAAATAAGGAGTTCATGACGGAAGCAATCCGTTATGTTCAACAACACTTTGGAAATAATTACGGCGTTATAAATGACAAACCATTATTCGCTGTTAATTACAAAGACACAGAAATTTGGTTAACTGAATTTTTAGAACAACGATTTGAAAAGTTTGGAATTTACGAGGACGCTATTGTAGCAAATGAGCCCGTGTTGCATCACTCCTTACTTTCCCCAATGCTAAATATTGGATTAATCAATCCACAACAAGTTATTGATCAGGCAATCAAACATGCACAAAAAAATAATATCCCTTTAAATTCTTTAGAAGGTTTTGTGAGACAAATAATGGGATGGCGAGAATTTATTAGAATTGTATATGAACTAGAAGGCTCAAAACAAAGAACAAAAAATTATTGGAAATTTACTAGAAAAATTCCAAAAAGTTTTTGGACTGGAACTACTGGTATAGCACCTATTGATATTACTATAAAAAAAGTATTGGAAACTGGCTATTGTCATCATATTGAGAGATTAATGGTGTTAGGAAATTTTATGCAGTTATGTGAATTTGATCCAAATGATGTTTATAAATGGTTTATGGAAATGTTTATAGATGCTTACGATTGGGTAATGGTTCCTAATGTTTATGGAATGACACAGTTTGCGGACGGTGGATTAATGACTACTAAGCCATATATAAGTGGTAGTAACTATTTAATGAAAATGAGTGATTACAAAAAAGGAGATTGGCAAGTGATATGGGATGGATTGTTTTGGCGATATATGCATGAGCATAGAAGCTTTTTTTTAAGCAATCCAAGAATTGGTATGTTAGTACATACTTTCGATAAAATGAGTACTGATAAACAACAAGCTCATTTAAATGCAGCTAACAATTTTTTAAAAAATTTAGACAATCAATAAACTATATGAAAATTCAAATAAGTGCTTCCGAATTAATGGATATGGAACAACGAAAAAGAGCACATTTAATCAATAGTGTAGGAGGTTTTAAAAGCGTATGCCTTATAGGTAGTAGTGATTTAAACGGTCAAACTAATTTAGCCATATTCAGTTCCATTGTACATATAGGTGCGAACCCTCCTTTAATTAGTTTTATTATGCGACCCGATTCGGTTGAACGTCATACCTTATCCAATATAATAGAAACAGGATCCTATACTATTAATCATTTAAATGAATCAATATATAAACAAGCACATCAAACATCGGCAAGATATCCCAAGGAGGTATCAGAATTTGATGCAACTAAATTAACTGAAGAATATAAAGGCGGGTGTAAGGCACCGTTTGTCAAAGAAAGTAATATCCAACTTGAAATTGAATTTAAACAAAGAATTGATTTAACCATCAATAATACGATTATGATTATTGGTGAAATAAAAAATATTTACTTTCCAGAAAATTGCATGCAAGAAGATGGTTTTTTGTCAATTGAGAAGGCTGGCACTATCACCTGTTCAGGACTTGATAGCTATCATATAACAAACACTATCGAGCGCTTACCTTATGCAAAAGTATAATGAAACTTTATTCCCAACCGATTATTCATTCATCCTAGAAAGGATAAATGCAATACATCCGGAGAAGTATGCGAAAACTAGAAATTTTCTTAATGGAGATATAACCTATTTATCACCTTATATATCAAGAGGTGTGATTACGTTAAAGCAAACAAAAGAAGCTATTTTAAATAACGGATTCACTATAGTACAAAGTGAAAAATTAATACAAGAACTTGCATGGAGAGAATACTATCAGCGAGTATGGCAGGAAAAAGGTGATCATATTTGGGATGATTTAAAACAATCACAAACCAATGTTCAGCATAACCAATTGCCATTAGCGCTACTACATGCATCAACAGAAATTCAAATAATTGACGATCAGATAAATAGTTTGTTCACTACAGGATATTTGCATAATCATATTAGAATGTATTTAGCATCTATTATTTGCAATATTGGTAAGGCACACTGGAAAGAGCCTGCAAAATGGATGTACTATCATTTATTTGACGGTGATATGGCAAGCAATAATTGTAGTTGGCAATGGGTAGCAGGTTCGTTTTCGGCTAAGAAATATTATTGCAATCAAGAAAATATAAATAAGTATACAAACGCCCAACAAGTAGGAACTTTTTTAGATCATTCATATGAGCAATTAGTTGACTTGAAAGTCCCCAATCAATTATTGCCCACATGCAATTTTGCTTTGCATACAAAATTACCGGACACTAAACTACCAATAATTGATACGAACATACCAACCCTATTATATAACTCATATAATTTAGACCCAAATTGGCGTGCTAATGAAAAAGTGAATAGAGTATTAATTTTGGAGCCATCACATTTTAATAACTACCCTATTAGCGAAAATGTGTTGAATTTTATTTTAGATCTTGCTAATAATATTCAAGGTATTCAAGTGTTTTGTGGAGAGACGGATGAAATTGCAGCAATTTATCATCAAAACGAAATGGATTCTAATAAGTTTATACTATCAAAAGAACACCCTGCATTTAAACACTATCCTGGAATTAAAGACGAAAGAACATGGATGTTTCCAACTGTTAAGGGTTATTATCCGTCGTTTTTTAATTACTGGAAAAAATGCTTCAGTACTTTACAGTAACTGGATGTAATATTTAGCTACTAACCTAGTAAATGAATTTATGCATATGCTCCTTAGAGGGTATTGCACATTCCTTCTTTTTACCAAAAATTTTATAGCGATACTTTGCAATTAAATCGTAAATCCAATTTCTAATATTTATTGGTATAAATTTCCCGGCTTTTAAAATGCTTGGCCAACCTGTTAAAAACTTTGCAATTTCAATGATTGCATCGGACTTTACATAAACGCTTTCATTCTTTATAAATATTACAGATGCATTGTTTGAATTAATAGCATACTGATCCATTATTTTAATGCCAGCGTTTGATTGCTGAGCTGCAAAATGCAATTGATTATTTTTATCATATTTGATTAATAGCAATACGGTATTGTCACATAAATTACATACCCCATCAAATAATACAATATTCATAAATTATTTTATTTCACCCATTTTCTTTAAAGCTAGCACAAATGCTATACCAAATAGAATAGTGATAAAGCCAGCAAAAAACGGTATTAACTGTATCATTTAATCTTTGTTGATTAATTTAAGCAAAATAGCAAAGCCGAGTATAGAAGGCACCCAAATACCAATAAAAATCCCAGCTTCTTTTTCGCCAGAAAACCAAAGTATTTCCGAAAAAATTAACGACAAAAATGCAGCAACCAGCATGAGAATATCTACGTAAGTAAACTTTTTAAACATATTTTTTATTTACTGTAACTTAAGCTTAATAGTTGACACTGCAACTATAATTGGTGTATATTTTAAAATGTCAAACTATTTATATTCTGCATAAAACAATGTTCAAGCAATTAATGATATAAATGACTTGCAATTACTTGTAAATTGTTAAACATATTTCTGATATATAAAGGAAGTAACCTATTTTTAAAACCTAAAATTTATGAATGGCTATTTTAACTTTTCTTATACTTCATTGGTATTTATCGCTATTTGGACAAACCTTTTACTTACACCGTTATTCAGCTCATAAAATGTTTACCATGTCCCCTTTTTGGGAAAAATTTTGGTATCTATTTACATGGATTACACAGGGTTCCTCGTATTTAAATGCACGAGCATATGCTATACTTCATAGAATGCATCATGCTTATAGTGATACGGAACAAGACCCACATACTCCACATTTTTTTAAGGAAGCATTTACGATGATGATGCATACTCGAAAAAT
>JBDKFR010000072.1:0-2520 GCA_039798645.1 Bacteroidota bacterium
CCAGTTTGAGGATTGTAAGAGCCTTGCTTAAAATACATAATCCCATTTTCCGTTTTTTCAACTTTTAATTCTTTGATTTTAATAGCCTTACCTAAACTTTCAGCATCTAAATTAGTTTCAATCGTTTTTTCATTTTTTACATCATGCTTTAAAAATGAAGTGTCACGATAGGTTTGTACAATACCGCTTAATGAATAAATAACCACTAATCCTACAATGAAAAATCCAATGTTGTTATGTAGATCGCGCATTGTTTTGCGCATTTTTGAACTTGTTACTTCCATAAAAATATTTTGTTTACCAATTTAGACCGCAAGTTATTCAAAAGGTTTAATGACTATTTATGAAAATAGAAAAATTAATTTTTATGATTTATGATTTGTCAATATCAACATTTGATATTGACCAGGTGTAATGGATTCCATTTTCTTAAATAAACGCACAAAATAATTGACATCATGAAAGCCACATTCAAAAGCAACGGACTTAATCGTATTCTTAGGATTAGCCAATAAGGTTTTAGCTAATTTGATTTTTTCTGAAATCACATATTCCAAAGGACTAATACCATATTCTTTTTTAAATGACCTATAAAAGGTAGCCTTACTCATACAAGCTTTCTCACTCAAAACTCCTAACTTTATATCTTCATTAATATTTGCTTTGATAAAGCCAGTGATATAAGCCAAGGGATTTGCATTTGTATTAACTGCCGCTTCCGCAACTTGATCTAATACCAATCGATTTTGTGATTGAATAATATTAACAATCAATTCTTGTAAATTTAAATCAGCTAATACATCTTTCAAAGGCAAGGTGCTAGAACAGATATTTATAATTTTATTTAACAAGTTCGCAATCTCAATACTGTTTTGAAAATGATAATTGTTTTTACTAAAATTCCAATAATCATTTCCCATGCGCGGATACTTATCATTTAAAAATGATAAGGTATTTTCAATTTTTTGATGATCAATCGCAAGTGCAATACACTGTGTTGGATTTTCTTTTGTTGCTTCTGGAAAATCTATATTCATTGTCACACCGCCTGGCACCAATACTGTTTCACCAGGTAAATAATCAAACCCATCGTCTCCGTATAAATGCATTACTTTTTTTCCTCTCAACATACTTGTCACGACAAAATCATTAAAGGTAAGAGGTACTAAAGCAGTAGCTTGATGTGTCTCAAAAACATTGAGCTCACATTTTTCTAAAGTATAGGCAGTTCTATTCTCCACTAAAGTCTTAAGTGACTTTTCCTGAGTGATACCTACTTTATTAAGTTGTCTAGGAGTACCCATAGCAATCGTTTAATAAGAAAACGGCCTTTCGAGTAAAAAGCAAGCAAGCAATCGAAATGACGTTTTTGTGCTACAATCTGACTTAAATATACTATAATTTTTAAACAAACTAAAATAGTATTACAGTCTAAAACGATAAATGCTATGTCAACAATTGTAACCCGTCCTACTTTTAAAGCTAAGTATGACAACTTCATTGGAGGTAAATTTGTACCTCCTGTAAAAGGCGAATACTTTGATAATGTATCGCCTATTGATGGAAAAGTATTCACAAAAGCTGCCCGTTCAGGCAAGGAAGACATTGATTTGGCGCTAGATGCAGCCGAAAAAGCCTTTGTAACCTGGAGCAAAACCAGCCCTACTTACCGCAGTAATTTATTATTAAAAATTGCACAGGTAATGGAGGACAACTTAGAGTACCTAGCTACTGTTGAGACCATCGACAATGGTAAGGCTTTAAGAGAAACCCGTGCGGCAGATTTGCCATTATGTATTGACCATTTCCGTTATTTTGCGGGTGTAATACGTGGCGAAGAAGGTACTATTTCTGAGCATGATGAGCACACAGTAAGTATTGTATTGCATGAGCCTATTGGTGTAGTGGGCCAAATTATTCCATGGAACTTCCCATTATTAATGGCAACATGGAAAATTGCTCCAGCGTTGGCTTCAGGTTGTTGCACAGTGGTAAAACCTGCTGAGCAAACACCAACTTCAATTATGTGTTTCTTAGAATTAATTGCAGATATTTTACCAGCAGGGGTATTAAACGTAGTTACAGGTTTTGGTCCTGAAGCGGGAAAGCCCTTGGCGACTTCACCAAGAATCGCTAAAGTTTCCTTTACAGGTGAAACAACTACAGGTCGCTTAATTATGCAATATGCGTCTGAAAACTTAATTCCAGTAACTATGGAATTGGGTGGAAAATCTCCAAATATATTCTTTGAATCAGTAGCTGATGCTGATGATGAATTTTTTGATAAAGCGGTTGAAGGTGCAGTCATGTTTGCCTTAAACCAAGGTGAGGTTTGTACTTGTCCTTCAAGAATTTTAGTACACGAAAATATTTATGAAAAATTCATGAAGCGTGTAGTTGAAAGAACAAAAGCAATTAAAGTAGGACATCCATTAGACGGATCAGTAATGATGGGAGCACAAGCTTCAAACGACCAATACGAAAAGATTTTATCTTATTTGAAAATTGGTAAGGAAGAAG
>JBDKFR010000073.1:0-3983 GCA_039798645.1 Bacteroidota bacterium
TTGTGAAATTAGTTGACCCAAGTGATGCAAATAAATTCATGACCATTAATGTTGACTCAACAGGCTACTTTGTTTTATCCCTTCCTTATTTTGACAGCTTAGGTATTCAAGTAAATAGTCCGCAACATGAATATGCAAGTATTTTAATCAATAAAAAATACCTTGATTCTATAAAAGGCTCCACGATTCCGTTTAATTTAAATCCAATTGTAAATCAGTTTACAAAAAATTTCAACAATGTATTTTTTGAAACCAATGCTGCAACATTACTTAGTAATTCAAATGTTGAATTAAATGCATTGGTAAATTATTTACAAGCTACTCCAAAAGCAACTATCTTAATTGAAGGACATACCGACAATACTGGACTAGCCGCCAATAACTTATTATTATCTTCAAAGCGTGCTGAGTCAATTGCACAATACTTAATCAATAAGGGCATTCCGAGCACGAGAATCACTACTAAAGGTTTAGGTGATACCAAGCCTATTGCAGACAACAACACCGATAAAGGCAGGGCGCAAAATAGACGCACCAGTTTTACGATCACGTTGCAGTAGAAATACTTTAAAATGAAATTCCATTAATAACGATGTTTAGTGCATGAACCATCATGCTTCTATATCAGACACATCTTTAAACACATCTTTAAAGTTAGAATCAAATACTTCTTTCGGCTCCATTTCAAGTGAGGAATTATTTTATACTATTGCCTTTAGCATGTTAAAGGGCATCTCTGAAAGTCAAAAATTAATAATGCTCCGGCATTTTAATACTGCGCAATATATTTTTAAAATATCGTCCAGAAAGAAAAATGAATGGCCATTAAAAGAAGCAGAGGATGAAATGAATTTTATTGTTAAGCACTCAATTTCTACTTTTTCAATTTTAGACAAACATTACCCTAGCCGACTTTCCAATATTAGCGACCCTCCTATTGTTATATATGTTAAGGGATCAGATCAATTTAATTTGCCTCAACTTATTAGTATTGTTGGTACCAGACAACATACACACCATGCAAAAAATATTATTCATGAATTAATGGAAGGGCTGAGTCATTTAAAAATTGGCGTCATTAGTGGCTTAGCATTAGGCATTGACGGTCTTGCGCATGAAGCATCACTTAATTATCATTTACCAACATGGGGTGTGCTTGCACATGGGTTAGATAAAATTTATCCCAATCAACACAGACGTTTAGCCATAAATATTTTAAATCAAAAAGGAGGCCTCATTACAGAATGTCGTCAAAACACATTAACCATGCCTTTTCAATTTCCTAAACGTAATCGTATTGTAGCAGGCATGTCCGATGCCACCATTGTTATTGAAAGTCAGGTTGAAGGAGGAAGTATGATTACTGCAAAACTCGCAAGAGGATATGATCGTGAAGTGTTTGCAGTGCCAGGTAAAATTCATGATGCAAAAAGTAAAGGCTGTTTATGGTTAATCAAAAATAATATTGCCACTATGTACCATGACCCCATTCAATTGCTTGAAAACATGCAATGGCCCATTAAACAAATGGACCTTAACACATTAGCCTTATTGCAAACTACAGTTCCTTTAAATGAAATTCAAACTTCTATATTCAATATCATACAATTACAAGGTCCCATTCATAAGGATATCATATGTAATCAATTAGCTATTTCAAGTAATGAATTGGCAAGTCATATTTTAGGTATGGAACTAAATGGGTTAATACATTTACAGGCTGGCAATATGTATTCTTGCGCATAAGTCATTGTTTATCAGTGTTTAAAAAGAATTTTTTTGCCTAAATAGGTCAAAAAGCTACCTTTGCCTATGGCAATAAGAAATTCTACCAACAACTCCCGCATTTTTGGTCAAGGCTTAACCTTCGACGACGTATTGTTAATGCCGGCTTATTCTGAGATGCTTCCTTCCGAAGTAAAAATCTACAGTCAACTTACCAAAAACATTCAACTTAACGTTCCTATTTTGTCCGCTGCGATGGATACCGTGACTGAAGCGAGCTTAGCAATTGCCTTAGCGCGTGAAGGTGGGATAGGTATTTTGCACAAAAACATGAGCGTTGAACGTCAAGCTGAACAAGTACGTAAAGTTAAGCGTAGTGAAAGTGGAATGATTGTAGACCCCATTACATTAGAAGTAAATGCAACCATTGGTGATGCATTGATTTTAATGAAGGAAAATAAAATTGGCGGTATTCCTATTGTTGACAAGGGAAATAAATTAGTGGGCATTTTAACTAACCGTGACTTACGTTTCGAAACAGATAGAAAAAGGAAAGTAAGTGAAGTAATGACGAAGGAAAATTTAATCATTGCTCCAGAAGGAACCGATTTAAGAAAAGCAGAAAAAATATTACGCCAATATAAAATTGAAAAATTACCTGTAGTAAGTAAGCAAGGAAAGTTGATTGGCTTAATTACTTATCGAGATATTTTACAATTAAGTGCTTTCCCAAATGCAGTAAAAGATAAAATTGGTCGCTTGTTAGTTGGCGCTGCATTAGGTATCACCAAAGATTTATTAGACCGAGCTGCAGCATTAAATGCTGTGGGCGTGGATATTGTTTCATTAGACAGCGCGCACGGTCATAGTAAAGGCGTGATTGAGGCATTAAAAACATTAAAGAAGAATTTTAAAAACTTGCCAGTAATTGCAGGTAATGTTGCTACATCGCAAGGTGCGTTAGCCTTAGCGAATGCAGGTGCCGATGCAGTGAAAGTGGGTATTGGACCAGGCTCCATTTGTACTACACGTATCGTTGCAGGTGCAGGGGTTCCACAGTTGACTGCTATTATGGAAGCAACAAAAGCATTGAAAGGAAAAAATGTTCCAGTGATTGCTGATGGTGGGATTCGTTACACTGGCGATATGGTAAAAGCTTTAGCAGCAGGTGCTAATTGCGTAATGATGGGAAGTATTTTCGCAGGTACCGAAGAAAGTCCTGGTGAAACTATAATATATGAAGGTCGTAAGTTTAAAGGTTACCGTGGTATGGGAAGTATTGGTGCAATGGGTCAAGGTAGTGGCGATCGATATTTCCAAGAAGGAACCGATAGCAAAAAATTTGTACCAGAAGGTATTGAAGGTCGTGTTGCTTATAAAGGAAACCTAAGTGAAATTATATATCAATTTGTAGGTGGATTAAAAGCTGGCATGGGCTATTGTGGGGCTAAGACAGTGAAGGATTTACAAAATGCAACATTTGTTCAAATCACCAACGCGGGTATGAAGGAAAGCCATGCTCACGATATTGATATCACCAAGGAAGCACCAAACTACAGTCGTAAATAAGTATAAATGAAAAAAATATTTTTTTTCATTTTCCTATTATTATTAATTGGAATTGAACTACCTAAGGCAAATGCTGCCCCTATTCAAAATCCCAATGACAGTTTAACGCATTCAAAACTTCGTTTTAGTTTAATCACTTGTGATGCTGGAGATGACCTATATACTATTTGGGGTCATACAGCTATTCGTGTAATTGATAGTGTTAACCACACCGATTTTGTTTTTAATTACGGAAGCTTTGATTTCAATACGCCCAATTTTGTTGCTAAATTCATGAAGGGTGACTTACTTTATTTTATTAGCGTTGATACCTATTCTAATTTCTTATACGAGTACCAGTATTATGGCAGAGACGTTCATGAACAAGTACTTAATTTAAATACAGCTGAAAAGGAAAAATGGTACAGTGAGTTACAAATTAATATGATTGGCGACAACCGTTTTTATTTGTACAACTTTATTGCAGACAATTGTACAACAAGGGTGAAAAAAGGTTTATTCAAACATTATCAAGTCAATCAATATAGTATTGGTATAAATTCCTTTAGAGAAGAGGTGGTAACTGCACCATATAATAATGGACTTGGTTGGGTTGGATTAGGCATTGACTTATTATTAGGTGCTGTATCCGATCAGACTCCTAATTTAAACCAGGAAGCATTTTTGCCGATTTTACTATATAAAAAATT
>JBDKFR010000074.1:0-5094 GCA_039798645.1 Bacteroidota bacterium
GAGTTAGGTGCAACGGTTACGCATTTAAATGAGTCAGATATAACAGATGAAAATTTAAAACATTTTGATGCTATTGTTATTGGTATTCGTGCCTATAATATGTATTCCTTTTTATCGGAACAAAATGAAGTGTTCAATAAATATATTGCGAATGGCGGCAACTTAGTGGTGCAGTATTTAAAAAGCAATCAAGTGGGTATAAAGCCGGTGAAAGTAGGGCCTTATAAGTTTAATGTAAATTCAGGTAAGCGTGTTACACAGGAAAATGTGCCTGTTAATTTTTTATTACCCAATCATACGGTTTTAAATGCGCCCAATAAAATAGTTGCGGCTGATTTTGAAAACTGGACCCAGGAGCGCAGTACTTATCAATCCGATAATTTTGATGCCCATTTTGAAGCCCCATTAAGTATGAATGACAAAGGAGAAGCGCCAAGTAATGGAAGCTTATTAATTGCACCTTATGGCAAAGGCAATATGGTATATTTGAGTTTAGTATTGTTTAGACAATTACCAGCTGGTAATCCAGGAGCCTATAAATTATTAGCCAACATTATTTCACTTCCAAAACATTAAGCATGAGACGAAATGTAAGCATTTTAACCTTGCTCATCATTGGATTAGGAATTGGCTATTTGATCAAGAATGTAAAAATTGGGATAATACTTGGGCTTGTTATTGGGGTTTTAATTAGTGGTATAGGAACAAGGAGTAAATAAAAGTGCATTCCTTACATCAGAAAAGGCCTATGCCTTTTCTTCTTCCTCAGTAGAATCGCTTTCACCACCAATCCATTTCATTTTACTAGAAACGAAGTAGGCAATTAATCCCAAGCTAATTACGATTAATCCGCTAATCATCATCTTTGCTCCTGTGGAATAAAATATAGCAACCCAAATGATAATGGCCATAAATAATGGGATAGGGTAAAACGGCATTTTCCAAGGAAAATAGGATTTACCTTTTCTTTTTACCAATAATAACAATCCAATGGCTTGGCCAATAAATTGAATAAGGATACGCATAGCTAAAATCCCATCAATCACTTCTTTTAATCGGAACAATAAACTAAATACAAATGCAATACCCCCTAATACTAATAAGGAGCGGTGCGGGAAATTTAATTTAGGATGCACTTTGCCAAAAAAGGAAAAGAAAGACTTGTTCTGCGCTGCAGCAAATGGAATACGGCTGTAACCCAAAGTAGCAGAAAATAGGGAGGCAAATGCTACAATTAAAATAAGCACCGTTGCAATTGCACCTGCGGTAGGGCCAAACAAAGTTTTAATATAATCGCTTACTACATATTTACTAGTTGATAATACTTCAAAAGGTAAAACACTTGCAACACTTATATTCATTGATAAATACAAAATCGCAATTCCTGCTATTGAAATAAACATACTCCTTGGAATGTTCTTACTTGGATTTTTTATCTCTCCTCCTAAATGACAAACATTATAATAGCCTAAATAACTATAAATTGTTTTCACACTCGCAAATCCTAATGCGGCAACAAAACCATGTTGTAAACTAAAGCCGTCGTTAATATGCTTGATAGGTTCCAAGAAGTTTCCGTGCGCAATACCACCACCAATAATCCAAAACATAGTGCCCAACACTACTACCCATAAGAAAACCGAAATTTTTCCAATAGATTCGATTTTACGGTACAACAATAAAATCACTAAAATAACAACCGATCCACTCACTGCTTTTTCCTGCCAAAAATTAAAATGAAAAAAGTAATTAGCATATTGTGAAAATCCAATAGCAGCTGAGGCTATGACCAAAGGTGCTTGAATCATGGTTTGCCAAACAAAAAGGAAGCTCATGAGTTTGCCCCATTTTTCACCATAACCTTCTTTTAAAAAGTGAAAGCTTCCACCGGCTCGAGGAAGGGCAGCACCTAATTGACTCCAAACCATGGCGTCTAAAAAGGAAAGTAAGGCACCTGCTATCCAAGCATATAAAAAATAGGGGCCAGCCATGATTTGAGCTACAACACTTAATACAACAAATGGGCCAATGCCCACCATGTCAATCATATTAATGGCGGTTGCATGTAAAAGGCTTAATTTGCGTTCTAAATTGGGTTGTTTGTCATTCATAGTAATGTACAAGATAATAAAATTAGGGTAAAAAAAAGCGACGAAAAATGGATTCAAATTTCAATAAAGTTAACTGGGCAAAGAACGCCACTATTTATGAAGTGAATGTTAGACAATACACGGCAGAGGGAACTTTTTGTGCCTTTCAAAAACATTTACCGAGACTAAAGGATATGGGGGTGGATATTTTATGGTTTATGCCAATTACTTCCATTAGTGAAAAAGTAAGAAAAGGAACTTTAGGAAGCTATTATGCATGTAGCAGCTACACAAAAATTAACCCTGAATTTGGAACCGTAAATGATTTCGCGAGTATAGTGAAAGAAGCACACTCATTGGGTATGAAAGTTATTATTGATTGGGTGGCTAATCATACAGGACGTCATCATGAGTGGATGGATTTGCATCCTGATTGGTTTTCGCGCAATGCACAAGGTGAATTTACTGAGCGCAATGGTTGGGATGATGTAGTTGATTTAAACTTTAGCAATACAGATATGCGCAAAGCTTTGATTGGGGCTATGCAATATTGGGTGCGTGATGTAAAGATAGACGGATTTAGATGTGATATGGCGCATTTAGTGCCATTAGATTTTTGGAAGGAGGCGCGCGAAGCTGTTGAAACCATTCAGCCACTTTATTGGTTAGCTGAATGTGAGGATGTGAATTATCATCAAGTATTTGATACGAGTTATGCATGGGCTTTAATGCATGTTTCAGAAAAATTAGCCAAGGGGGAAGTGGGCATTCATGAAGTATATAATGTGTTGCATGGTTATTCGCAATATCCAGCAGGAGCTACTAAACTTTTATTTACCTCTAATCATGACGAGAATAGTTGGAATGGAACGGAATATGAAAAGTATGGTGCTGCAACAAAAGCATGGGCGATATTTACACAAACTTGGAAAGGAATTCCTTTAATATACAATGGTCAAGAGCTTCCGAATAAAAAACGTTTACAATTTTTTGATAAGGATCAAATTGATTGGACAACTGCTCCGGCCTTACACGAATTTTATAAAACATTAAGTACCCTTCGCAAAACGCATACTGCCATTGAAAGTGGCGAGACCTTTAATTTACCGGTGCAAACCGATGGTGTCATGGCCTATTTAAGACAGGATGATCAGTCCACCATATTTGTGTTATTGAACTTATCCAACCATCATCATAAGGTGGAAATAAGTCATGATAAGTTACAGGGTGTATTCAAAAATGTATTTTCAGGTATGGCATTCAATTTTAACCATAGCGTTCCATTTGAATTAATGCCTGGGGATTATTTTGTTTATGTGAAGGAATAATTTGCATGTTAAATATTTTCATTGAGACCTTTTTTAAAAAGCTTTCTGTTGGCTTCATGCATGCCAAATTTCCCAAACCAATCAGAAGCAGCTTCATAATTTCGCCAAGCCTCATCACCACTTAATATCATTTTGGGTAACATTTTATAATCTACTGCTAATGCTTCTAATTTAGAGTCATTACAGAAACTAGTCCAGCAGCCACCTAAACCGTGGTCTTGAGTAACCAGAACATCCAAGTTAATTTTATTCTTTAATAATATTTCATAAGTAGCGATACCCTCAGTTCCAAAATAAAATAGATTCCAAGTTTTGCCGTCCTTTTCAATTACATATTTTGCACAAAATGAAAGTGTTTCATCGCTGCCAAATCTAGCAGTAGGATCAGTATGCCAAAATGAATTCCAACTAGTTTCATTAAAGTAGGAGGGTGTTATATTTATTGGGTCTGATACTGTATAGCCCCAATTGTTGAACCAATTTCGAAGTACATAAAATAAGTTATTTGGATTGATGTCCAAATTCATATAGTCACTATAATAAAAATCCTTTACTCCTGAATTCTCCATGATAAACTGAAGTGTGCTAAAATCATGAAACGCACCAGGATAGTATAAACTTTTACATTCCGATAACGTTGAGGTCGCTTCTTGGGTTAAGGTGCAAAACCATTTATCCATAATGTTTTTAGCATTCAAATATTGCTCATAGTTTTTAAGTATCATTAATTCATGACCGGTTTTTGAAGCAATTTTTCCAAGCACTTCTTCATCATCTTTAAACCATTTACAAAATAATTGTAAGTATTTATTAATAATATGATGGTTGTAGTTGTCATGCTTAATTGCTGCTAAAACTATTTCCCTATCTTGTTTTAAATGCTCAGCTGCATAATCATAACTATTGGAATTTATATTAATTGCAAATAAAATTAACTCCTTATCATTTTTATATTTATCATCAGCCTTATGCCAATTATGAACATTAAAGTAAATTGCAGCTAACAAGCTATATTTACTACTATTAATAGTGGAATTGTGTACTTTGTAGTACCATTGAAATTGGTATCGTTTAAAAATTTCAAAAATCAAGTCTTTGATATCAAATATGTTAAATTGAGTATATGATAACGCTAAAAAGTGTTGTTTTGCAGCTACCTCAACTAACTCTAAATCATTTTGGAGTAATGGGTTAGCAAAAGCCAAATTTAATCCGTTATTTCTAACTGCTTTCATTACGATTTCTCTATTATTTCTAATTGACTCATTTCCGAGTTCTAAACTGTATTTTGTCTCATTTGGTCTATCTAAAATGATGGAAATAATTTCCTCGTCATTATTTAAAAATGATACAGGAATATATTGAACTGAACATCTTTTTTTTACAGCTGCTAAAACAATATTACGCTTTGAACTCATATCATCACTTGCATACCTTAAGGCATTCCCATAATTACTTACAGCAGCTAATACTATATTTTCATTATTTTTTAAAGCCTCACTTGCGTATTTTAATGACTTTCCATTTTCGCTAACTGCTGTCAAAACTATTGCTTCGTCATTTTTTTGAGCATAAGTAGCATAATTCAAGCAGGCGCCATTGATACCCATAACTTTTAAAATAAAAGCTCGGTCATTTAATAAATCGGCGCCAGCATAGGAGAGTGCTTTGTTATA
>JBDKFR010000075.1:0-4201 GCA_039798645.1 Bacteroidota bacterium
ATCACTATACATCCAATCCAACATGAAATCAATTTGTTCCTGTGAAATAATATGCCCATAAGTGCTAGGCCAAGTGCGCTCAGAAACGGATCGGATAAAAGCACGATCTTCAAGAGTGGCGGGTCTAATTATTATTTCGCTCATAATATAATTGTAGATGAAATAAACGAGCCTCCAAAGCGAGGCTCGAAATAATTTATAGTTGCGCTAAACTTTCTTCAATGGTTTGAATTCTGGCTAATGCATCGGCCTTTTTCTTTTGCTCAATGGCAATAATTTCTGGCTTTGCATTTTGAACGAATTTCTCATTGCTCAATTTCTTTTCTACGGAAGCAAGGAATCCTTTTTGGTGTTCCAAATCCTTCAATAAATTTTCTTTCAAACTCGCTGTGTCAATTGCTTGGTCGGCTACTAAATAAAATTTATCTTTTTCTAAGGCCACTACAATACTAGAACCGATAGAAGTATTTGTATAAGCAACGCTTTTTGCGTTTACTTGCTTAGCTAATATATTTTGAATAGTTTGATAAGCAGTATTATTTTCAGATTGAATATGCAAGTCAATCGCATCTTTTGGTTTGATTTGATTTTTATTTCTTGCATCACGCAATGTAGATATCACATTTTTCAATAAAGCTCCTGCATTCAAAATCGATTCATCTACCTTCCCAATAGCTTCATATTCTTTCACACATAAGTCCTGTGTTTGAGGTTTTAAGGCATGATGCAATTCTTCAGTAATGAAAGGCATGAATGGATGTAACAATTGCAATAAAGAATCATAAAATTCTATACTCTTATTGTATACATCGGCGTGAATTGGTTGCTCAAATCCTGGTTTTATCCATTCCAAATACCAACTACAATAATCATCCCAAATTAATCCGTAAATAGTTTTCAAGGCTTCGCTTAAACGAAACTCTTTTAACATTCCATCTACTTCAATTTGTGTTGCGCTTAATTTTGCTTGGAACCAGTCCATGGCGAAAGCAGCATCTTGTTCTACTTTTCCTTCCGCACTAACACGCGGCTCCCACATTTTTAACAACTTAGCAGCATTCCATAATTTGCTATTAAAATTTCTTCCTTGCTCAAGTGTAGATTCATCAAATAACAAATCGTTACCAGCAGGAGAAGCAATCATAATACCAAAACGCACAGCGTCAGCTCCATATTGATCTATGAGTCCCAATAAGTCAGGAGAATTCCCCAAACTCTTACTCATTTTACGTCCTTGCTTATCACGCACAATACCAGTAAAGTATACATCCTTAAATGGTATCTTACCCATATACTCTTCACCTGCCATAATCATACGTGCTACCCAAAAGAAAATAATTTCAGGCGCGGTAACCAATGTACTAGTAGGGTAGTAATAATTAATTTCAGCATTATTAGGATTGGACATGCCTTTGAAAACTTCAATAGGCCATAACCAACTACTAAACCAAGTATCTAAACAATCGGCATCCTGCGTTAAGGTTTTACCTTTTGTTTCAGGATATTTTGCATTTACTGCGGCTTCGTTTTCTGCTACATATACATTGCCGTCAGCATCATACCATGCAGGGATACGATGACCCCACCATAATTGACGGCTTATACACCAGTCCTTGATATTATCCATCCAATGGCGGTATACATTTTTAAATTTAGCCGGATGAAATTGAATTTCATCACTCATCACAGCTTCCAATGCTGGTCCAGCCAATTGTTTCATATCCACCCACCATTGTAAACTTAATCTTGGCTCTACAACTGCATCGGTTCTTTCACTGAATCCTACCTGATTTACGTAGTCTTCTAATTTCACTAAATTCCCACTCGCTTCTAAATCTGCTGCAATTATTTTTCTAACGTCTAAACGATCTTTGCCAATATACATTGGTGCAGCGTCGTTCATAGTTCCGTCTTCATTCAATGTTTCAATTACTTCTAAGCCATGTTTTTGACCCAGATTAAAGTCATTGATATCATGTGCTGGAGTTACCTTCAAAGCGCCTGTTCCAAATTCTATTTCAATATAATCATCGGCTATAATTGGAATACGACGATTAATCATTGGGACAAAAGCATGCTTGCCCACTAAATGTTTGTAACGATCATCTTTTGGGTGCACACAAATAGCAGTGTCTCCAAAAATGGTTTCAGGCCTAACGGTTGCAATGGTAATATATTCATCACCAGGTAGGTCTAATTTGTATCTGATATGATACATTTTGCCATTTACTTCCTTATGTATTACTTCCTCGTCACTTAATGCTGTTTTAGCGCGGACATCCCAGTTAATCATACGTTTTCCGCGATAAATTTTACCCTTATTGTATAAGTCAACGAATACTTTAATAACCGTTTCATAGTAATCAGGATCCATGGTAAATGATGTACGATCCCAATCCAAACTACAGCCCATTTTTCTTAATTGCTGTAAAATGATACCACCGTATTTTTCTTTCCATTCCCAAGCGTAGGTCAAAAATTCGTCTCTAGATAAAGATGATTTTGCAATTCCTCTTTCCCTTAACATAGCAACCACTTTCGCTTCCGTTGCAATAGAAGCATGGTCGGTTCCTGGCACCCAACAAGGGTTCATTCCTTGCATACGCGCACGACGTACTAAAATATCTTGAATGGTATTGTTTAAGCAATGGCCCATGTGCAAAACACCCGTTACATTCGGTGGCGGGATGACCACGGTATAAGCCGGTTTGTTATTTGGCTCACTGTGGAAATATCCTTTTTCGATCCAATGCTGGTACCATTTGTTTTCTACTTCACCTGGTATATAATTTTTGCTAAGTTCCATGCTTTATTCTTTACCTAAATTGAGTCACAAAAATAAGGAAAAGCCACTAGCTTATTTTGACAAAAATGTACGAACTTGGCCCCCAATGGAATTTGCAGTAGTAGATATTGAAACCACCGGTGGAATGCCACAATCTCATGGCATTACTGAAATTGCTATTGTAATGCACAATGGGGTGGAAGTGACGGGTAAATATGTTACCCTTATTAACCCTCGACAAAAAATACCGCCATTTATAGTCAACATGACGGGTATTAGCGACGAGATGGTTGCAACTGCACCACTTTTTGAGGAAGTGGCTCCGCAAATTTATAATCTATTAAAGGATCGCATATTCGTAGCACATAATGTTAGTTTTGATTATGGCTTCGTACATTATTTATTAAATCACCATGGCTATGAATGGTCGGCTCCAAAATTGTGCACGATTCGCTTGAGTAAAAAAGTGTTCCCTGGTTTACTAAAATATGGGTTGGGTTCTTTAACACGTGATTTAGGCATTCGCATTGAGGGTCGTCACCGTGCTTGGGGTGATGCAGCTGCTACAGCAAAGGTTTTAACTATGGCCATTGAAAAAGAGGGGATGGCGCCGATTCATACCTTGTTAAATAAAAAAGAACCGCGCAAAAAAATAGCGCCACCGAGTGAGGGAGACGCTATTTAAATTTCAATATCGCAATTAAGCGTTACGAATTCACTACTATTATTTTTCTATACTAAGCTTACGCATCATCGCTAATACTCCGCTGTAATACCTGTATAATTCTGAGGAGTGATATGTTTTAATTCTTTTTTCAACGCTGCAGACACTTTTAATCCGTCAATAAACTTGTGCATTGATTTTTTATCAATCTTACTATTGCCTCTTGTTAAATCCTTTAAGGCTTCGTAAGGGTTTGGATATTTTTCACGACGTAAAATAGTTTGAATCGCTTCCGCTACTACTGCCCAGTTATTTTCAAGGTCCTCCTGGATTTTAGCCTCGTTTAATATTAATTTACCCAAGCCTTTTTCCAATGAATTTATTGCAATAGCGATATGCCCAACAGGAACGCCGATATTTCTTAAAACAGTTGAATCGGTTAAGTCTCTTTGTAAACGGCTAATAGGAAGTTTTGCTGCCAAATGTTCTAATAAAGCATTGGCAATACCTAAGTTTCCTTCTGCATTTTCAAAGTCAATTGGATTTACTTTATGTGGCATGGCACTTGATCCGACTTCACCTTTTTTGGTTTGTTGTTTAAAGTAATCCATGGATATATAGGTCCAAATATCACGAGACAAATCAATTAATATGTTGTTGATTCTTTTTAAGTTATCACAATGCGCTGCAAAATTATCGTAATGCTCAATTTGAGTGGTGAACTGCATTCTTTGTAATCCTAAAATATCCTC
>JBDKFR010000076.1:0-2853 GCA_039798645.1 Bacteroidota bacterium
GTCCAATAATGGTATAATATTTACTGCTGTTTGGCAATTTCGCTCTAATGCCCTTCATAATCCGAGTATAGTCTGTCAAAATAACGCCGTCCTCATGACTATTCAAATCATGACATCCCGAAGAACCGCAATAACTTGAAAATAAAGGTAAAATTTCAGTGTTAAAACAAACAGTATCAGAGCTTGCATTACCGCCAACAGGAGGTGTTATAACTTTTGTTGTATCTGCAATTTTATCATTAGGATCATTGATGATATCATGCTTGCATGATACTAAAAATATAAAACAACTAATGATGAATAAAAATGGGGAGGATATTAATTTCATCTTGTACAAAAGTAATTCCTTTATCCTGCATTCCGTAATTCGACAATATAAATATTCCTTAAAATTTATTTGTTGTGTAAAGCACCTCATTTTATGACTTAGGTCATATTTTATTTATCGACTATTCTTTTTCAATTTGTTTTTGAAAGTTAAATAATTATTTAAATTAATATATTTTATTGCGTTATGATGACACAATAATTATTTATATTTATCCTCTAAATGATAGTTTTATGAAAAGGCTTTGTACGCTACTTATGTTTATTCCATTTGTATTAAATGCACAACAAAAATGGGAGGAAGTAAATTTAACGAACGGGATTAAAAAAATTAAAGTCAATGACCAAATTACGCTTGGTTATTCAGAGGCCTCAGGCGTAAAGATTTTATTAAAAGACGGTTTGCCATTTAAAGACTTAAATAAAAATGGTGTTGTTGATATATATGAGGATTGGAGAATTAATGTAAATGAGCGTGCCGAGGATTTAGCAAGTAGAATGTCGGTTGAGCAAATAGCTGGTTTAATGCTATATAGTGGACACCAATTAATACCCATGCCGCCTTTTGGGAGGTTCAAGGCTACTTATAATGGGAAACCATACAAAGAAAGTGGGGCATTACCATCCGATTTAACGGACCAACAAATTGAATTTTTAAAGAAAGATAATCTAAGACATGTATTGGTAACGTCCGTCGAAAACCCAATTGTTGCTGCAACATGGAATAACAACGTTCAAAAATTTGTGGAATCTATTGGATTAGGAATTCCAGCAAACAATAGTTCTGATCCAAGAAATGGTGCTAACAAGGAAGCAGAGTATAATGCGGGTAGTGGTGGTACTATTTCACAATGGCCTGAAGAGCTTGGTTTAGCAGCTACTTTTGATCCAAGTATTACTTTAAAATTTGGATCTATTGCATCCAAAGAATATCGTGCATTAGGAATTACAACGGCACTTTCACCACAAATTGATTTAGCTACTGAGCCAAGATGGAATCGATTTATTGGCACATTCGGAGAAGATCCAAAATTAGCAACAGATATGTCAAGAGCTTATGTTGACGGTTTTCAAACCTCGCCTAAAGCGATTAACAATTATAATGGATGGGGAAATTTTAGTGTAAATGCAATGGTAAAACATTGGCCAGGTGGAGGTCCAGAGGAAGCAGGACGTGATGGTCATTTTGCTTATGGAAAATTTGCAGTGTATCCTGGTAATAATTTTCAAATGCATTTAAGAGCATTTACAGAAGGTGCCTTTAAATTAAAAGGAAGTACTAAAAAAGCTGCCGCTGTGATGCCTTATTATACAATATCATTTAATCAGGATAAAAAAAATGGTGAAAATGTTGGAAATGGATTCAGTAAATATATAATCACTGACTTATTGAGAAATAAATATGATTATAATGGAGTAGTATGTACCGATTGGTTAATTACTGCCAATGAAGGTGAAAAGCCAGATGTATTTTGGGGTAAATCTTGGGGTGTTGAAAAATTATCTGTAGCTGAAAGACATTATAAAGTGTTAATGGCAGGAGTAGATCAATTTGGAGGTAATAGTGAAGCAAAACCTATATTAGAAGCTTATCAAATGGGTGTTAAAGAACATGGCGAAGCCTTTATGCGCGTTCGATTCGAGCAATCAGCTATTCGTTTATTGTTAAATATTTTCAGAGTCGGATTATTTGAAAATGCATATTTAGATCCTATTGAATCCAATTCAATTGTTGGAAAATCAGAATTTATGAAGGCTGGCTATGAAGCACAATTAAAATCAATTGTACTCATAAAAAATAAAAATAAAAGCTTGCCTATTGCAAAAGGTAAAACAGTGTATATACCAAAAAGAATCACACCTGCTGGCATTAACTTTTTTGGACAACCCTCTCCTGAAAAATCTGATTATCCAGTTAATTTAGAAATCGTTAAAAAGTATTATAACGTAACGGATGATCCAACTAAAGCTGATTTCGCAATTGTATTTATTAAAAGCCCTATCAGTGGTGGGTACAGTAGTGCCGACAGAGCAGCTGGTGGAAACGGATATGTGCCTATTAGTTTGCAATTAAAAGACTATACTGCAACAGATGCGCGTGAACATAGTATGGCAGCAGGCGATCCGGTAATTGATCCAACTATCACTGATAGAACATATAAAGGAAAAACATCAAAATCAAATAGCTATCCTGATTTACAAACTATATTAGATACGAAGAATGCTATGAATGGCAAGCCTGTTTTAGTTTCTATTTCAATTACCAATCCAATGGTATTTGGCGAATTTGAAAAAGAAGTAGATGCCATTATCGGAGAATTTGGCGTTCAAGTGGATGCGCAATTAGATATCATTTCAGGTAAAGTTGAGCCTTCAGGTTTATTGCCAATGCAAATGCCCTTAAACATGAGTGTTGTTGAAAAACAATATGAAGACAAGCCACATGACATGAAACCTTACAAGGATACACAAGGTCATTTGTATGATTTCGGATATGGATTAAATTGGAAAGGCGTAATTCGTGAT
>JBDKFR010000077.1:0-4499 GCA_039798645.1 Bacteroidota bacterium
AAATACATAGCCAACTTTAAAAAATGTATTTTGATGGTAGCTGGTGCAGCAGTACAAAAATTAATGATGACCTTAAATAAGGAACAAGAAATATTAATGAACATTGCTGACATGTCAATCATTGCATTTCATGCAGAGAGTGCCTTATTAAGATTAGAAAAATTAACAACTTTAAGAGGCGAAGCAGCAACTTCAATTCAAGCAGATATAGTTCGCACTTATATTTATGACGCAGCCGATGCGATTAATAAGGCAGGTAAAGACGCCTTAAATAGTTTTGCGGAAGGTGATGAATTAACCATGATGTTAATTGGCTTAAAACGATTCACTAAAGTTGCACCATTTAATTCCAAGGAAGCACGTCGTCGCATTTGCGCTCAATTAGTTGCAGATGATGGTTATAAAATTTAATGATAAGACTGAGATTTAAAAATCGAGATAATAGTTTTAGTTATAAATTTAGTTTAGTTTGATTAAAAAATAAAGAGGCGCATCAATGATGCGCCTCTTTTATGATACAAAATATTTAGTAACAACTATGCTTTCGCTTTCGCAAAACCCAACTTATCAGGAGTAATAGGCAAGTCTCTTACTCTTTTGCCAGTTGCATTGTACACAGCATTACTAATGGCTGCTGCTAAACCAATTAATGCAATCTCTCCAATTCCCTTTGCACCAATATCATTTACATTCATATCGGGCTTATTTACAAACCAAACATCCGTTTGTGGAATTTGTGAATGTAAAGGAACGTGGTAAGCGCCGAAGCTGGCATTTGTAATTTGTCCTGTGGTATGATCAATTTCAAGTTTTTCAGTTAAAGCCATACCAATACCGCCAACCACACCACCTAGCATTTGACTGCGAGCGGTTTTTGGACTGATAATTTTTCCAGCATCACCCGTAGTCACTACTTGTAATATTTTCACTTTGCCATCCTTAGGGTTTACACCCAATTTAACAAAGTGTGCCGAAAACGAATTACTTGTAAATTTTAATTGCGCAGGCGTTTTACCTGTTGAATTAATAGTTAAATCAATTTTATCCTGATTTGCTAATTTCAACAAGGAAACAATGTCAATATTTTTACTAGGGTCTGCTTTTGATAACACCATTTCATTTTTAACTTCCAATACATCGGGTGTTAAGCCATTAAAACTTGGCGCAAATTTTACAGCCAACTCCTTTAATGATTGTTGTAAAGTTTTGCAAGCTAGGTCAACTGCTGAACCAACTGTTGAAGTAGTTCCTGACCCACCTTGTGAT
This sequence comes from Bacteroidota bacterium, assembly GCA_039798645.1. Taxonomy (GTDB): domain Bacteria; phylum Bacteroidota; class Bacteroidia; order Chitinophagales; family Chitinophagaceae; genus Sediminibacterium. Next base: position 1,267 of record JBDKFR010000077.1, read on the forward strand.
GGACCTGGAGGTAAATCAGAATCGCCTAATTTAAATTTAATTTTTGCAATAGGCATTTGCATAGCTTCTGCTGCAATTTTCGACATGGAGGTAGTTGTACCAGGACCCATATCACTCACCGCACACTCTAATAATAATTTACCATCATTAGATAAAACAGCACGAACTGATGCTGAACCTTTACCAGCTCCAAAGACACCTACTGCCATTCCATATCCAATAAGCATTCCATTTTCTTTTAAAGTACTTGGAACTGATGGTCTATTTTTCCAACCAATTTTTTCCTTACCATAATCATAAAGCGCTTGTAAATTGTTATCAGAAAATGGTAATTTATTTTCTGGATTAATCGCAGTAAAGTTTTTAATTCTTAACGCAATAGGATCCATTTTTAATTTATAGGATAATTCGTCAATTGCTGATTCTAACGCAAAGCATCCACTTGCTTCCCCCGGACCACGCATCCAAATAGGTGTGCTTAAGTCAAGTGGAAGAATGCTATACTTTGTATTTACATTTTCACATGCATATAAAAATTTTGAAACGTCTACTATCCCCTCTCTAAAATCCTCATAACGGGAAGTATTACTGATGGCTTCATGATTTATGGATAAAAAGTTTCCCTCGGCATTAGCAGCTATTTTTACTTTCTGCCATGCTTGAGGACGGTAACCAATTAAGCTAAACATTTGTGGACGTGTAATAACTAATTTAACAGGTCGGTTTAATTTTTTGGCAGCAATACAAGCAGCAGGTACATTGGACCATGATCTTAATGAACTTCCAAAAGCACCTCCTACGTTTTCAGCAATGACCCTTACATTTTTTTCAGGCAATCCAAAAGTTCTAGCCATCAAGCCCTGCGTACTTTTTGGACCCTGGGTTTTATCATACAATAATAATTTATCCTCGGCTTCCCAATAAGCTATTGTAGCTTGAAGCTCCATCGGATTATGCACTTCAATTGGAATATTAAATTCTGCCTCCACACTTGCAGCTGCATTTACCTCCGCATCGCTACCTCTTTTATAAGTAACTGCAGGTTTTAAATTAGCTGGATTTAAACGTGCTTTATCAAAATTGGTTTCAAAAGCTTCTGCTTCATATTCAGGTTTTATAAAACGTATAGCAGCATTTGCATTTTCAAAACTATCAGCAACGACTAATGCAATTGGTTGTCCAAAAAAGCGCACCTTATTATCGTGTAAAACTTTATGCCCTCTCCACTCCGATACATTTTTTGGTCTGTCTGCTGCATTGGTATTATAACCGGGTACAGCAGGACAATTTGCAAAATATATAACATCCAAAACACCATTCATCGCAAGTGCTTTGCTGGTATCAATATTTTTAATAGTGCCTTTTGCGATATTACTAGTTACGAAAACTGCATAGGCTAAATTAGGCAGGTTATGTTCAGCTGTATATTTGGCTTTACCCGTTACCTTATCCGCACCGTCAACTCTTTCATCTTCCCAAAATATCGACTTTGTATTTTTCTTATTCATAGTATATAAATTGGTGATGATTAAATTTTAATTCCTGTTTTAGCAACTTCCTCAATGGCGTCCACAATATTTTGATACGCACCACATCTGCAAATATTAGTGTCCATATAATTTTTAATCGCATCACGTGATTTTGCTTGTCCTTCTCTCACACAAGCTACTGCTGACATAATTTGACCAGAGGTACAATAACCACACTGAAAAGCATCATGTTTTAAAAATGCAGCTTGCATTGGATGTAATACTTCACTATTTGTTAAACCTTCAATCGTAGTGATTTTATTATTTTGATTACTAATCGCTAATTGCATACAGGACTTAGTACGTTTGCCATTGATATGTATGGTACAAGCACCACACTGACCCATTTCACAGCCTTTTTTAGTACCGGTAAAATTTAACTCCTCTCTCAGTAAATTTAAAATGGTAGTTCTTGCATCTATTTCAAGATTCAATAATTTTCCATTTAGCGTAATGGTTAATTTTTCTTTAGCAATAGGTGTAGGAACAACACTTTCAATTGCAAATGCTTTAACAAGTGAACTGGGTGTTAAATATAAAGCCGCAATCGCTGCTGACTTTTTTAAAAAACCTCTACGCGCATCATGATAGTTACACGGTTTCATTGGCTTTAATTGAATGTTTCTTTTAAAAAATACGAGTCCTGTAATTTACAAAGCTTTGTTTATACTATTCTAACGTTTCTTGAAAAACTTTCCTCCAAGGAAATCAAAGTCTCTGTTCGATCTATTCCTTTAATTTTTTGAAGTTCGTCATGTAGTACATAACGTAGTTGCTGAATGTCCTTACAAACAATTTCAACAAACATGCTATAGTTGCCAGTGGTATAATTCACTCTAACTACTTGAGGAATAGATTTTAAGGCTTGAGCCACGTTATCATACATCGAGCTCTTTTCTAAATAAATACCAATAAAGGCTATAATGTCATAACCCAATACTTTTAAATCAACGGCAAGTCTTTTACCTTGAACAATGCCCAATTCTTCTAATTTTTTGATACGCACATGAATGGTTCCCCCTGAAACGAAAAACTGTTTTCCCAAATCAGCATAGGAAACTTCTGCGTCCTGCATCATGGCTTGTATAATTTGCAAATCCAGCTTATCTAGGCTTTTGTCAATGTTCAATTTTGGGGTATTGTTTGGGTCCATATTTGTATGATTTTAAATATAAAAGCAAATTATTGAATAATATCTATATTTTAAAATATTTCATTAAAATATTTGCAACATATGGACGATAAGCTTAGTTTTGATATATCAAATGAGGGGAATCTAACAGAAACTATACTCATATGATGAGTTCTTAATACTGTGGGGTGATGAAACTTAGGCATACATACCTTCTCGTCTCGAAGGCGGGGATCACGGGATAAACGAAACATAGAGCCACCTAGCAATAGGTGACCAGGGTGGACCACTCAACTTTGTGTTTTAGCTAACTGCCCCTTGGAGGTTCGAACCCTCCCCCTACAGCAAAATTTAATCCCTATCTAATTGTTAATCAATTTAATAGGGATTTTTTATTTGCATAAGAGTACCCATTATGGGACATATTTAAAAAATTGAGCCGAATAAAATCTCTAATCGACTCATATTTTAACTATATTTGAGCCGAATAGAACACTTAATCGGCTCACAATGTATAATTGGCAACATAAAAACTGGCCTCACTTTGAATTTGATGACTCCTTAAAAGAAAA
>JBDKFR010000078.1:0-34598 GCA_039798645.1 Bacteroidota bacterium
ATATGAAATATATGCTTATCTTTGTCCTGTCATCAAGAATCCTTGAATGGGTGCCAACCGAGAGAGCTAAACTCCGCGGTGGTAAAACGATGAGGACAAAGTCAAAATAAAATATATGAAAATTTTAAATTTCCCTTTCAGTCAATCTGCACAAATAACGATTTACAATGACAGTAAATTGGATCAAATAGAATGTGAGTTAGCTGCATCGGATGTTGAAATATTTCAATCTTTAAATTATAGAAAGGAAAAATATTTTAAAAAACCATTGGCCTTAAAGTTTTCAAACCCATTAGCTAAAAGCTTTTCAAAACAATTTTTTGATTTTCCTGTAGAGCATATTGTAGTGGATTATAAAAATCATACAGTGAAATCTATAGCTACCATTTATCCATCAAACATTAAATCAAATAACAATACGATTGAAAATCTAATTTCCTACTCGGCATGTTCTTTAGTGATACTAGCTCCTATAGGATTGACTAAGTCAAAAAACATTCAAGTAGCAAAAACAAAAATTAGTATGTAATTAAAAATATTGTCATGTGGCCGAGTGGAGAGGCAAGGGTCAGCAAAACCCTTAACGATGGTTCGATCCCATCTATGACAGCTGGAACATACATAGACAAGCAATCGTTTAAGCGGGCGGTATTTCTATACCGCCCAATTTTTTTTATCATAGTTTAATAATAGATTCATTCAAATTCTATACACATAACTTTTAAATAAGTTCGTACATTTAATTTCTACAAACTTTAATGTATGCGAATTGCTAAAGTATTTTTATTCGGAATTTTATTATGTACAAAAATTGGTTACGCTCAAAACACCAATTCCAACCTAAAAAAATTAACACCCAAGTCGATTTATGAAATTAGCAATTTGGGTAGTCCATTGGTTTCGCCCGAAGGCGATTGGATTTTATATACCGTTTCAAAAGCTGATTCGGTAAAGGACAAAAATGTTTCTCATTTGTATATGATACATAAGGACGGAAAAGAAACCGTTGCTTTAACTACACAAACCAAAGGTGTTTCCAATTATCAATGGAGTCCGGAAGGAAAATATATTTCCTATTTAGCAACAGGTAAAGAGGATAAAGAGGAAAATCAATTATTTGTATTAGATCGTCGAGGTGGCGAGCCAGTGCAGCTTACTCATATTAAAGGAGAAATAGAAAACTACCAATGGTTTAAAGACGGTAGTAAAATTATATTTGAAATTAAGGATCCGAATTATGCAGATACTGCAAATACAAAAATTCGACAACCTTATGAAATAGATCGTTATCATTTTAAGGCCGACAATGAGGGTTATTTAGATAATCGAAAAACACATCTTTATACATTTGATGTTAAAACAAAAAAATTAGATACGCTAACAAAAGGAAGAAATAATGAAAATGAAGTAGTGGTTAGTAGTGATGGAAAATGGATTGCCTATTCAAGTAATGTGAGTGCAAATTTTGACCAAAATTCAAATTCAGACATTTTTGTTTTATCACTTGAAAAATCAGCAAAGCCAATACAGTTAACCTTTTACAAAGGTGCAGATCATAAACCTGTTTTTAGTCCGGATCATAGTAAAATTGCATTCTTAAGAAGTAGTTCGGAGGACCCATATGATATGTATGATTTACAACAAGTAGGTGTCATAGATATTGCAACAAAAATTGATAAGGTAATTACAAAGCAATATGACTTGTCAATAGACAATATTTTTTGGTCGCTAGATGGTAAAACTATTTATGGAATATCGGAGGATGATCGAAAACAAAATGTGATTCAGATTAATGCAAGCACTGGAGTAGTAAGTTTATTCACGAACGAAGTAGGAGTATATAATGGTGTTCACATGAATGAGAAAGGCAAGATGGCGGCATTGTTTAGTACAACTAATAATCCTTATGAATTGTATTTGAATGAAGGCAGTGGGTTTAAACAACTCACACATATTCAAGATTCATTTGTAAATAGTATTCAAAAAATATTCGTGAAAGGATTTAGTGCCATTGCAAGTGATAATAATAAAGTCAATGGAATTTTATATTTACCAGATAGTGCTGCAAAAAATTTACCATTAATATTATTTATTCACGGAGGTCCTGTTGCACAGGATGAATATTCCTTTGATTTAACACGTCAAATTTATGCCGCTGCAGGCTATGCAGTTGCTGCCGTAAATTATAGAGGCAGCAGCGGACGTGGTGCTAATTATACAAAATGTATTTATGCTGATTGGGGTAATAAAGAGGTGAAAGATATAATTGGTGTTGCTGATTATTTAATTAAAACAGGTGTTGCTGATGCCAATAAAATGGCTATTGCAGGTTGGAGTTATGGCGGAATTTTGACAAACTATACCATTGCCACTGACAAGCGATTTAAAGCAGCGGTGAGTGGAGCAGGTAGTTCATTGATGTTGTCATATTATGGAACCGACCAGTACATTAGTCAGTATGAACCAGAATTAGGCAAACCATGGGAGAATATTCAAAAATGGTTAGATGTATCGTATCCTTTCTTTAAAGTAAACGAAATAAAAACCCCAACTTTGTTTATGGCAAGCGAGGCCGATTTTAATGTTCCAGTTGTAGGTGCTGAACAAATGTATCAGGCGTTTAAGTCGGTCGGGATTCCAACACAATTAATTATTTATCCTAATCAAAATCATGGATTACGTGTTCCAAGTTATATAGTACATAGATTCAATAGTCATTTAGAATGGTTTAAAAAGTATATGAACTAATTTGTGCAATATGGAAATAATTAGATGGGGTATTATTGGATGTGGAAACGTTACGGAAGTAAAAAGTGGTCCTGCTTTTAATTTGGTACCTAATTCAAAGTTATTAGCGGTTATGAGAAGGGATCAACAATTACTTCACGATTATGCTTTAAGACATAATGTGCCATTAAAATTTACGAATGCATCTGAATTAATACAGCATCCCGAAATTGACGCGATTTATATTGCTACCCCACCCAATGTGCATGAACAGTATGCCATTGAAGCGCTGCATGCAGGCAAATTTGTTTATGTTGAAAAGCCAATGGCAACAAATGTTGCTGCATGTTTAAATATGCAAGCCGTTGCCAATAATTTGAATGGCAAATTAGTTATTGCACATTATAGACGTTCACTGCCTTTATTTTTAAAAGTAAAAGAATTGTTAGCGAATAATGAAATAGGGAAAGTCAATGAGGTGAAAATCATAATGCATAAAAATGGCGCCTCTAAAAGTTATTATGAAAATAATTGGAGAGTTAATAAGGAGTCGGCTGGTGGCGGTTTGTTTTATGATTTAGCACCTCATCAAATTGATTTAGTATTTTATTTTTTTGGAGAGGCAATATCCTATCAAGGAACAGCGAACAATTCTGCGGGGCTTTATGAAGTGGAAGATACGGTGAATGGAAATATACAATTATCAAACGATATTCATTTTGAGGGAGAGTGGCTTTTTGCAATGGAGCAGGGTGTTGAAAGAGACGATTTTATAATCAAAGGTGAATTAGGTGTTATCCGATTTTCTGTTTTTGGACATACCATAACCATTGAAAAAGAAAATAAACAGGAAGTAATTGAATTTGCACCTCCTAAGCACATACAGCAAAATCATATTGAAAAAGTAGTTCAATATTTTTTAGGTAAAGGGGAGAATCCATGTTCAGTTGAAGAAGCCATTAAATCAATGCGCGTAATGGAGTCCTTTGTTTATGGCGATTAATAATAAAAATTAATAATTCACATGCGATATTGTTTAGCACTAGACCTTAAAGACGATCCACAGCTTATTGCTGCTTATGATGAATACCATCAAGCAGTTTGGCCTGAAGTAATTGAATCAATAAGGTCATCAGGTATTCAGGCATTAGAAATATACCGAGTGGCCAATCGGTTATTTATGATTATTGAAGCCAATTCGGATTTTAGCTTCGAACAAAAAGCAGTAATGGATGCTAAAAACGAAATCGTTCAACAATGGGAACAAACAATGTGGGAGTATCAACAAGCTTTACCTGTGGCTAAACCAGGTGAAAAGTGGATATTGATGCAAAAAATTTGTTCTATATAAATTACAAATAATTTAGTGAGGTAATTTTTCTTTCAGCCAGCCATAGGTCCAAGTACCAGCTAGTGCACTTCCAATAACAACACTGATAGAACCAATACCAGTACCTATTTGTGCAAACAGTGGACCTGGACAAGCACCCGTCATTGCCCAACCTAATCCAAATAGTAGTCCTCCAAATATTTGACCTTTTGAAAATTTCTTTTTAACAATCACAATATTTTCACCTCCTAATGTTTTGATCGAAAACTTTTTTATGATGGCTACTGATATAATACCTACTGTAACTGCAGTGCCAATAACGCCATACATGTGAAAACTTTCAAGTCTAAACATTTCTTGAATGCGGAACCATGATATAATTTCTGCTTTCACAAAAACAATTCCAAATACAATACCTACAACTGTATATTTAAATAAGCTTATTATACTTTCATGTTTTTCTGAATGATTAATGCAAGCCGATGTATCGTCAAATATTTCATCCTGTAATTTGGGTGTATTTATACTAGACATATTTTTATTTTAATTGTAAAATAAATGGAAGAATAAAATTGGACATAATGAAACCTCCTAACATAAAACAAATGGTGGCAACTAGGGAAGGCCATTGTAAATTACTCAGTCCCATAATGGAATGACCCGATGTGCATCCATTAGCGTATCTAGTCCCAAAGCCAACTAAGAATCCCCCTATCACCATTAATATAAAACCTCTAGGCGTTGTTAATGCACTAAAACTAAAAAGATCATTTGGAAGTAAGTGTTCAAAATCATTTACATTCAAAGCAGTTAAATTAGATTTTAAATTTTCATCAATAATCAATTCATTTGGATCAGATAAATATTGAGTAGCTATAAATGAACCAATGATAATTCCACCCACAAAAAATAAATTCCAAAATTCTTTCTTCCAATTGTATTTAAAAAATGGAATATTTGCTGGAAAACAAGCAGCACAAATGTGGCGGAGATTAGAAGAAATGCCAAAGGTTTTGTTCCCAATAATTAACAAGGCTGGAACGATTAATCCAATAACGATACCTGCTATATACCAGGGCCAAGGCGCCGAGATGATATTTATAAAGTGCTGCATTTGAAAAATATTTTATTAGTCTACAAATATAGTAGATTTAATAATACTTATCAAACTGAACACGTTTAAACTGTTTTGTGCATTAATGCTAAATAAAAAATTGTTCAATTATAATGACAAACGACATCCCCAAAACAAACCATCCAAATCCCTTTTTTAATTTAGCGCCGTCCATTTTCTTATTTAAATAATTACCCGTAATGATACCTAGGGTAGCAAGTGTTATAATAGTTAGTAGAAATTTAACACTTAAAACCATTTCGTTTAGAGGTGCTGACCAAGCTATGTTTAAATGCATTAAGTCACCACCAAATCCTACTAATGATTTTATAGTGATGATGAATAAAGAAGAAGCGATTGCTTTTTTCATGGGTAATTTTCCAAGTATAACTAAGGCAGGTATAATTAGAAATCCACCACCAGCTCCAACGATACCCGTTACCATTCCCTCTACAAGTCCAACAAAGGCTAAACTAATACCATATTCCGGTTTTTGTCCTGATTTTTCTTTGTTACTTTTTCCAAGAATCATGGACAAAGCAGATGCAAACATTAAAGTTGCAAAAAACAACATAATGAACCCGCTTTTACTGATGAGGGTATTAGGTAATAAGGAAAATTGATCGGGTATGGCGTGTAAAATAAATTTTCGTGCTATGAAAACACCTAAAATGGAAGGTGCACCAAATAATACGATGATTTTAAAATCAAGTAATTTTTGTCTTAGGCGTGAAATCACACCGGCAATACTGCTCACCCCTACAATACATAAGGAGTAGCTGGTTGCTAATAATGGATCAATTGGAAAAAGGTATACTAAAACAGGAACGGTTAAAATGGAGCCACCGCTACCAATTAGCCCTAAAGAAATCCCAATTAAAATAGAAGCAGCATAACCTAACAATTCCATGTATTCAATTTTTACAAACATCGTATTAATGCGATACAATTTATGTACTATTTGTCACTTAATTTATAAATTTGTATTAAAGTGATTTTTGTCACTTTAATATCTAGTTTTATTGTTGATCTTGTGTATGAATTTAAAAATATAAAGTATGAAAGTTGAACAAATATATACAGGTTGTCTTGCACAAGGTGCCTATTATATCATGAGTGAGGGAGAGGTTGCAATTATTGATCCATTGAGAGAAGTAGATGCTTATATTCAAAAAGCAAACATAGACAATGCAAAAATAAAATTTGTTTTAGAAACACATTTTCATGCAGATTTTGTTTCAGGGCATATTGACTTAGCAAAAAAAACAGGAGCGAAAATTGTGTATGGACCAACTGCTGCACCTGCATTTGATTTTTATGGTGCACAGGATGGAGAAATTCTATCATTAGGTAAAATAAAAATCAAGGTGATACATACACCTGGTCATACCATGGAAAGCACTTGTTATTTATTAATGGATGAAACGGGAAAGGAAGTTGCTTTATTTAGTGGTGACACTTTGTTTATTGGAGATGTAGGAAGACCCGATTTGGCCCAAAAAGTAAAAGCCGATTTAACGCAAGATATTTTAGCTGCACATTTATATGATTCATTGCGTCATAAAATAATGCCATTGTCGGATGACATAATCATTTATCCAGCACATGGAGCAGGAAGTGCTTGTGGTAAAAAAATGAGCAAGGAAACACAAGATACCTTAGGACACCAAAAGGCGACTAATTATGCCTTAGCAGCTGATATGACTAAAGACGAATTTATTGCAGCCGTATTAGATGGTTTGGTTGCTCCTCCTGGTTATTTTCCATTAAATGTAATGATGAATATACAAGGATATGATAGTATTGATGATGTGCTAGCAAGAGGGCAACATGCATTAGCACCTAATGCTTTTGAAGAGGCTGCAAATGAAACAAAGGCTTTGATTTTAGATACGCGCAATGCACAAGATTTTGCAAAAGGGTTTATTCCAAATTCAATTAACATTGGCATTGACGGAAGTTTTGCACCTTGGGTGGGAGCAATGATACCTGATATAAAGCAAACTATTTTGTTAGTCACTGAACAAGGCCGTGAATTAGAAGTTATTACACGTCTTGCAAGAGTTGGATATGATTATACCATTGGTTATTTGGAAGGGGGCTTTGAAGCATGGGAAAAAGCAGAAAAAGAAATAGATCATATTAAATCCATTAATGCTTTGGAATTAGCAGCAGAACAAACAAAGGATAAAAACACGTTAATACTAGACGTACGAAAGGCATCAGAATACAACAGTGAACATATTAAATCGGCAGTAAATGCACCATTAGACTTTATCAATAATAGCATGGATGTAATTGATAAAAATAATACCTACTTTGTTCATTGCGAAGGTGGTTATCGTTCCATGATTTTCATTTCCATTTTAAAAGCACGTGGTTTTAATAATTTGATTGATGTAAAAGGCGGATTTAAGGAAATTAAGGCATCCGGAAAATTTAATACGACAGCATTTAAAATTCCGACGACTTTCTTAATGTAATTTGTCACAAAAGACACTATCCTATTTAGCCACCTTAATATTTAAGGTGGCTTTTTTGTAAATAATGATTAATTTAAGGATGTTAAATAATTCAAAATGAAGCACAAATTATTATTAGTCCTTTGCTGTATTACTATTTCATTTTTTCAAAATGTGGAAGCTCAACAATCAAAAACAGCAATTTTAAAAGGAGTGAAAGAACCTGTTAAAGTAATACGAGACAAATGGGGGGTGAATCATATATACGCAAAAAATGAAACTGATTTATTTTTCGCACAAGGATATTTAGCAGCAAAGGATAGACTTTTTCAATTTGAAGTGTGGCGCCGACAAGCAACAGGAACATCGGCAGAAATATTTGGTGCTAGAGAATATAAAAGAGACTTAGGTACAAGGTTGTTTAAATTCAGAGGTGATATGAAAAAAGAATTAAATCATTATCATCCAAAAGGTCAACAAATAATACAATCATATGTAAACGGTGTCAATGCTTATATCGACGAAGTCAACCAACACCCCGACTTGTTACCAATTGAATTTAAATTATTAAATATTAAGCCTCAAAGATGGACTTCTGAAGTAGTAATTTCAAGACATCAAGGATTATTGGGTAATAGTACACAGGAATTAAATATTGGTAGAGCGGTTACAAAAGTAGGTGTTGAAAAAGTAAAAGATATTATGTGGTTTCATCCTAAAGACCCTAATATCAAATTAGATAGCGCTATTGACGGAAGTTTGTTAAACGATAATATTTTAGATTTATATAATGCCTATAGAAATGAATTAGCATTTACAAAAAATGATATTGCAGAAGTAGATGAAGATGATGTTATGTTGTTACCAAAAAATAAATTAAAGAATATAGAACCCTATTTGTCAGATCAGGAAATGGAGGGAAGTAATAATTGGATTATTAGTGGAAAAAAATCAGCAAGTGGGTTTCCTATGTTAGCGAATGACCCACATCGCAAAATCGCACTTCCATCCTTACGTTATATTGTTCATTTAAATGCACCAGGATGGAATGTAATTGGTGGTGGCGAACCGACTATACCAGGTGTTTCGATAGGTCACAATGATTATGGCGCTTGGGGATTAACAATTTATGAAACCGATGGGGAAGATATTTATGTGTATGATTTGAATCCAAACAATCATAATCAATATTGGTTTAAAGGTGCATGGAAGAACATGCAAACTATACAAGATACCATTCAAATTAAAAATGAAATTGCACGTGTTGTATCATTAAGCTATTCTATTCATGGACCAGTAATGTATGTTGATAGTATTCACCATAAAGCATACGCCATGAAGTGTGCATGGATGGAACCAGGTGGTTCCCCCTATTTAGCTTCCTTGAGAATTGACCAAGCTACTAATTGGGAAAGTTTTAGAGAAGCATGTAGCTATAGTCATATTCCCGGTGAAAATATGATTTGGGCTGATAAAAAAGGAAATATTGGATGGCAAGCAGTTGGCATTGTTCCTATTAGAAAAAACTTTAGTGGCTATGTGCCTGTTCCCGGTGATGGCAGGTATGAATGGGAGGGTTATTTACCTATAAAGCAAAGGCCACATGTGTTTAATCCTAGTAAAGGATTTTTTGCTACCGCAAACAATAATGTAACCCCAAATGATTATAACCATTGGGATGCAGTTGGCTACACCTGGTCCGACGCTTTCAGAGCCAATCGTATAAATTCGGTATTAGATCAAAAAGAAAATATTTCGTTACAGGATATGGCTACTTTGCAAACCGACTATTTTTCGGTGCCAGCAAGTGTAATTGTGCCGATGCTTAAAAATTTGCAATTAACAAATTTGCAAATGAAAATGGTACATGAAAAATATTTAATGAATTGGGACTATACATTAAATAAAGAAAGTGTAGCGGCAGGATTTTATGTTATGTTGGAAAAAGAAATAATAAATGAAGCCAATAAATTATTTATCCCTGATAATATAAAAGGCCTCGTATCTATGCAGCTTTCTAAAGTAATTGATCGCTTACAAAATCCTGTAAAATATTTTACAGGTTCAGCTTTAGCACAAAGAGATGTTTTTTTAGTAAAATGCTTTGAACAAGCTTTTAAAAAAATGAACAATAAATTTTCAACGAATCAAGCAAATGAAATTGATTTTTCAAAATGGCAATATGGACAAGCCGCTTATAAACATATAAGCTTTGAGCATCCACTAGCACATTTAATTGATTCAAATACTCGAAAAAAATTAAACCTAGGTCCGTTGCCAAGAGGAGGCAATGGCTATACTGTAGGTTCTACAGGTAGTGCCGAAAATCAGTCAAGCGGAGCTAGTTTTAGAGTTTTAATGGATACTAAAAATTGGGACAACACTTTAATGATTAATACGCCTGGACAATCAGGCGATTTTAAAAGTCCATTTTATAGCAACCTATTTTCACTCTGGGCAAATGATGGCTACTTCCCAGCCTATTTTTCAAAATCCTTAATTGAGAAATTTAAAGAAAATGAAACATGGTTAGTGCCTAATGGAAATCAACAAAAATAAAAGCTATTAAATATAGCATACCTTTTTTATTAGCTTATACGTAGTATTAATTTATACATACTTGATAAAATATTGATTAAATTAGTGTGAATTTTAAATCTCACTTCATACCAATTATAATGAAAAAATTAATGATAGGGTTATTTGTATTTCCCTTAATTTCTTTGGCTCAAAATCCAAAAAATTTTACGCCTTCGGCGTTTAATGATTTAGCACGCATGGAACGTATAAAAAATGCGATACCTGTTATTGATAAAATGTACAAGGACTTTGCAGAGGCAAAACATGTACCTGGTTATGCATATGGAATTGTAATTGATGGACAACTGTTATATAAGGGGGCAGGAGGATTTTCAAACCTGGAAGAAAAAATTCCTGCAACGACAAGTTCGATGTTTCGAATTGCATCCATGTCAAAAAGTTTTACTTCACTTGCTATTTTACATTTAAGAGATGCGGGTAAACTAAAATTGGATGATCCTGTTGATATATATATACCTGCTTTAAAGGGGCAGGGTCTAACTAAGGATGCTCCCGCCATTACCATTCGCCACTTAATGAGTCATAGTGCAGGTTTCCCAGAAGATAATCCTTGGGGGGATAGACAATTGGCGGATACAGAAAAAGATTTAAATGATTTAATTAAAAAACAATTATCCTTTTCGAATACGGCTGGTGTGGAATATGAATATAGCAATTTAGGATTTGCAATGCTTGGATATATAATACATAAGGTCTCAGGAATGTCGTATGATGCTTATATTAAAAAATACATTTTGAATCCTTTGGGAATGAATGCCAGTACATATGAATTTAAAACCATTCCAAAAGATAAATTTGCATTTGGTTACAGATACATTAATAAAGAATGGAGAAAAGAAACGCCTTTGCAAGATGGAATATATGGGGCCATGGGCGGCATGATTACATCCATAGATATGTTTGGTAAATATGTTGCTATGCACGAAGCAGCTTGGCCAGAAAGAAATGATTCCGAAACATTACCAGTAAAAAGAAGTAGTTTAAGAGAAATGCATCAACCCGCTAGATTTATTTCTTTAATACCAAATTATACTTTTCCAAGTGGCAAGAAATTAGCAATAACAAGCGCCTATACATACGGATTGAGATGGAATATGGACGCAGAGCGCAAAAAAAGTATCGGACATAGTGGTGGATTGCCAGGTTTTGGAAGTAACTGGCAATTCTTACCAGACTATGGAATTGGTGTCATTCTTTTTGCTAATGTAACTTATGCTCCCACCACACAAATTAATAATGCAGTGATTGATACCCTTGTTCAGTTAGCTGCTTTAAAACCAAGACAAATAAGCGTTTCGCCTATTTTGGCAAAACGCCAACAAGAACTAATTCAAGTAATTGAAAACTGGGAAAATATTCCACCCATATTTGCAGAAAACTTTTTTGATGATTATCCAATTGACATGCTGAAAAAACAATCAGCTAATATTTTTGGCAAGGTTGGAAAAATGGTTAAAATCAATACCATGATTGCAGAAAATCAGTTAAGGGGTTATTTTATTATTAATTGTGAAAAAGGAAATATTGAAATAGCATTTACTTTATCACCTGAAAACCCAGCATTGATTCAAGAGTATCACATCTATCTTGATTAATAAGCAATAAAAAGTGAAATTAACTTGGAAAGGTGCATTATTATGGAGTAATCATTTTTACGGTATTTGTGCAGTTTTATTGGCAATAGAAACCAATTTAATATTGAACCATAAAATGCCTGATATATTTCTATTGCTATTTATACATTTAGCTACGGTAGTTTATTATACACACGCCTATTTGCATGAATCGCATGACGGAGTATATAATGATAGAACTACATGGTATCAAAGTAATGCTAAGTATATATTATTAAGACAAATATTTTTTTCTTGTTTATGCATATGGATTGGTTTAATTAAGTTAGATTTTTTCAATTTATTTTTTCGGTCTACTTTATGGATAAAGTGCATGTTGTTGTTGTCCATATTCATATCAGCAATTTACTATTTACCAAAGTATGCTTTTTTTTCATTTATTATATTTAGACATAATGGTATATTAAAAAGTGTAAGTATCGCATTGGTATGGTCTATGTTTTGCTGCTTTTTTCCCGCATGGTTTTCTTTAGGCAACCAATTCACGCAATTATTTAGCACTTATATTTTCTGGAACCATTTTATATTTCTCTTTCTTTTTATTCTAGTCCTAGCCATACTATTTGATATAAAGGATTTGTATCGAGATAAAAATGAGTTAGTTCGTACTATTGTTTCAAAGCATGGAATTGACTTTACGATTCAAAAAATAATTGTGCCTTTAATTATTTTAATATTATTATTTGTACTTATTGGATATATGCTTCACATTAATAGCAAAAGGCAGGTCATTATAAATTTACTAGTATTAGGACTGACATATATTATAGCAAAGAGGGTCATTAATCATAATGCTATACATACTAACATATTAATGATTGATGGCATCATTATAATAAAAGCACTGATTGGTATTGTATTATGGATATTGATGCTAAATAGCTAAGGATATCAAAATTATATCAAGTATTAAGTTTAATTAATATTATTAAATCCTTATTTAAATAAATTAAACTGAGTGTTTACTTATATTCTATAAATTTGCACTTTATTTGAATCATATAATCATTAATACAGATGGAGCAAGAAAAAAAGCAAAAACAGGCAACAATAAGAAAGGTAGTTATAGGTGTATTATTAGCATTCGCCTTGTATTTTGGAATTAAAAAAATAGTTTTCTCTTTAACGCATGAAACCACAGATAATGCACAAATTGAAACCTCCATCGTTCCTGTCATAAGCAGAACTTCTGGATATGTTAAAAATATTACCATAAAGGACTATGATTCTGTAAAACAGGACCAAATAGTTGTTGAGTTAGACGATGCAGAACTACAAGCAATTTTAGAAGAACAAAATGCTGATTTATTACAATCAACGGCAGATGTTTCTAATGCAAAAGCACAATTAGCAAATGCCATTTTATCTCTAAAAAATAACAAAGGCATTATTGATTTAAAGTCAATTCGTCAAAAAAAGGCGGCTAATGATTTATCAAGAGATCAAAATTTATTCAAGGAACAAGCCATTACAAAAAAGCAATTAGACGAAACTGAATTTCAGTTAGCTGCTGCAAATCAAGAATCAAATAATGCACAAACTGATTATAGCATTGCCACGAATAAAATAGCCATATTGAGAGAAACTTTGAATAAAGCAAATGCTATGATTCAAATGAAGCAGGCTAAAATTAAGGAAACAGAATTAAAGCTTTCCTATACTAAAATAACAACACCAAGTAATGGTAAAATAGGAAAGAAAAATATTAATATTGGACAATTTGTGCAAGCAGGTACGCCCATGTTTTCTATTGTAAATGACAGCAGCTATTGGATTGTAGCTAATTTTAAAGAAAGTCAATTGGAATCTTTATCGGAAGGTAAAAAAGTAAATATTCGTTTGGATGCTTATCCTGATTTAACGATTCAAGGAACAATTTTAAGTTTGAGTGATGCCACTGGAGCTAAGTTTTCATTATTGCCTCCAGACAATTCAAGTGGTAACTTTATTAAAGTAACTCAAAGAATTCCAGTAAAAATTTCCATAGACAATCAAGCAGCTTTTAAAAATAAATTAAGAGCTGGTATGAGTGTATTTATCACCGTTGACAAATAGTTTAATGGCAACGCCAAAAGGAATAGCAAAAGCAATTATCGTAATTACAACAGTGTCAGCTGCCATTATGGAGTTGATAGACACTTCAATTGTAAACGTCGCACTTACTGAAATATCAGGAAGTTTAGGAGTTAGCATTGAAGATATTAGCTGGGTAATTACCTCCTATGCAATTGCAAATGTGATTATCATTCCATTGACTGGATTTTTAGCTGAATATTTTGGCCGAAAAAATTATTACATCGTATCGATGATCATATTTACAGTTGCCTCCTATTTATGTGGGCAGTCTGATAGTTTAGTAGAACTCATTATTTGGCGATTTATACAAGGCGTTGGTGGTGGTGCATTATTATCTACTTCACAAGCCATATTATTTGATGCCTTTGAGCCAAAGGAACGCCCAATGGCAGCCGGCTTATTTGGAATGGGTATTGTATTAGGCCCAACCTTAGGCCCAACTTTAGGGGGTTGGATTATTGAACATAATAGTTGGCCATTAATATTTTTAATCAATATCCCCATTGGTATCATTGCTACTTTTTTAGCCTTTACTTTTATTGACAAAAAAGAAGGTGAAGGAAAAAATAAGAAAAACATAAAGATTGATTATACCGGTATTATGCTTTTAGCTGTCGGTATTGGGTGTTTACAATATGTATTAGAACGAGGAGAATCAGAAGAGTGGTTTTCGAGTGAAACGATCCGATATTGTTCTTTATTTGCAATAGTAGGGCTAGGTTTATTTATTTGGTATGAATTATCAATAAAACAACCAGCCGTAAATTTAAGGGTGTTAGGCAACAGGAATTTAGCTTTTACGACCATATTTACCTTCGTTGCAGGCTTTGGATTATTTACATCTGTTTTTGTATATCCTGTACTTGCACAAAGAGTAATGGGATTTACGGCATTTGAAACAGGTATTTCCTTGCTTCCACCAACACTTGCTGGTGTGATTATGATGCCAGTAATAGGCAAACTAATGAGCAAAGGTGTTACCCCAATTCCTTTTTTGATTGTAGGGTTTGTACTTTTTTCAGTGTATGCATTTTATAGTGCAAACATGCCTCCTGATGCCGGCAAGTGGGATTTTTTCTGGCCTTTATTAATTAGAGCCTTTGGAATATCAATGAGTCAATTGCCATTAATCAATCAGGCTGTGGTGGGTCTCGAACCAAAGGATTATGCATCAGGTATTTCTCTAAATAACATGATTCGACAATTAGGTGGCGCCTTTGGAATTGCTATAGCCAATAACTATGTGGCACAACAATATTTTAAACACAGAACCAACTTAATTTCAAATTTACCTGCTGATGGAGCACAGTGGCAAGAAAGGGTTGGTTCCGTTACACAAGGAATAGTCAGTAAAACAGGTGATTTTCATGGTGCAACACAGCGTGCTTATAAATTAATTGATTTATCGGTTGATAGGCAAGCTTATTATTTATCTTATTTAGATACATTTAGACTTGTTGGCATTTTCTTTTTAGTCGTAATTCCATTAGTGTTGTTTTTAAGATCAAAGAAAAAATTAGATAAAGCTGCGTTAGAGGCTGCTGCTGAAGCGCATTAAAAATATATGAATATGAAAAAAATATTAATTACTTCTTTTGCATTATTCTTTTTTGCATTAGTATCCAATGCTCAAAATTTAGTTAATACAGAATTAAAAACCTTGTTACAAAAATCTTTAACTTATTTCCCAAAAGTTAAAGAAGTAGAACAATCGGTACAATTAGCTGAAAATAAATTGAAGTTAACAGAACTAAATAAATACCCAGACTTTACTATAGATGCAAGTTATGCTTATGTGAGACCTAAAATAGAGGTAGCTTTTGGTGAAAATTCATTTCAATTTGCACCACTTCACAATGTATCGGGTGCAGTAAATGGAACTTATGCCTTAATTGATTTTGGCCGTTTAAAAGCAAATATTGAAAAATCAAAACTAGAAGTTCAAGCAGCACATCATGTAGCAGCTCAATTACAAAATACTTTGTTTACGCAAATTAGTCAATTGTATTTTCAAATCATTTACGCACAAAAAGCAATTCAAATTCAAGACCAAGTTTTAGCATTATACAATGAAAACAAAAAAGTGATTGACGCGCAATTATTAAATGGAAGCGCTATACAGTTTGATGCAATTACTATTCAATCAAAAATAGATAATGAAAACAATCGTAAAATTGATTTAGAAACTAATTTAAAAAAATTATTAAATCTACTTAAGTATGCTACTGGGGTTGATAATATTAAAGAGGGTGAATTAGTGATTACCATGAAAGCATATACATTCGATGAGGCCTTACAAACGGCCATTAACCATAATCCAACATTAGCCATTGCAAGAGACAAAATAAGTATTGCAAAATCCGATGTAGCTATAACTAAGTTAAATGAAAAACCATTTATTGGGGCGAAGGCTACCATTGGTTCTAGAAATGGGTATTTACCTTCCATTAATGAGCCAAGATTCAATTATAGCGCAGGTGTTGGATTTACAGTGCCTTTATTCAATGGCGGAAAAACAAAGCAACTTATTAAGATCCAAGAAAAAGGATTGGATTTAAGTGAAACGAATATTGCCGTATTATTACATGATACTGAAAAAGACATACAAGCTGCCTTAATCGATATTAATAGTAGTCAAACAAGAATTGTTAATTCAAATTCTCAAATTGAACAAGCGGCATTAGCGCAAAAATTGAGTGCAAGCAAATTAAAAAACGGCACTGCAACACCTTTAGAAATTTCGAGTACGAATACTGATTTTCAAAAAGCACTCTTAAATCAATTACAATACCAATATCAATTGTGTAATGCTCAGATTGAATTATTGAAAATTATGGGAATTGAAATAATCAACTAGAAATCAGCATAATCTCTTGCTGTCATTAAAATCGTTTCATTTCGGTTAACAGATTTCAAATATTTAGGCATTGTTGAAATATTTTTCCATTCCGGAGAAGATCCAAAAGCTTTCCAATGTGCATCGCGGTCAGCCATGTCATTAAAACTTGTCATGTATATTAAATTCGGCAATCTGCTTCCAATTATTGCTTTAGAATAAAATATGGCATTAAAGTTAAGACGCTTAAATAAATCAATTTCACCACCTTCATTAAACATATGCACTTTTCTTAAATGTGCGTTTTCAGTTGGGCTTTCGTAACTACGATATTCATAAATACGGTTTGGAGATTTTATTAGACTTGATTTTTTTTCAAATTGAGTATGTAATTTAAATGACTTGCTAACGATTCTTTCCACTCTTGTATAAGGCAAACTACTATCTGCATTTTCTAAGTCGGTAATTGCATTCTTTCCCATCGGATCTAATTTTTCAACTGCCTGATCTAATTTATCCAAAAGTGTTAAGCTTTGCATAGGTATCCAAACAAATAACTTTTTATCAACTGCAGTATCATTTGCAATAGGAGCAAACACGCCAATTTTTTGAATCCCTGATTTATGTAAATAAGGTAAGTATACATTTTTTAAATAGGCATCAACACCCGTAATTTGATGATTTGAACTGCAATGATATATTTGGATTAAATAAAATTCACGAGGCGTTTCTTTGGCACTAGCTTTTATGGATAGACCAATCATAAATAGAAAAATAGTGGTAATGGTTAAAATTACTTTTTTCATTCTTTAATAGTTTAAGCATCAAATGTAGTGATTATGTGTACTAAACCTAAAATATTATTATATTTAGTAATAATTAAAAAGTTATGGAAAAGGTAAACAATTATAGGACTCCGTTTATATTACTAACATGTTTGTTTTTTTTATGGGGATTTGCACACAATTTAGATCCCATTTTAATACCTCATTTAAAACGATCCTTTACTTTAACCACAACGCAGGCCACTTTGGTTGATTCTGCTGTATTCATCGCCTACTTTTTTATGGCTATTCCTGCAGGGTATATTATGAAAAATTGGGGCTATAAAATGGGTATTATAACTGGATTACTATTATTCTCGATAGGTGCATTTTTATTTGTACCCGCCGCTAACCACCAATCATATAATTATTTTTTAATTGCTTTATTTGTAATCGCTTGTGGTTTAACAATTTTAGAAACGGCAGCTAATCCATTTGCAACTGCATTAGGAGAAGCTTCTTCCGCTACACAACGACTAAATTTGGCGCAATCATTTAATGGACTAGCGGTGGCTTTAGCACCAGCTATTGGTGCAAGGGTAATACTAACAAAGGGATATACCGATCAGGAATTAGCGGGCATGTCAGATAGTGTTCGAAAGGTTGCCTTAGCGACGGAAGCATATAGTGTAAAAACACCCTATACAATTTTAGGTATTGTGTTGTTAGCAATTGCCCTTGTATTTTATTTTATACAATTGCCTGATATCAGAAACAAACAAGTGAATAACGAAAATCAATCTTTACTTAAAACATTTAGGCATAAGCATTTAAGTTGGGCAGTTATTGCACAATTTTTTTATATAGGTGCACAGGTAAGTGTTTTCAGTTTATTTATTCTTTACGCAACACAGGTTGCCAATATTACCGAAGTACAAGCAGCCGACTATTTGGGTATAGGTGGATTGGCGTTTTTAATTGGGCGTTTTTTAGGAACTGCACTTATGAAATTTATTGCACCTAATAAACTTTTAACTGCTTATGCCTTATTAAGTACCGTACTGTGCTTAGTTGCCATTTATGCAAAAGACACGACTGCTATATATGCATTAATTGGAATTTGCTTTTTCATGTCAATTATGTTCCCAACCATTTTTTCTTTAGGTATCAAAAATTTAGGAGCAGATACCGAAATGGCAAGTAGTTTAATCGTAATGTCCATTGTTGGAGGGGCTATCCTGCCAAGAATATTTGGTTTAATAAGTGATGCAACTGGCAATATCCAAATGGGTTATATAGTACCACTTGTATGTTTTATAGTAGTTGCTTATTTTGGATGGAAGGGGTCTGCAGTAAAATAAATTTATTTTTCTTTTACATCAACAATTGCTAATTACTTTTCTTTTATTTCAACAAGTGCCTTAGCACTTGTTTCTTACTC
Source organism: Bacteroidota bacterium (assembly GCA_039798645.1). Taxonomy (GTDB): domain Bacteria; phylum Bacteroidota; class Bacteroidia; order Chitinophagales; family Chitinophagaceae; genus Sediminibacterium. Next base: position 18,986 of record JBDKFR010000078.1, read on the forward strand.
GCCTTTGATTAATAAAGTGTAAAAATTATAACACTTTTGAAAATCTGATATCAACATTCTTTCATCTATACCATGATATCCTTTTGCATCGGTAATGGGCGTGAAATTAATAACACCATCACTAATTTCTCTGTAGTTTCTTGAATCAGTGGCACCCACCATTAGCATAGGAGCAACCACCACATCCTTTACAACGGCTCTTACCACTTTTTCAACACGCTTATAATATTTGCTATTTACGTCGGTAGTTGGAGAAGGCTCCGTCATGTAATTTTTGTAATAAGTGATTTTAATATTGGTATCATTTATAGTACGTTGAACGTAATCATATACATCTTTACTTGATTGACCTGGTAAAATTCTACTATTTATATAAGCAGTCGCAAAAGTTGGTATTACATTATCTCTAACACCACTATTAAAAACGGTAGGAACAATGGTAGTACGAATAAGCGCATTGGTATTAGGGTTTTCAGCCATTGCATTCATTACTACACTTTTAAATAACCATAAATTAGATAAGCCCAATTTTTGGAAAAAGTTGTCATTATAAGCGCTTATGCTTTTTAAATAGGCCTCAATGGGTGGCGTTAATTTTGCAGGCATTGGATTTGCGCTCACTTTACTTATTGCATTACTTAACATATCAATAGCCGTATGTGAAGCTGGTATGGAGGAGTGACCACCTGCTTTTTGTGCTGTTAGTACTAATGTAACATAACCTTTTTCACCCACGCCAATTGAAGCAATAGGTGCTTTGATTGATTTATTGTCTTCAGTTGAAATTTCACCACCCTCATCAACTACTAAATCAAATTTTTTATTCAATGATTTAAAATATTTCACCACTGCAGTCGCTCCTTTACCACTTGATTCTTCATCGGCTCCAAAACACAATAATATAGTTTGTTTAGGTTGAAACCCTTTAGCAAGCTGTGATTCAGCAGCTTCTAAAATGCTTATCATACTTGACTTATCATCTAACACACCTCTTCCCCATATGTAATTATCTTTTACTTCACCTCCATAAGGCTTTGCATGCCATAATTTAATGGCGGAAGCTTCAACGGGTACAACATCATAATGCGCCATTAATACCATCGGTAAAATGCTAGTATCAGTGCCCTTCCATTCATATATATAATTGAAACTATCAATAATAGTTCTTGGCAAGTTTTTATGAATTAACGGGTAGGTAGTTTCCAAAAAGGTTCGATAACGCATAAATGTAGCGGTATCAAATTGATAATCATCATTAGGCGTTTCAGTGCTTATTTGAATGGCAGCACTCATGTGTTCAATTGCCTTTTCAGGTAAGGCCAAGAGGCTCACTTCCTGCTTATTAAAGGATGGTTTATTGGTAATTGTTTGTATCGATACAAAAATGAAAATAGCTAAAAGTATAATTCCTAAGACGCTAACAATTTTTTTCATAAAATTTTATTATGCTGTAAGATACAAAACGCATTCCACAAATAAAAACGCCCCCATGATGATGGAGGCGCCTAAAACTTAAAAACCTATAATTATGATTGGAAACCTTTTCGGCGCATCATTTCACCTCTAATTTTTTGCAAAAACTCACGATCAATTTTTAATGCTTCATTCACTCTTTCGTCAGATTTAAGCACTGGCTTTAATTCATTCTTATATTTTTTTCTGGCAGAAAGAACTTCTTCTTGAACTAAAATTTCGTCATTTAATTTTTTGTCCATGATTTCCTTCATTGCATTTTTATGCGCTTCATATACTGGCCAAAATTGTTCTGCTTCTGCTTTTGTTAGCGCTAATTTTTCTGTAATAAATTGAATTTTATACATTTCAATTTTTTCTTTGTTTTCACCTCTTGGACCATGATCCATTGGTGGTCTTGGAGGTCTTGGCAAACGATTTTGTTGCGCATTTGTAGCAATTGTTAAAATAAGTATTGCAAATAATAATAAAAACCTTTTCATAAATTTTATTTTTTTTGTTAATCTGTTATTGATTGTTGTTACTGTCTTTTATTAAGTGATTATTTAAACTTTCTAAATGCGAACTTTCAATATTAATTTCTTCCTGCCAATCAATTTCAGCAACCCATTCATTTGAATTTACATAGGCATCAATTTCGGCGCTAGGTATTTCCTGTAAACTCACCATACTTTGATTTTGTTGCTTATATGTATTTGATTGAAAAAAAAGATAGGCACTTACAATAATTGTTAAAAAACTTGCTGCAATTGCCAATTGACTCCATTTGGCAATATTAAATATCCGTGCAGGTTGCTTTGATGCATGAATATTGTTTAACACCTTTGCCTCGAAATTTTCAAAATAATTAGCAGGCACAGCTGTTTGATCCTTTTCAAAACTGCTTAAAGCTTCTTTTGAAAACAATTGTTCAACGAGTTGTTTGTCTTCCCCAATATTGTTTTGAATGTTTATGTTTTCCATGTCGGTATTTTGACCTTAAATGATAATAATAGTTTAATCCTTTTTTAAAATTTCTTCCATTTTTTTGAGCGCTTGATGAAAATTTGCTTTTGCTCCTCCCACGGAAGTGCCAGTCACCTCAGCTATTTTTTCATAGCTCATTTCCTCAAAATATCTGAGCATAAATACAAATCGTTGTTTTTCAGGCAGTTGTTTAATGGCTTGCTCTAAAGCAATTTGAATCTCAGTTGATTTAGGATGGTCAGTGCCGGAGCTGGCATTTTCATAATCCACCAAATCGGCACTCATGTTATGGCCAGCTTGTTTCTTTTGCTTTTCAATAAAGTTGAGCGTTTCATTATAGGCCACTCTAAAAAGCCAGGTACTAAATTCGCTTTCCATTTTAAATCCATCTAGCTTACTCCAAACCTTAATCCATACCTGTTGTGCAATATCATCCGCATCATCATGGTCATTGACCATTCTTTTAATTTGATAATAAACCTTTTGCTGATGCTTTTTTAATAATTGCGTAAAAGCGGCCTCCTTTTGTGAAGACTGCTGAAACTGTATTACTAATTCTTGATCATTTTGCATATATACAAATTTAGACAATAGTTTAGTGTAAAGGTTTAATGAATTATCTTTAAATTTCAATTTACAAATACAAATTCATGAAAAACAGCACACTCTTATTGCTATTTATTTTAATGGGTAGCAGCCTTAATGTAATTGGTCAAAAGTCAATGGATATCATTGATAAATCGGAAACGGAAAGAATTGAAAAATACTTGTCCTCTAATGAGCTAGAAGGACGTAAGACTTTTTCAAAAGGAATAGATAAAGCGGCTGAATTTATTGCAAATGAATTTAAGCAAACTAATTTAGCAACTTTACAAAACGCAAATAGTTATTTACAAAAATTTACAAGACTAAGCGCTAAGTTTATAAACGCCACTGCAAATTTTGATGGTACTCCAATTGATTTAAAAAATATTATCGTCGTAACCAACCAAGCGAATGTTAATATCAATGAAACTAGTGGATATGAAATTGAAAAAATTAACAAAGAAGATAATTTAGGTCAAGCCGCAAGAAAATTTTTAACCGCTAATAAAAATTGTATTGTTTTAGTTGACGAAAGTTTTAGTAATAATTTTAGCCGTCTTATTTCTTTCAAATCAAATATTACAGCACAACAAAAAACGGTCATCTATATTTTGTCAAATCAAAAACCAACTAAATTTAACATAGAAGCTAACCATAAAATTGAAGAGCTTGTATTAAATAATGTAGTGGGTGTCATTCCTGGAAAGTCTTTGGCAAATGAATATGTAATATTTTCAGGCCACTATGATCATTTAGGTATTAACAGTGCGAAGGCTGTTAATGGCGACTCTATTTACAATGGCGCGAATGATGATGCTGCTGGAACAACAGCTATGATTATGCTTTCTAAATATTTCAAGAAATTGAATAACAATGAGCGCACTTTAATATTTGTTGCATTTACTGCTGAAGAAGTGGGTGGTTTCGGAGCTCAATATTTTTCTAAACAGTTTGATCCTTTAACAGTAAAAGCAATGTTTAATTTAGAAATGATTGGAACTGAAAGTAAATGGGGCAAGAATAGCGCCTATATTACAGGTTATGAAAAAACGAATATGGGACAAATACTACAACAAAATTTAGTGGGCACTGATTTTAAATTTTATCCTGATCCCTATACTGACCAAAATTTATTTTATCGATCAGATAACGCAACCCTTGCAAGGTTAGGCGTACCTGCACATACTATTTCAACATCAAAAATGGATGTAGAGCCAAATTATCACAAACCAAGTGACGAATTTGAAACCTTAGACATGAACAATATGAATGAAATTATAAAAGCAATTGCAATAAGTTCTCAGTCTATTATTTCTGGTAAGGATACACCCTCAAGAGTTGATACTACTCAATTAAGATAAAAACAGAAAGAATCAAAACCAACAAAAAAATAATTCAATGCGCAAATTATTATTAGGTATATTTTTATTGGGGACAGTTGTGTCAAACGCACAAACTAAATTATATTTTCCAAGCCAAGATAAATGGGAGACCAAGTCGCCAATTACATTTAATATTGACACAAGTAAAATAAATCAAGCAATTGCTTTTGCAAAAGATAACGAAACCAAATTACCAAAAAACCTATGGCTTTCTCAAGCTATGCAATATGGAAAGGAACCGTTTTCTGATCCTATTGGACCAATGGCTGATAGAGGCCCCGCAGCAGGATTAATAGTTTATAAAGGATATGTTATTGCAAGTTGGGGAAACACCAATTCAGTAGAATCGGTTAACAGTGTGACTAAAAGTATGGTTTCAACTGTGGTTGGTTTAGCAATTGATAAAGGATTAATTAAAAACATCCAAGACCCAGTTTTTGCATATATACCACCTATACAAGTTGTGAACGGCGAAGGTGTAACTGCTGATCAAAATCCAATTGCCAAATCATCATTTATTTATCCCTTTGAAACTGAACATAACAGAAAAATTAATTGGGATCATTTATTAAGACAAACAAGTGACTGGGAGGGTGTTTTATGGGGTAAACCAGATTGGGCGGACAGACCGTCAGAAAAATCTGATGATTGGACAACCAGAAAAAGATTTGAACCCGGAACTGTATTTAAATATAATGATACCAGAGTTAATGCATTAGCATTAGCGGCTACTACAGTTTGGCGAAAACCGCTTCCTCAAGTTTTAAGGGAAGAGGTGATGAATCCCATAGGAGCCTCTAACACTTGGGCATGGACCGGTTATAACAATGCATGGATTATATTGGATGGTAAAATGATTCAGTCAGTTAGTGGTGGTGGCCATTTTGGGGGTGGTTTATATATGAATGCGAATGATATGGCTCGTTTTGGCTTGTTAACTTTAAGAAAAGGAAACTGGAATGGAAAACAAATAATTTCAGAAGATTGGATAAATAAATCACGTACACCCACTCAAGCATATACAGGTTACGGTTTTATGAATTATTTTTTAAACACGGATAAAAAAATGTACCCTTCAGCACCTGCTTCAGCATTTACGCACATTGGTAATGGAACTAATGCTATTTATGTGGATCCTGAAAATGATTTAGTAGTAGTATTGAGATGGATTGAAGACAAGCAAATTGATGGATTCCTCAAAATTTTATTAAGTGCGTTGCCAACTAAATAAAATCGCTCCAAGTAAATGAGTGAATGACTTACATTCACTATTTAGATAAAAAGAAGGCTTCCTAAATCAGGAAGCCTTCTTTTTATTGGGTTAACACTTATAATATATAATTAACTCAATCCATAAACAGTATGATTAATTTTTTGCTTTTGCAGCTTGTAATTTGTGAAAACTGATATAAGAAGTTAATAGCAATCCAAAAAATATAACACCCATAACTCCAAATGGTATAAAAGGATCACCCACTGCGATATGCGCATTTACTGCTGTTAAATACATGATGCCGAATCCTACATAAGCCCATTCTTTAAATCGAGCTGGTACTGCCGGCACTGCTAATAAAACGGCACCAATTAATTGTCCAATACTTACTTCTAAACCCAGGTAACGTGGAATGCCTAAGTGTTTGGTGCCTTCAATAGCCATTTCAGAATTCATTTGAATAGCACTTAGTGCAAATAATGAAATGATACCTGTACTAATCCAGTAAATAATTTTTGTTGTTTTCATTCTATTTAGTTTAATATGAAAATTTGATTAATGAATTTTATTTCATTTACAATTTACATTTCCCCGTTAATATATCCAAAAGCTTTAAAAATTAAATAGCCACAAATTCACCTTTATCTGTATTCTTTTTTACTTTACCTGCTTCAAAAAATTTCCCATTCATGGCAATATAAATACCTGGTTGTAAAACTTGAACAAAAGCAAGGGCACTTCCTAAATTAAATAACCCATCACTACTGCCAAATTTATAAGGCACCATCGCTCCTGTAAGGACAATTGTTTTGTCTTTACACTTTTCCAATAAATAGTCTGCAGTTAAGGTCATTGTATCAGTACCATGTGTAATTAATATATGATTACAACTTGTTTGATTGCATGCTTGAACGATAAGGGCTCTGTCGGCATCAACAAAATCTAAACTATCCTTCATCATTAAAGTTTCTAATGAAAGGTTTAGCCTGCTTCGACCTAAATCCAGCATTTCATTCAAATGTGTTTCCTTAAAATACAAGTTACCATTGAGTTCATTGTATTCTTTGTCAAATGTTCCACCTGTAATGAAAACCTTAATTTCCATAAAATTATTTTTGTCTAAAATTGTCTCCAATAAATGAAAGGGCGTCTATGATACCAGTTCTCCAGTAGGTCCAATTATGCGCGCCATCACGCATTCTAAATTCATGTGGCACCATTTTATTTGTTAAAGCAATTTTAAGTTGTGCATTTCCTACTGTTAAAAAATCGTCATCACCACAATCAATCCAATATTTAACAGATGATAATTGTTCAACGGTATTTTTTTCAATAATATTAAATACACTATTGTTTTTCCAAGCAGAAGTGAGTCTATCTTTTCCTATTAAGCTTTTGCCAATAGAGCTGCCAAAATAAGTATTATACATATTTTGATCCATTTTTTCACAATCACTATCGGTCCAAACAGCTGCACTTAATGGAGCTGCTGCTACAAATAAATTCGGATATTTTAAAGCATACAACATACTGCCATAACCTCCCATAGAAAGTCCTGCAATCCCTCTAAATCTTTTTTCTGTTTTTATGTGATATGTTTTTTCAATAAAGGGGATAAACTCTTTTATAAAAAAATCCTCATAATTAAAACTTCCATCTGCAGCATTTAAATAAAAGCTTTTAAAACCATCGGGTGTTACAATAATCATAGGTGGAATTTTTCCTTCCTTTGTTGCTGCGTCCGCTAAACGATTAACTTCACCAAATTGAATCCATCCATCATCAGCGTCGCCATAACCATGTAACAAATAAGTAACTGGATAACTCCTTTCACTTGTATAATAGTCGGCAGGTAAGTAAATGGAATAATGAACCTCCTTATTTAATATACTACTTTTAATTACTTGCTTTTCCTTCACGATACCTTGGCTAAAGGCATTAATAAACATAAGCATAGCCAAAATTAAAAAGTGTATTTTTTGTTTCATGACATTGATTTTTATTACCTAATTATTTGAATAAATATATTTTAAAATTGATCATCATTAATTTCTATCCAATAACCATCAGGGTCCTGTAGCCAAATTTGATGGACTCCATCAATACGTGTAGTAATTTTATTGAGATTGCCTGCCACATCTTCGAATGGCCATTTAATGTTTTGCAACTTATTTATAAATGCATTAAAATCAGGAACTGTAAAACAAGTATGCTGGTTTTTATAATAGTCCTTTTTTTGACTAGCACCTTGTATGACATGTAACATAGTGTGTTCGCTTGTTTTATACCAAATGTGTTTGCCATCATGGAAAGGTTCAGCAATTGAATCTAACCCGAGAATATTAGTATAAAAATTTCCCGTTGCTGCAATATTGATTACATATATAGCAGTATGATTAATATGTACTTTGGTATTTTTATTTTGAGCAGAAGCTGTTAATCCCAGGCCTAATAAGGCAATGAAGCAAGCAATTTTCATTTTAAATTTTTAGGTACTTCTAAGGTACACAAAAGCGGTTAATCCATGACGATATAGTTACTACAAACAATAATTATTATTTATGGATTTTGCTTTTTATTCAAATAGTCCATTTCGATACATGCTTGAATAAAGGGGCCAATAGCTTTTAAATCGTCATCACGCTTCGGTTCATTTACATAATACGAATAAGTTCCATCACGGTAAGGTATACCGCCTAGTCCAGCACCAGAAACAGCCTTTGTATAGTGTACTTTTTTATCACTATCTACTACTACAAATTCTTTAATCATACCCTTATAACCAAACTCAACGGCTTTTTGATATTCATTTGATAAGTAACCCATTCGAATACCTTTTGCAATTGCAAATACAAACATGGCGGTACTAGATGCCTCTAAATAATTATCCTTTTGATTCGCTTTATTGGTGATTTGCCACCATACGCCCGAATTTTTATCTTGGTACTTTACAACCGATTTAGAGAGTCGATTTAATATTCCGATAAGTTCATTGCGACGAGGATGATTTTTGGGTATATAATCCAATACATCAACCAAACCCATGATATACCAACCCATAGCCCTGCTCCAAAATTCAGGTGATTGACCTGTTTTAGGATTTGCCCATTTTTGCAATCTACTTTCATCCCATCCATGGTATAATAAGCCAGATGCCTGATCACGACTATATTTTTCCATGATTACAAACTGATGAATGATGTCTGAAAAATCATTATCATTTGGATTTGTACTTGTATATGCTGCATAAAAAGGTGCTGCCATATATAAGCCATCTAACCACATTTGTGTTGGATACTTTAACTTATGCCAATATCCGCCTACTTTATTGCGGGGCTGCCAAGCAAGCTGCTGACGAATTTTAGAAGCGGCTTTTAAATATTTGTCGTCTTTATAAATATGGTGTAAAAAAAGTAATTGTCTACCAGCTGGTACATTATCAAAGTTATATTCCTCTAAATTGTAAGTTCTAATAGTGCCATCACTATTAATAAAATGGTCAATAATTTTTTTTGTATAAGCAAGGTATTTCTCATCCTTAGTTTTTTCCCATAAACGCTCAAATCCCATTAAGGCCACTGACATTTCATAATTCCATACAGCAGGCCTTTTATTTTGAATTTCCTCGATATTTTCACCAGGCTTAATTTGATTATCTTGTATCAAATGGTTTAGAAACTTTTTTACTACCATCGAATCTCTATAATTATTCATTACTGTATTTGCAATACCATTTGCATATTCAAGTTGAGCCATAGCACACTTGCTCATCATAATTAATAAAATAATGGGTAATAATTTTTTCATAGTATGCCGTGAATTTTTAAAATAGCTTAATGAAATTATGTCTTTACAAAATAGTCATTTAAACTTAATTATATTGTAATTGATTTATATATTGAATGATAAAATATAATAATCTACTATTTTTGTAGACAAATAAAAATACTTATATTTGCAAATCCAATCAAAGCTAATATTATGAAAAAAGCCTTTTATATCCTTGTAATGATTCTTTTAGTAAAAACACTTCATGCTCAGGATGTAGATTATAAAACGGTGGTTAATCAATGGCATAAAGCTAGAATTGAGGGTTTAAAAAAGCCAAATGGTTGGTTAAATTTAGAAGGTTTATTTTGGCTGCATAAGGGTAACAATAGTTTCGGTAGCACAAAAACAGCTGATTGTTATTATAATAATCCATCTTTTCCGTCCCTACTTGGAAACTTTAATTACGAGGGTGATTCTGTAACATGGACAAGTGCTGGTGCTAACTTGATTGATATTGATAAAATTAAAAGTAACCCCAATCAATCCTATACCGTATTTAAAACAAGTGGTAAAGCGTCGGTTATGGATTGGAATCAATTTTCATGGGTGGTTATAAAAAGGGAGGACAAAGTTGGTATTCGATTTAGAAATTTAAAAGCTAAAACCCTATTAGCGTTTAAGGGAATTGATCGTTTTCCCATTAACGCAGCTTGGAAAATACAGGGTAAACTAGAACAACCAGTGCAGGATATTTTAATGATAACTAATGTATTGGGACAAAATACTGAAACAAAAAATGCCGGTAAATTTGTATTTGAAAAAAACGGACAGAAATATAGTCTAGACGTAATAGATGAAGGTGGTGAAAAATTATTTATTGTATTTGCAGACCAAACCTCGGGTGTATCAACCTATGGCGCTGGTAGATTTATTGAAATACCAAAACCAGACGTGAATGGTAATACCGAAATTGATTTTAATTATGCTTATAACCCACCCTGCGCATTTACTGCTTTTGCAACCTGCCCTTTACCTCCAAAGCAAAACCGTTTAGCCTTAAAAATTGAAGCGGGTGAAAAAAATTATGGACATCATTAAGGAGTCCATTAACTTTGAACTTAATGAGTAGTTCAATCCATTCAAATCCATCAATAGCAGTCATTGGACTTGGTTATGTTGGCCTTCCCTTAGCGGTAGCATTTGGCAATAAATACCAGGTAGTTGGTTTTGATACCAATGAGCAAAGATTAAATGCACTCAAAAAGGGTGAAGACGAAACAAATCAAACAACCTCGGTTGAAATTCAAAATGCTAAAGGATTAATATTTAGTACTACTATAAATGATATTAAAAATTGTACAATTTATATAGTTACTGTTCCAACACCTGTTGATGAAAATAAATTACCTGATTTAAATCCGCTTTTATTGGCAAGTGAAATGATTGGCGCTGTATTAAAAAAAGGGGACATTGTAATTTATGAAAGTACTGTATACCCGGGTTGTACCGAAGAGGACTGTGTCCCCATTTTAGAAAAAACAAGTGGATTAAAATATAATGTAGACTTTTTTTGTGGTTACTCTCCGGAAAGAATAAATCCAGGAGATAAAGTAAATACATTAACAAAAATTAAAAAAGTTACGTCAGGGTCTAATCCTGAAATTGCTGAACAGGTGGATCAACTTTATAAAAGCATTATCACTGCGGGTACACATAAAGCTTCAAGTATAAAAGTGGCGGAGGCATCAAAATCAATTGAAAATGCACAAAGAGATATTAATATTTCATTTGTAAATGAATTAGCATTGATATTTGATAAAATGGGGATTGACACACAGGAAGTGCTTGAGGCTGCTGCAACTAAATGGAACTTCTTGCCATTTAAACCTGGGTTGGTTGGTGGACACTGCATTGGGGTTGATCCTTATTACTTAGCCTATAAAGCAAAAAAATTGGGCCACAATCCGCAAGTAATATTATCAGGAAGATCTGTAAACGATCAAATGAGTTCATTTGTAGCCAACAAATTACAAAGGCTCATGAACGAAAAGAGTTTTGAAAATAAAAAGTCCAACATTCTATTACTAGGCGTAACCTTTAAAGAGAACTGTCCAGATATTAGAAATTCAAAAGTATTTGATATTTATCATCAATTAGTTGAAATGGGGTATCAAGTGGATGCCTTTGATCCTTTTGCAAATGCACAAGAAGTTTTTGATAAGCACAACATTAAACTCATTACTAGTATTGATAAATATGATGGCATACTATTAACAGTAGCGCATGATTTTTTTAAATCTTTAGATTATATTAAGATTAAATCAAACGAAAATGCTGTGCTGTTTGATACCAAGTCAATACTAGATAAAAAAATAGTTACAGCAAGGCTGTAACTATTTTTTGTGGTTCAACTACTTTTTTATTGTGGATGGTAAGTTTTTTCAGCTTTTCTTAATACTTCATTTTTATCAAGGGTCATTGGTTTTAATACCTGTGCTTGATACATAGCGCGTTGATCAGCAAAATGTGGACTATCCTTATGCATACTTGCACCAAAAGTATTTACGGTTTCAATATGTGGTAGGCTGCCGTCTTTTGGGAAACTTACAATATTAATATAAGCATCACCACTATTCATTTTTCTGGTTCCATCTTTATAAGGCTCACTCATCACCGCTGCTAACACATCGGGCATGCCCCCTTGTGGCCAGCTTTCATCACCGCGGACTAATTTTTGCAAGTCACCTAAAACAATATCATTACGCCCAAAATGCTTTTGTAAATATTCGTCTATTTGTTGATAAACCTGCACTGCTTCTGCGATGGTTAGTTTGTCATTTTTTCGTCCATCCATTACTTGAGGAACAAAGTAATAAGCAAGATTGTAAATAGCAGCGCCTTTACTTTCAACTACTGCAGCATGATCCCATTTTTTTAAAGTAGTAATGATCGGCGCTAATGTAGGATACGCATTCTCATCCACTAAAAACATACTATCTGCCGTGAAACCATATGGAAATAAAATTTTTGTAGGAAGACTTCTATCAAATTTGATACGCTTTATATCCTCGTAGCTAATTTTATTTAAGGGGTCAAGTAGGTCTTTTGCACGTTGACTTCTATTGTTATGATAGGTTTCATATCCATCATTGATATCATAATTTTTAGGATTTAAATTGTATTTTTCATCTGTTGCTAAAAATGGAGAATGATTCGTGTTAAATAAATAACCGCTTGCAGGGTTCATTTGTTGTGGTAATTCGCTCAATGGTTTAAACTTAGTCCATAAAGTAGCCATGGTATTACCAGGTACCGTACTATTCCAATGGTAGGATGTGTCTGAATTTCGATAAGGCATTTTTCCATTTGAAATGTAAAATATCGTATCCTTGTTATCAGCATACATAATATTAAACATCGGCAAATGATTTTGTTCTAATGCTTTTTTAAATCCTGTAAAATTGGTTGCTCTATTCATTGCATACCATTGTTGTAATGCACCAGCATCCATCAAGGATGGTAAGCGCATTGAAAAATATTCACCACTTGGAGTAGCAACGGTAGGTCCATAGATAGAATTATAAACAGTTTTATAAATTGGAATCGGAATTCCTTTGATGCTTAATTTAATTTTTCTTTTTTCTAATTTCAACCAATTATCATCTACTTTATATTCTCCAGGATGTGCTTTGTCAGTTTGTAATTGATAAACATCAATTTTGTCTTGAAAATTTACCGTATGTGCCCATGCTAAATTTGGCGTAACGCCATGAAAAATCAAAGGAGCGCCTGGAAACAATCCACCTAAAATATTCCAACCTTCCTCACTTTGTAAATGTGCTTCATAAAAAGCAGTTGCACCTTCAATAGGTTGGTGTGCATTGATCACTAACATATTTTCACCCGACACAGATTTACTTGAATGTATTGCAAAAGTGTTACTGCCTTCACCTGTAAATCCTGCTAAACGAGCAATACTGCCATTTAATATTTTAGGTAAGGTTTTATCTACACCACAAAAAACAGCAACAGAAAATACAGTTGCAGATAAATATTCTTCAACTGAAATAGGGAATACGTGTTTATTTAAAATTTCATTTGGGTGCGCATTTCCATAAGCTTCCAATCCCATTAAATAACCTTTAACTAATGAAAGGAATTTCGGGTCCATTTGACCTATTTGAGCTTGTACCGTAGCTTTTGTATTTAATAATCCAACCACAAAATCGATAGGCGCACCTTTTTTCCCTAAATAAGTAGAAAGTTTGCCCTTGCCTGTTAACATAAGGGTTTGTATAGTGGTAAAATCATCCTCTGCGTGAGCCCATGCAATTCCATAAGCAACTTCAGGGTCGGTAGGCGCAAAAATATGCGGTACTCCAAAGGAATCTCTTGCGATAGTAATTTTACTTACATCAATAACGGGATTATTGGTGATTTGAGCTTGAGCGAAGTTTACACAAAAGACAAGTGCAATAAGAGCCAAAAGTTTTCTAAAAAAGGAGTTATTCATTTAATTTAAAAGTTGAGAATTGTAATTTATAGATTATATCTAAATTTGCGCATAATATTATATAAAATACATAACAATGATAGAGTCTAAAAGGTTTGGTTCAAAAAAAGCTTTAATTGATATTGATGAAACAATTTGTTTTTACTCGGATAAACGAGTTTATGAATTAGCAGAACCTAATTTTGAAAATATTGCTAAAATAAACAAGTTATTTGATGAAGGATGGCATATTACCTATTGGACTGGCCGAGGAGAAAGCTCAAAGCGTGATTTAAAAGAACTTACCTTATCTCAATTAAATAAATGGGGTTGTAAGTTTAATGACCTGATTACCGGGTATTGTCCAAATGGTGGACCAACAAAACCAAATTTTGATTTAGTAATTGACGACAAGGCTAAAAGAATAGAAGAATTATAAGTTCAACTATTATTTTTTCAATTCTTTAGTAATTACTTAAATAATTTTTGCCATTTTTCTTTTTTGGGACCAATAAAATGGAATGTAGAAAACAATAAAATGCAATAAGGCAACTGCTTCCAAAATGATAATATAATATGGCCAATCACCTATGATGAATGGATTATCAACTAATGGCTTTTGAGATAAGAACATATAATTTGCATTAACTAAATAATTTACTATCCAAACCCCAATAGCAATAATTTGAGTGTAACCAAATGTCCAAAGCCATGATTTTGGTCTTGGTATAAATTCATAATGAATAATTATATAAGCTACAACTAAAATTAAACCTCCATGGCTTATAAAGTAGCTGTAAAAATTATAGCCTTCCATGCCGGCAGTAAATTCGGGAGTAAGCAAAGAGTGAATACCGCCAGCAAGTCCCCAATAAAATACTAGCTCAGCAATCCATTGCTTGTAATTGAATAAAAGAATGATACATAAAATATTAGTGATACTACAAAGATGGACTGGTAAGCTTTGTTGTAAATTCCAATATCCTGTTTGATAATTGTAAATATTTTCTGCTATTGTATTTATGATTAAAACGCTTGCAATAAATAAATCATAGTTGCGTTTTTTTAATGACTTCCAATGTAAAGGTAATCTAACAATAACTACTATTAGAATAGTAACTGTTATCATACATTGCCACCAAAATGGAGAAAAGCTTTCAATAATTTCTTGTGCATGTATTTTACCCATTCAAAAATATTTAACAAATGGAATAGCTTACAAAGGTCGAATCCAAATATTTTGATAACTTATTGGATTACCATCGTCTCCATGATCCTGAAAAAACATGGGTAATTTTGACGCATGTTTTTTATAAACAGGCTTTGTGACCCAGTCAGTAGGTCCTAAAATGGTAACATTGTTTTGAACCAATACACCATTGTGTAAAACGGTAACAGTTGCAGGTTTATCTAAATTTCCATTCTCTTTAAAAGTGGGTGCTTTAAATATAATATCATAAGCTTGCCACTGACCTGGTTCACGACTTGCATTCACTAAAGGAATATGCTGCTTATAAACAGCAGCAGCCTGACCATTTGAGTAGGTAGGATTCTTATAAGAGTCTAAAACTTGAATTTCATAAAGGCCCATTAAATAAATACCACTATTACCTCTTGACTGACCTGCTCCCTTAACGGTTGCGGGCGTTCTAAACTCAACGTGTAATTGACAATCACCAAAGGATTGATTTGTAATTAAATCACCAGCACCTTTAACATCCGTTAAGGCAC
>JBDKFR010000079.1:0-10282 GCA_039798645.1 Bacteroidota bacterium
ATAATATATAAAATAATTATCCTTTGGGGGAAGGATAATAGGGGGTGATTGAGATTCGTCTTGGTCACCCCAAATTTTTTATAAGCAATACTCCAATTATGACCAAGGCTGTACCAATGAACTGATACCATGTAAAAGGTTCACCCAAAATGAGGTTGGTTTGAAAAAGGGTGGCTACCGGTCCAATACTTGTAATAATGGCTAAATTATTGCTTCCTACCTTTTTCATTCCCCAATTCAATAAAAAAGAAGGGATTACGGTGGCTATTAGGCCCAACGCAACAATGAATCCGAGAATAGGAATTGGTAGCTCGGGAATAATGGAAGTTTGTTGATAAGCTGCATTTATTAAATAGTGCACAAAAATGCCAAAACTAGCTGCTAACATAGCAATACTAGTGTATCTACTTGCTCCCATGACAGGGACAAGTTTGCCTGTTCCAACTAAATAGAATGCATAGGTAATTCCGCACAATAGAACCATGACTGAACCATACACGAAATTTTGAGTTTCTGGCATTTGCTGAAACTCACCCCAATAAGCAATGCCAATTCCTAAATAGGTTATACCAATTGAAATAAGCTGAATACGAGAAATTTTGACTTTATAAATGATTCGATTGATGATCACCGCCAAAGTGGGATAAATAAACAATATAATTCTTTCTATACCAGCTGAAATATATTGCAAGCCAACAAAATCAAACAAACTACTTGCATAATAACCCAATAATCCCATAGCGATGGCCCAAATTAATTGAATTTTTGTAATGGGAATCTTGGGCGATTTACTCAATAATAAAGCAATTAAATAAAAAGGAAATGCTATCAACATCCGCAGCATTAATAATGTTGTGGCGTCAATAGCACTTTCTTTAAAACAAAGTTTTATCCATATTGCTTTTGTAGAAAACAGTATGGTTCCTAAAATAGCAATTAAAAAACCTTGATTATATATTTTCTTATTTTCTATACTGCTACATTAAAATCTCTCAAAGCCTCATTTAAACTTGTCTTTAAATCAGTGCTAGGTTTGCGTTGACCTATGATTAACGCACAACTAACTTGATAATCACCCGCTGGGAATGTTTTAGTATAAGATCCAGGTATTACAACGCTTCTAGCTGGTACACGTCCTTTATATTCAATAGGTGTATCGCCACTCACGTCAATAATTTTAGTGCTTTTTGTTAATACCACATTCGCACCCAATACTACTTCTTTTTCTAAATGCACACCTTCTACAACAATACATCTACTTCCAATAAAACAACCATCTTCTACAATTACGGGGCTTGCTTGTAATGGTTCTAATACACCACCAATTCCAACACCACCGCTTAAGTGTACATTTTTTCCAATTTGCGCACAACTGCCCACTGTTGCCCAAGTATCTACCATAGTGCCTTCTCCAACATAAGCACCAATATTTACATAACTAGGCATTAAAACTACATTCTTTGCTAAGTATGCACCATATCTAGCTACAGCATGGGGAACTGCACGAACGCCCAATGCTGCATAACCCGACTTCAATAACATTTTATCATGAAATTCAAATGGCGCTAACTCCCAAGTTTGCATTTGTTGTATTCCAAAATACATTAAAATAGCTTGCTTTACCCATTCATTCACAACCCAATTGTTTTCAATTGGCTCAGCCACTCTTAATCTTCCTTTATCAACTTCTTCAATCACTTCGCGAACGGCATTGCTATATATATCCTCTTTTAATAAAGCGCGGTCGTTCCATGCCGCTTCAATTTTTAGTTTTAAGTCCATTTTTATAGGTTTTGGCAAAAATACAAGTTGGAGCAATATACTTAAGCAATTCTTTTACACAATATTCCACTCCAATTTTAATAGGTATTGTTTAATTTGCAGTATGTTTCCTTATAATGATGATATACAATCCTGCTTAGCCACGCTTGAAAAAGGCGGGCTTATTTTATACCCAACCGATACGGTGTGGGGAATTGGTTGTGATGCTACTAATCAGGATGCGGTAAAGCGAATTTTTGAACTAAAAAAAAGAGTTGATACAAAAGCAATGATTGTATTAGTGGAAAGTGAATCGTCGATCCTGGAATATGTAAATGTGAATGAACTTCAAATTTTTGATTACATAAAAGGCATTCATAAACCCACGACGGTCATTTATCAAAATGCAAAAAATTTGGCTGCTAATTTATTGGCGGCTGATGGTTCAATTGCCATTCGTGTTTGTAAAAATAAATTTTGTCAAACATTGATTCAGCAATTTGGGAAACCAATTGTTAGTACCTCGGCCAATATTTCAACTTATCCAACACCACTTTGTTTTAATGACATTTCATTAGACATTATTGAAGGCGTTGATTATGTTGTAAAATATAGACAAGAAGAAACTGAAATACAACAACCTTCCTCCATTGTAAAATGGGATCAGGATGGTAAATTAGTAATCATAAGACATTAGTAAATATAAAGGCGCATGCAAAAATTTTGTGTAATTCAAACTGCCTTTATTGGTGATGTTGTATTAAGTACATCCCTAATTGCTTCCTTGCACTTGCAATATCCAGCTGCTCAAATTGATATTGTAGTTAGAAAAGGGAATGAGTCTTTATTTACAGGACACCCATACCTACATGACGTTATTATATGGGATAAGAAACAAAATAAATACCTCAACTGGATAAAGGTTTTAAAACAAATTCGTTCGCGTCAATATCATAGTGTCATTAATGTTCAAAGATTTGCTGCAACGGGTTTGTGGACTGCCTTTTCAAATGCCACAAATAAAATTGGGTTTGATAAAAATCCATTTTCATTTTTATTTACACATAAAATTAAACACGAGACGATTCAGGAAGGCTTTCACGAAATTCATAAAAATCATGCATTAATTCAAACGATTAATCCTGCTATGGTGTTGTGTCATCCGCAATTATATCCAACACAAAACGATGTTGATTTTGTAAAAGAATTTCAACATCAACCTTATATATGTATTGCCCCAGCATCGGTTTGGTTTACAAAAAGATTCCCGATTGAACAGTGGATTAAGTTTTTAAATGAATTGAATTTTAATGGGAAAGTTTATATTATCGGAGGCCCTGGCGATAAAAGTTTAGGCGAAGAAATTATAAGTTCCATTAGTCCACAGTCGTCTATTTATGGCAATGTCGAGAATTTAGCAGGGCAATTATCTTTTTTAAGTTCAGCTGCTTTGCAGTCAGGTGCAGTATTAAGTTATGTGAATGATTCTGCACCAATGCATTTTGCCTCGGCGGTCAATGCGCCAGTCGTAGCAATTTTCTGTTCCACTATACCTGCGTTTGGGTTTGGCCCATTATCAACTAAATCATTTATAGTGGAGACCAAGCAACAACTTTCCTGTAAACCTTGTGGCATACATGGTCGAAAAACTTGCCCTTTGAATCATTTTAATTGTGGAAATTCCATTCAAATGGAACAATTACATGCTCCATTGGTTCAAATGAAGCAACATTAGTACATTTGCGACATGCAGATTCACCTCAATGAAAGAGAGACCGAATTATTGAAAGCAGTAGCCGAAGCCGCCGCTAAAATTGGTGTGCCCGCATTTGCAGTTGGTGGATTTGTGCGCGATAAATTATTAAATCGACCAACAAAAGATATTGATATTGTATGTATAGGTGATGGAATGGTGCTTGCACAAACCTTTTCTAAATTATTTCATCCTACACCCCCCGTTGCATTATTTAAAACATTTGGAACAGCACAGGTAAAATTTGATGATATTGAAATTGAATTTGTGGGAGCACGTAAAGAAAGCTATGCAAGACATAGTCGTAAACCTGAAGTAAGCCCTGGTACAATTGAGGATGATCAAAATAGAAGAGATTTTACTGTTAATTCCTTGGCAATTGAATTAAGTGTATCACATTTTGGTCATATTATTGATCCCTTTGGAGGTTTAAATGATCTGGAAAATAAAATATTAAAAACACCTTTGCAACCCTCGCAAACTTTTGATGATGATCCTTTGCGTATGATGCGTGCTATTCGATTTGCAACACAATTGGATTTCACAATTACACCTGAAACTTTTGAAGGTATTAAGCAAATTGCCGATCGTATTAAAATAGTGTCACAAGAACGAATTACAGATGAGTTACAAAAAATAATGATGACCAAAACACCTTCTAAGGGTTGGTATTTATTAAAGGAAGCGGGTTTGTTGCAACATATATTTCCTTTATTGTTACAGTTAGAAGGTGCTGAAACGCTTGATGGTATTGGGCATAAAGATAATTTTTCGCATACACTTCAAGTACTTGATAATGTTGCACGAACTTCTGATGATATTTGGTTAAGATGGGCTTCATTATTACATGATATTGCAAAACCTAAAACAAAAAGATTTGAGCCAGGGTTTGGCTGGACATTTCATGGGCATGAAGTGGTGGGGGCAAGGATGGTTCCCAAAATATTCACCCAGTTGAAATTACCATTGAATGAAAAAATGAAAATGGTGCAAAAGCTGGTTGCTTTGCATTTAAGACCTATTTCATTGACTAAAGAAAATGTAACGGATAGTGCTATTCGACGATTATTATTTGACGCGGGAGATGACATTGATTTTTTGATGTTATTATGTGCAGCCGACATTACTAGTAAAAATCAAAATAAAGTAAAAAGGTATTTGCAGGGCTTCGAATTTGTGAAAATACGTTTGCAGGAGGTTGAGGAAAAGGATAGTATTAGAAATTGGCAGCCACCGATAACGGGGGAAATGATTATGCAGGTATTTAATATTACACCTTCGAAACAAGTAGGAATTATTAAAGATGCCATAAGGGAAGCGATATTGGATGGAGAAATTACCAATGACTATGATGCAGCTTACTCATTTATGTTAAAAGAAGCAGCCAAACTAAGCTTATTTCCTAAAATATAAATTGTAATTTAGCGCTTCAATTAACCTATATGGCCATTTTAAAATTCAGAGTTTATTGGGAGGAGGATGATGCTATTTATAGAGACATTTTGGTAAAACACACGCAAAGTTTTTTTGAATTACATACGATCATTTTAAAAGCATTTGAATTTGATCAAATTCATGCAGCGACTTTTTTTAGAAGTAATGATATATGGAAAAGAGGACGTGAAATTTCTAAAGAAATTTATGATAAAGAATATGTTGCTGCACCGTTATTAATGAATGAAACTGCTATTGGAACTGAAATCATTGATACGAATCAGCATTTTATTTATGTGTATGATTTTGCAAAAACATGGACCTTCTTAATTGAGTTGATACAAGTCATTAAGAATGCTGATGCTGATATGGAATTAGCTTATCCAGTAATTTCAAGGGTTGAAGGAGTTGGCCCTATGCAATATGGGTCTAAGGGATTACTAGGAAAGCAATTTGCAGATATTGAGGAAAAATATGATTTGTCTGAAGCTACTGATGGATTCGGAGAAGAAGGCGAAGATGCTAATGATGGTGAAGATCAAGATGATGATGCTGATGAGGATTCAAATGAGGATAGTGAGTCAGGCAACAGCGGATTTTTAGACGATTCTTTCGAAGCATACTAATACACAAAAAGTAGATGTCTATTTTTTGAATTTCGTTTCAGTAACACAACTATTTATCGCTTTTTTGCTAGAAGTTAATTAATTAAATTACCCAAATTGTCCGACGTCAAAACGGTATATATTATAGTAGGCCCTACTGCAGTGGGTAAAACCGCTTTCGCTATTTCATTAGCGCAGGCATTGCAAACTGATATTATTTCAGCCGATGCTCGACAATGCTATCAAGAAATGAATATAGGAGTTGCAAGGCCATCTAAAGAAGAGTTGGACTTAGTGCCACATCATTTTATAGCAAGTCACTCCATTCATGATGAAATAAATGCTTCTTTTTTTGAAAACTATGCACTTGAAAAGGTGAATGAAATATTCAAACAAAAGGATTCAGTTGTGATGGTAGGAGGAACAGGTTTATATATTAAAGCCTTTTGTGAAGGATTGGATTTGATACCTCCAATTAATCCAGAAGTTAGAGAAGGCATTATCCGTCAATACGAAAAGTTAGGTTTGAGATGGTTACAAAAAGAAGTTTCTGTCAAGGATCCTGCTTATTGGGAAAAGGGGGAACAACAAAATCCACAAAGATTAATGCGTGCATTGGAAGTTATGCTTGGGACGCAAGCCTCAATTTTAAGTTTTCAGCAAAAAAATAAGGCAATAAGACCTTTTAAAATGGTAAAAATCGGAATAGAAATGCCAAGGCCTTTATTATATGAGCGCATCAATCAACGTGTTTTGAATATGGTCGAAGAGGGCTTAGAACAAGAGGTTAAAATACTCCTTCCAAACTTTAGTTTAAATGCCTTACAAACCGTGGGTTATTCCGAATGGCAGCCATATATAGCAGGGAATATGGGAAAATCTAGGGTCATAGAGCTCATTCAACAAAATACGAGACATTATGCGAAAAGGCAAATGACTTGGTTTAAAAAAGACCCTGAAATTAAGTGGTACCAGGCATCTATGATAAATACCGACCAAATAATTGGGGGATAAATCTTCCCTTATTTTCTTCTCCATTTATACAAATAGCCTTAGTTTTAAGGTCAATCTTAATTATAAAACAATTTTATGCAGAAAAAATCTTTGCTGTTTTTTGTATGCTGTTTGGCCTTTACGCAAATTTTTGCACAAGGGCAGCCCATTCAGTTTGAAAAATACACTTTACCCAATGGACTTAAAGTAATTTTACATGAGGACCATAGTGCACCTGTGGTTGCAGTAACCGCTTTATATCATGTGGGTTCAAAAAATGAAGACACTGCGCGTACAGGATTTGCGCATTTCTTTGAGCACTTATTATTTGAAGGTTCTGAAAATATTAAGCGCGGTGAATTTGATAAGTATGTAACGAATGCAGGTGGTGTATTAAATGCCAATACTTCACAGGATCGTACTTTTTATTATGAGTTATTGCCTTCAAATCAATTAGACCTTGGGTTGTGGTTAGAGAGTGAGCGTATGATGCACGCTAAAATTGAGCAAGTAGGTGTTAATACACAAAGAGAAGTAGTTAAGGAAGAAAAAAGAATGCGTATGGACAATCGTCCTTATGGAAGTTTTTTAACTGAAATGTTAAAACGTACTTTTAAAGTGCATCCATATAGATGGTCACCAATTGGTAGCATGGATCATTTGAATGCTGCTAAGTTGGATGAGTTTATCCAGTTTTATAAAACCTATTATGTACCTGAAAATTGTGTATTGTCTATTGCGGGCGATTTTAATAAAGCAGAACTAAAACAAAAAATAGCTGCTTATTTTGGATCTATTGCTCGTGGAACCAATCCTATTGTTCGACCTTCAATTAAGGAACCTGCATTAGGTGGAGAAGTTAGAGATGTGATTGAAGATAACGTACAATTAGAAGGGGTGTTCCAAGCATATCGTGCACCTAAACAAGGTGGAGACGAGTATTATGCTTTCAATGTATTGTCTACGATTTTATCAGGTGGTGAGTCATCAAGAATGAATAAATCATTGGTTGATGCAAAACAATTAGCAGCAGCAGCGCAATCCGTTCCTTACTTTAATGAAGACGAAGGGGTATTAATTACTTTAGCTATTGCTAATATGGGCGTTAAAGCGGATGTCTTAGAAAAGAATATGGACAGTGTAGTAGCAGATTTAAAAACCAATTTAGTTTCTGAAAGAGAATTCCAAAAAGTAAAAAATCAAATCACTACTGAATGGGTTTCTAGTAAAGGAACGATGGCTGGTATTGCAGAAAACCTAGCCAACTTTGAAGTTTACTTTGGAGATGCAAATTTAGTTAATACAGAATTGGAGAAATATAATAAAGTAACAAGAGAAGATGTATTAAATGTAGCTAAGAAGTATTTAAACAAAGACAACCGTGTGGTATTATATTATGTACCTAAAGCAAAAGCGGCAACAAAATAAATTGATTATTAAAATTATTGTATGAAAAAAATACTATTCCCTTTATTGTTTTGTTTGCCATTAATCACGATGGCTCAAAATATTGACAGAACAAAAGCGCCTGCTCCAGGTAAAGCGCCATTAATACAGGTAGGAAGTCCTGTAAAATATACTTTAGCAAATGGCTTACAAGTATTTGTTGTAAAAAATACCAAACTGCCAAGAGTTACTGCATCACTTGCATTGGACTTAGACGGATTCACTGAAGGCAACAAAGCTGGATTAGCTGATATGTCAGGTCAGTTATTAAAAAGAGGAACTACCACAAAATCAAAAGCAGATTTGGATGAAGCCGTAGAATATTTAGGTGGATCCTTATCTACTTCAAGCATGTCGGCAACAGTTAGTTCGTTGAAAAAGAATTTTCCTCAGTTAATGGGCTTAATGGCAGAAGTAGTTTTACATCCTGCATTGTCTGCAGACGAATTAGAAAAAGTAAGAAAGCAAACCCTATCAGGTATAGAGTCCAATAAAGATGATGCTGATGCGATTTCAAATAACGTAATGAAGAAATTAGTATTTGGTGCTAATCATGCTTTTGGTGAAATCACCACAACCTCCACAGTTAACAACGTGAAAATGGAGGATGTGAAAAATTTCATCGCTACTTATTGGAAGCCAAATATCGCTTACTTAGTATTCGTGGGAGATATTGAACCAGCTGTTGCTAAAGCATTAGCAGAGAAAAATTTTGGATCTTGGGCTAAAGGAAATGTGCCTAATTTAAGTTATCCAAAACCTGCAAAGCCAGCTCAAACTTACATTGCAATTGTAGATCGTCCAGCTTCTGTTCAAAGTGTGGTAGCTGTTGCAACTACGGTTGATTTAGCACAAGGGTCACCAAATGTAATTCCTGCTAATGTAATGAACAATATTTTAGGTGGAGGTTTCTCAGGTCGTTTGTTTGCTAACCTAAGAGAAAAGCATGGCTTTACTTATGGAGCTTATTCTTCACTAAACCCGAATAGACAAGTGGGTATTTTCTCAGCCGAAGCTGCAGTTAGAAATGAAAAAACAGATAGTTCAGTTCAAGAATTATTAAGAGAAATAAATATTATTAGAAACGAGAAAGTAGGGGATGTTGAGCTTTCAAGAATGAAAAATTATTTATCAGGTCAATTTGCACGCTCTTTAGAGAATCCTGCAACTATTGCTGGTTTTGCATATAATATTGCGCGTTATAAAATGCCAGCCGATTATTATCAAAAGTATTTAACCAATTTAGCTGCTGTAAATGTGCAACAAGTGCAGGATGTAGCGAAAGCTTTACTAAATCCTGGTCAAATGCATATTGTAATTGTAGGTAATGCAAAACAAATTGCAAAAGGTTTAGAAAAATACGGCCCTGTTAAATATTTTGATTTAGAAGGAAATGAAGTAGCTGCTCCTGTAGAAGCTAAAGCAGATGCTTCTTTAACGCCCGATGTTTTATTGCAAAAAGTAGTTTCAGCAGTGGGTGGTTCAGATGCCATTGCTGCTATTAAAGACATTCAATTAAAAGGTTCTGCTTCCTTAATGGGTCAAACCTTAGAGATGTCTCAAACTATCATTACACCAGGAAACTCAGTTACAACGATGTCAATGGGTGGAATGGCTGTTATGAAACAGTCGGTTGTAGATGGTAAATATTCGGTAAGTCAACAAGGAATGGAAGCGCCTATTACAGACGATGTTAAAGAAGGGTTAGACGAAAGTGCTTTATTAATTCCTGAATTAAGTTATTTAGCTAAGGGGTATAAATTGAAAATCGTAGGTGCAGAAAAAATTGACGGCAAAGATGCTATTGATTTAGAATTGACAACGCCTTCAGGTAAAGTTTCACATCGTTTTTATGATGCTAAAACCTATTTATTAGTAAAGACTGCTAAGTCACAAGAAGTTCCAGGTAGAGGAGTTGTGACGCAACAAGAATTTTACAATGGGTATAAAACAATTAATGGTGTTCAATTACCAACCGAACAATTAATTGATATGGGACAGCTTAAAATCAATGTGAAGTATACGGATATTAAAGCTAACCAAGGATTGAAAACAACTGACTTGAAATAGTAACACTATTTGAACTAGTTGATTTTATAATCAATACAAATAAGAAAAGGCGCGTCATTGATGCGCCTTTTCTTATGATTAGCAATTAAGCATTAGCTAATTGCTGAATAAATGTTTTTGTTTTCTAAAATCTAATACCATATCCAATATTAAACATTAACCTATTACCATTAATAGCAGCATAGGTATTTGGTTTATCATTTAAGCGATATGGGAAAAT
>JBDKFR010000080.1:0-5940 GCA_039798645.1 Bacteroidota bacterium
AAAGTAATATAGCTGTCTATGTAATTACTGTCTTTTCCTATGCTTTCATTAAGTAAATCAACTGCTTCTAAATATGCATGATTATCAATGGAAGTAACTGCTTTTTCAAATAATTTTTGTGCCGCCGAATTATTTTGGGCTTGAATATTAGAAAAACAAATTAATGACAAGATAAATAAAAATAGTGCGTGCCTATTTTTCATAAAAGCTAGTTGAAATGTAAATATACTTATTATGGTACTTGAATATACTTATGTAACTGAGCACTTAGTTCCCATTGTGGATTTTCCTTTACGTACTCAATTACTAATGGTGTTATTTGTGCTTGTTTGTCCCACTCAGGTTGTAAATATAATTTACAATTAGGAGTAACTTGTTTGGCATAGGTTTCTGCCCAATCAAAATCAGAATTATTAAAAACAACCACTTTTAGTTCTGAAGCGAATTTCAAGTTTTCAGCTAAAGGAGCCTTAAACTTTTTTGGTGATAAGCATACCCAATCCCATTGTCCTGACATGGGGCTAGATCCTGAGGTTTCAATATTCGTTTGAAAACCTGCTGCTTTTAAAGCTTTAGTTAATGGATCCAAATTATATAGCAAAGGTTCGCCACCAGTAATAATTGCTAGTCTGCCTGGATGTTGCAAAGCACTTTCTACGATTTGCTCAATGGATACAACTGGATGTTTACTTGCATCCCAACTTTCTTTAACATCACACCAAACACAACCTACATCACAACCAGCCAAGCGAATAAAATACGCAGCTTTACCTTGATGATATCCTTCGCCTTGCAAAGAATAAAACATTTCCATGACTGGATATTGTTGTGGTTGGATGTTACTCATATAAAAAGTGATGAAAGTATTGTTTAAGGAAGACTTTATTTATACATGATAAAATTTGCCTTCGTATGCTTTCATGGTATTCTTTAATAATCCTGCAATAGTCATTAAGCCAACACCGCCTGGAACGGGCGTCACAGCTGAGGCTTTTGTAATGGCTTGTTCATAGTTTACATCACCCTTAATACGGAAACCTTTTTTAGCTGTAGCGTCTTCAACGCGTGTAATACCTACATCAATGATTACTGCTCCTGGTTTGATCATGTCGGCAGTCACAAATTCAGGAATACCCACTGCAACAATTAATATATCAGCTTGTTGAGCCATTCTAACAGTCTCTTCCTTTGGTGTATATCGGTGACAAAGTGTTACATGAGCATTTCCTTGAGGTCTATCTCCACTTAATAATATACTCATCGGTCTTCCCACAATATTGCTGCGACCAATCACAACAACGTGCTTGCCTTTAGTTTCAATATTAAAATGCTCCAGCATTAATAAAACACCATAAGGCGTGGCTGGAATAAAAGTATCAAATCCCTGTACCATTCTACCGATATTGGTTGGATGAAATCCGTCCACGTCTTTATCAGGATGTATGGTTTCAATAATTTTTTCGTCATCAATGTGCTTTGGCAAA
The DNA here is from genome assembly GCA_039798645.1 of Bacteroidota bacterium. Taxonomy (GTDB): domain Bacteria; phylum Bacteroidota; class Bacteroidia; order Chitinophagales; family Chitinophagaceae; genus Sediminibacterium. Next base: position 1,485 of record JBDKFR010000080.1, read on the forward strand.
GGCAATTGCACTAAAATGCCATCCACATTACTATCAGCATTCAGCTCATTTATTTTAGCTAATAATTCGGCTTCGGTTACATCGTCATTGAATCGAATTAAGGAGCTTCCAAATCCGGTTTCGTCGCAGTTTTTTACTTTACTTGCTACATAGGTTTCACTTGCCCCATTATTGCCAACCAAAATGGCTGCCAAGTGAGGTGTACGTTTACCAGCTGCTGCTAATGCTTGGGTTTGTTTTAAAAGACTTGCTTTTACTGCTGCGGAGGCTATTTTACCATCTAATACTAACATGGCGCAAATTTAGTTCATAGTCAAACAGGGATAGAATTTTTTTTTAAACATTTCATCCCCTGTATCTTTGCTGCTCAAATATTAATATGGAACAAAACCCTAATCAGCCCCTTAACATTGAAATAAGTGAAGAAATTGCGGAAGGATCTTATGCTAATTTAGCCATCATTACCCATAGCAATGCTGAGTTCGTCATTGACTTTGTGAATGTAATGCCAGGTACCCCAAAAAGTAAAGTAAAGTCTCGTGTGATTTTAACACCTATGCATGCTAAAAGATTCATGAAAGCCTTGGTTGAAAATGTTGAAAAATTTGAAGACGCAAATGGGGCGATTGGTGATATGTTGCCAGTTGAAATTCCAATGAATTTTGGCGGGCCTACTGCTCAAGCATAAACTTTTCGAGTTGTTCATTTAAGGCCTACCAGTTATTGCTTTTTTCTGCATAACTATAATATCCTTCTGTGCTGACTATAATATGGTCTATTAATTTTATGTCTAAAAAATTGGCACCTCTTTTTACTTTTTCAGTAAGCAGGTCGTCCATTCTACTAGGTTGTAATTGTCCACTTGGATGATTGTGGCAAATAATAATACCCGTGGCTTCATGACTTAAAGCTAATTTGAATAATACCCTAGGGTCCGCTACAGTACCCGTTATTCCGCCCTCACTAAGTATTTGTTCATAAATTATTTTATTAGCTTGGTTTAATAAAAGCACCATAAAAATTTCACGAGATTCAAATTGCAAACAATATTTTAAATGTGCAATTACATCGCCACTTTGAAATATATTTTTTCCTAACCCCGTTTTAAACATTCTTCTTGAGCCAAGTTCAATTGCTGCAATAATTCTTATTGCCTTTACTTTCCCAATGCCATTAATTTTCATTTGCAATAAATCCTGAACTGATAATTTTGAGAGTTTTTGCAAATCATTATTACAATTCATTAATAATACCCTGGCCAAGTCAACAGCATTGTTTTGAGGCGTGCCATGTTGTAAAATGATAGCAATTAGTTCAACATCGGTCAAGTACTTTGCTCCTTTATGGTATAGTTTATGAATGGGTTGGTCGTTTAAGGCCCAACTTTTAATGGCTAGTGAATTTGACATTTTAGGCTAAAATATCTTTAATTATCACATGACATAAGGGTATAAATACTAGAAAAAAAATAGAATTTTTAACTAAGTGAATGACTTGTTGAAAAGTAGCCATGTTAATGTTTCTTAAATGATAAACAGAATGATAACTTTGACCCACATTCAACCACCTCATGAACCCTTCTGTTAAAATATTCTCTGGCACTGGATCTACAGCCTTAGCCGAAAAAATCGCACAGCGATTTGGAGCACCCATTGGTAAAATAAATATCCAAAAATTTAGTGATGGGGAGTTTCAGCCCGTTTTCCTAGAAAGTGTACGTGGAGACTATGTTTTTTTAGTACAAAGTACTTACGCGCCAACCGATAACTTATTTGAGTTATTATTGATGATTGACGCTGCAAAACGAGCTAGTGCCTATAAAATTATTGTTGTGATTCCTTATTATGGCTTTGCCCGTCAGGATCGTAAGGATAAACCAAGGGTGGCAATTGGAGCAAAGTTAATTGCTACCTTATTGGAAGCTGCAGGCGCGAACAGAGTTATTACAATGGACTTACATGCTGCACAAATTCAAGGTTTCTTTGATGTGCCAGTGGATCACTTGGACAGTTCTGCTATTTTTATTCCTTATATAGAGTCTTTAAAATTAGAGAACTTGTGTTTCGCAGCACCAGACGTAGGAAGTACCAACCGTGTGCGTGAAGTAGCCAATTATTTTAATGCCGAAATGGTGATTTGTGATAAACATCGCAAGCGTGCAAATGAAATAGCAAGTATGGTGGTGATCGGTGATGTGACTGGAAAGGACATTATACTAATTGATGATATTTGTGATACTGGCGGTACTTTGGTAAAAGCAGCAGCTTTATTGAAGGAGAAAGGCGCTAGAACCGTACGTGCTTTAATCACGCACCCAGTTTTGAGTGGAAAAGCGTACGAAAATATTGAAAATTCTATTTTAGAAGAATTAGTAGTTTCAGACACGATTCCTGCAAAGCATGAATCTCCTAAAATCAAAGTGGTGACTGTAGCTGATTTATTCGCGATTGCTATCAGAAATGCCTATGAAAATAAGAGTATTACAAGCCTATTTGTACACTCACAATTAAAGGCAAGAAGCTAATAATCAATAACTTATATAATATTAAGGAGAGACTTTGGTTTCTCCTTTTTTATTACTTATCTTCGCGCTCCATTATTGAGAAAGAATATTGGGAGGTTTCGTGAAAACGAAGCCGCATTTTTAAAAAACAAAATTTTCGTATGAAAACAGTTACAATCGAAGGCCACTTGAGGACCGAAGCTGGCAAAAAAGTCGCCCGCCAACTACGCTCTCAGGACAATGTGCTAGGTGTAATTTACGGGGGTGCTACAGAAGTAAATTTCTATGCTTCTGCAAAGGCTTTCAAGCCATTGGTGTACACAAGTGAATTCCAAATAGCAGAAGTTAAAGTAGACGGTAAAACTTACAAGTGTATCTTGAAGGATTTACAGTTTCATAAAGTATCAGATGCTTTATTGCACGTTGACTTATTAGAATTAGTTGACAACAAAAAAGTAATCGCAACTTTACCTTTAAAATTAACAGGATCAGCTGCAGGTGTTAAAGCCGGTGGTAAGTTGATTGTTAAAATTAAGGCAGTTAAAGTAAAAGCTTTACCAAAGGATTTAAGAGAGTTTATCGAATTAGATATCACTAACTTAGAATTAAATGGTAATATTCGTGTACAAGATATCAATGTTCCAAACATTGAAGTGTTGAATCCTCCACGTATCCCAGTAGCTTCAATTGTTATGACTCGTCAGTTAAAACAAGAAGAGTCTGAGGCAGCAAAAGCTAAAAAATAATTTTACATTATTTGAATATGAAATCCCTCCGATAACACGGGGGGATTTTTGTTTTTGAGGTTTGATTTTATAAAATATAAATCCAACCTCAAAAACCTCTAAAGATTTTAAAATCCCTTGGGGATTTTTTTTGCGTATTTTTGAACTTGAACGGATTAAACAGTTATGTCAAAATTTTTACTCGTAGGATTAGGAAATATTGGTTCCGAATATGCACACACCAGGCACAATATTGGCTTCGATGTGTTGGATGCTTTTGTCATCAAACATGGAGGATTTTTTAAATTAGATCGTTTGGCTGAAGTGGCTGAAGTAAAATGGAAAGGCAAGACTTTTATATGTGTAAAACCCACCACCTTTATGAACTTAAGTGGTAAAGCTTTTAAATATTGGATGGATAAAGAAAAAGTAGATTTAGAAAACACCTTGACCATTGTAGATGATTTAGCATTACCTACTTCTAAAATTCGTTTGCGTGCATCTGGATCTGATGCTGGGCATAATGGTTTAAAAGATATTCAATTAACATTAGGCACCGATGCGTATCCAAAATTAAGATTCGGTATTGGCAATAATTTTGCCAAAGGGCAACAAGTGGATTTTGTATTAGGGAAATGGGCGCTAGATGAAAGGAAATTAATTGATTTGAAAATTCAAAAATGTGTGGAAGTGATTGAATCCTTTGCAGCAATAGGATTGGCGCGTACCATGACTATTGCAAATGGATTGGATATTAAAATAGACTAGCACTAATTATTATCAAAAACTTAAAATATTTTTATGAGTATATTTTGTATTGGACGTAATTATGTTGAGCATGCACATGAATTAGGAAATGAAGTGCCAACATCAGCAATTATTTTTATGAAGCCTGATACAGCTGTATTACCGAAAGGTGAAAATTTTTCTATACCAAGTTTTACAAATGATTTGCATTTTGAAGGAGAATTGGTATTACGCGTTAGTAAGAAAGGAAAAAATTTAACTGAGTTACATCCTGATGGAATACCTGTTATTGATTACTGTGATGCGATCACTGTAGGAATTGATTTTACTGCACGTGACTTGCAAAATAAATTAAAGGACAAAGGACTTCCTTGGGAAAAAGCAAAGGCTTTTGATAATGCAGCTATATTGGGTGAATGGCATCCATTAACAAAAGAGATATTGTCAGGTCCGATTCACTATACTTTATCAAAAAACGGCA